>JBIKIR010000011.1:0-54078 GCA_044361475.1 Luteolibacter sp. | reverse complement strand
CGCGATATTCAAAGGATATATCAACGACCCGAAAAAAACTCGCAATCGGCATTCCGCCAAAACCCTCACGACGCCTTGCAAACTCAAGGCTCAGGGCTCGCCATGTCCAGACTGTGGGACGGCAGTGTAACTATAAGAGTATTTTGCAAAATGTGAACTCAGGAAAGTGGACGCTTGATGAGCGAAATTTAGGTTGCTCCATCATCGATTCGAAAATTCAGACCATAAACACGGGAATGGATGCGCTTCTTGCCACAGAAGAGGTTGATCCAAGTGCAGATCCTAGCAACCCATCAATTGCTGAGAATCCAGATCAAACTGCTTCGCCCTTGAAGGCTACCAAGTTTAATACCATACCTAATGGTAAATATATCGTTAAGTTTGCTGCGCATGGTGGGGCAGATATCTATATCAACGGTGAGCGCTTCAAAGCAGGGGAAGAACCATCATCCATTGAATATGAGGTGAAAGGACCGATGCAAATTACCGTAAAATGTGGCGCCCTTTACGGAAAGGACAGACATGGGTTTGGCTTCATCATGCAAAATTCAAACGGTAAAGAAGTGATAACCACCAAAAGCGGATGGAAGTCTTACAGGCCCAATTCTCTTACGGATTGGCATATGGACAAAGAGATCCAGCAACTCGGAAAAATTTACGAGACCGCTATGCCCAGCCCTCTTGGTAAAGCGGCACTGATCTGGGACTCTAGAGATGAAGGTGCCGCCATGTGCTATCTCGTCTGGGGCCGCTAGTTTATTGATCTTAGAAAACCGCTCTTAGAGAAGTGGGGCAATCGAATGTGCCACTGTTTTCCTGCATGGGGCTAAATTTTCATATGTTGATTTTTAGCGCTCCCCAGCACGAAAAAAGCCGCACCGGTTTCCCGATGCGGCTTTGGTTTGAGTTGTGGCGGCGATCAGTGGTCGCCGCGTGAATGAACAAGTGGAAGATCCGCTAGAGAAGTTTCAAGTTTCAAGTGGGCAGTTTCAAGAAGACGGAAGACAGAAGAAAAGAAGCCGCTTCTTCAAAGGCAGGGACCTTTGTCCCCAAAGGTCCGTTGAATGAATGGCCGATGATGGCGCTGCTCTTCTGTTGTGCCTGGAAGTCTTGTATTTCCGCAGCACGAAAAAAGCCGCACCGGTTTCCCGATGCGGCTTTGGTTTGAGTTGTGGCGGCGATCATTGGTCGCCGCGGGAATGAACAAGTGGAAGAGCGGCGACCGGTGATCGCCGCCACATTTCACGGATTACTTCTTCTTGGCCTTTTTGGCGGGCTTCTTTGCAGGAGCAGCCTTTTCGTCCTCGATCGCGGCTTGGGCGGCGGCGAGGCGGGCGACCGGCACGCGGTAGGGCGAGCAGGACACGTAGTTGAGGCCGAGTTTGTGGCAGAATTTCACCGAGTCCGGATCACCACCGTGTTCGCCGCAGATGCCGAGCTTGATGTTCGGGCGGGTGCTGCGGCCTTTGGCGACGGCGATCTCCATGAGTTGGCCAACGCCGGTGCTGTCGAGCGTGGCGAAGGGGTTCTTCTTGAAGACTTCCGCTTCGGTGTAGGGCATGAGGAAGGCGCCCATGTCGTCGCGGCTGATGCCGAGAGCGGTCTGGGTGAGGTCGTTGGTGCCGAAGCTGAAGAACTCGGCGCCCTTGGCGATCTCGTCGGCGGTGAGCGCGCCGCGCGGGACTTCGATCATGGTGCCGACTTGATAGTCGAACTTCACCTTTTTCTCGGTCATCACTTCCTTGGCGACGCGATGGACGATTTCCGCCTGGAGGTCGAATTCCTTCTGGAAGCCGACGAGCGGGATCATCACCTCGGGTTTCACCGGGATGTTTTTCTTCGCGACGTTGGCGGCGGCTTCGAAGACGGCGCGTGCCTGCATCTCGGTGATTTCCGGATAGGCGATGCCGAGGCGGCAACCGCGGTGGCCGAGCATCGGGTTGAACTCGTGGAGTTCGGCGACGCGTTGGATGATCTTCTCGACGCTGATGCCGATTTTCTTCGAGAGATCGAGTTGTTGCTCCTTGGTGTGGGGCAGGAACTCATGAAGCGGCGGGTCGAGGAGGCGGATGGTGGCAGGGAAACCCTTGAGGGTCTTGAAGATGCCGGTGAAGTCCTCGCGCTGGAATGGGAGGAGTTTGGCGAGAGCGGCACGGCGTGCCTTCTCGGTGGTGGCGAGGATCATCTCGCGCATCGCGTCGATGCGGTCACCTTCGAAGAACATGTGTTCCGTGCGGGTGAGGCCGATGCCGGTGGCGCCGAAGGCCATCGCGATGCGGGTCTGCTCGGGGGTGTCGGCATTGGTGCGGACGCCGAGCTTGGTGACCTTCGAGCACCACTCCATGAGTTGGAGGAAGCTCTTGAACTTCTCGGTCTTGCGAGCGGCCTTGTCGTTGCTGACGATGCCGGTGATGATTTCCGAAGGAGCGGTCTTGAGCTGGCCGCCGTAGACCGTGCCGGAGGTGCCGTCGATGGAGAGGTAGTCGCCTTCCTTGAACTTCTGGCCGGACGCGGTGACGGTGAGTTTCTCGTAATTGATCTCGACGGCTGCGGCGCCGCAGACGCAGACCTTGCCCATCTGGCGGGCAACGAGCGCGGCGTGCGACGAGACACCGCCCTTAGCGGTGAGGATACCCTCGGCAGCGATCATGCCGCGAAGGTCTTCCGGGCTGGTTTCGTTGCGGACGAGCAGGACCTTTTCACCTTTCGCTTCGGCGGCGGCCGCGCGATCGGCGTTGAGGTAAATTTTGCCGGAGGCAGCACCTGGGCCGGCGGGAAGGCCGGTGGCGATGGCTTTGACTTTCTTCACATCGGCCGCGTCGAAGATCGGCGCGAGAAGTTGGTCGAGCTGCTCGGCCGGGTTGCGGAGCACGGCGGTCTTCCAGTCGATGAGCTTCTCCTTGACCATGTCCATCGAGAACTTCAGCGCGGCGGCGGCGGTGCGCTTGCCGTTGCGGGTCTGGAGCATGAACAGCTTGCCGTCTTGCACGGTGAACTCGACATCCTGCACATCCTTGAAGTGTTTTTCGAGGATCGCGCGGACCTTCATGAGTTCGGCATACGACTTCGGCATTTGCTTCTTCATGTTGATGACCGGCTCCGGGGTGCGGACGCCGGCGACCACATCCTCGCCTTGGGCGTTGATGAGGAACTCACCGTAGAATTCGTTGGCGCCGTTGGCGGGGTTGCGGGTGAAGGCAACGCCCGAGCCGGACTTGTCGCCAGTGTTGCCGTAGACCATGGCCTGGACATTGACGGCGGTGCCCCACTCGGCGGGGATGCTGTACTTGCGGCGATAAACGATCGCGCGGTCATTCATCCATGAACCGAACACAGCACCTGCGGCGCCGCGGAGTTGATCCCACGGATTGCTTGGGAAGGTCTTGCCGGTGCGCTCTTTGACGAGGGCCTTGAAGCGTTTGACGAGTTCCTGTTGGTCGGCCGCGGTGAGGTCGGAGTCGATGATTTCGCGGTGATACTTCTGATGTTTGAAATCCTCGATAACGACTTCGAAGGGCTCGTGGTCTTCACCTTCGCGCTTTTGCACGCCGAGCACGACATCGCCGTACATTTGCACGAAGCGGCGGTAGCAGTCCCATGCGAAGCGCTCGTTCTTGGTGGCAGTGGCGAGTGACTTCACCGTCTCGTCGTTGAGGCCGAGGTTGAGGATCGTGTCCATCATGCCCGGCATCGAGTCGCGGGCACCGGAGCGCACGGCGACGAGCAGCGGCATGCCTTTGGCATCGCCGAACTTGCAGCCCATGATTTTTTCCATGTTGGCAACGCCGGCTTCCATCTGCGCCTGCAGCGATGCCGGGTAGCTTCTACGATTGGCATAGTAGTAAGTGCAGACTTCGGTGGTGATCGTGAAGCCTGGAGGCACTGGCAGACCGATGCGGGTCATTTCCGCAAGATTGGCGCCCTTGCCGCCGAGCAGCGCCTTCATGCCGCCGTCACCATCGGCCTTGCCGGCTCCCCAGGTGTAAACATATTTGACTCCCTTGCCGGAAGAGGACTTCGCTTTGTTTTTGGAAGCCGCAGTTTTGGCGGCCTTCGGTGCGCTTTTTTTGGCGGCGGGTTTCGCTGCCTTCTTTTTCGTAGCCATCGTGGTGTATGTGGTTGTTGGAGATGCTTTCGCCCAATGGGTGTGGATGCGGGCAAAGGACCCGCTGGCGGCGAAACGCGCGGGAGGCTAGGCGACCACGCGGGCGACTGTCAATCAGGCAGTTTCGCCCGCCCGACGACTTGCCGGGGGGCTTGATCCTGTAGGCGAAATGGCTCCCTGTGATCAGAAGTGGATCGCGTGACCCTCGGCGGCGAGGGTGGCCTCGTGGATCACCTCCGACATCGTCGGGTGCGCGTGGATGGTCGCGTGGATTTCCTCGGCGGTGAGCTCCTGGTCGAGGGCGAGGCCCATCTCGGCGATGAGCTCGGTGGCGTTCTCGCCGATGATGTGGGCACCGAGCAGTTCGCCGTGTTTCTTGCCGTAAAGGAGCTTGGCGAAGCCATCGGGCTCGCCCGAGGCGATTGCCTTGCCGATGGCGACGAAGGGGATCTTGCCGACATTGTATTCGATGCCGGCTTCCTTGAGGGCGCGTTCGGTTTTGCCGACCGAGGCGACCTGCGGGTGGCAGTAGGTGCAGCCAGGGAAATTGGTGACCTTGCGCGGCTTGTGGCCTGCGACATAGAGACCTTCGACCGCTTGCACGGCTTCAAACGAAGCGGTGTGGGCGAGCCATGGTGGGCCGGTGATGTCGCCCGCGGCATAGACGCCGGGGATCGAAGTTTCATAGCGGTCGCCGACATTGATATATCCGCGCTCCGAGAGGGCGGGTTGAGTGCCGCCGGGCAGCACCGGCTGGATGCCGATGGCGATGAGGCAGACATCGGCCTTGATCGTGCCTTTTTCCTTCGGTCCATCGACCGTGAGTTCGACATGCGTGCCGAGATCTTTTTGCGCGGTGATCTTGGTGTTGGTGAGGCAGCGGATGCCTTGCTTGGTGAGCGATTTTTCGAGCGCGTCGCCGACTTCATCGTCCTCGACCGGCAGAATGCGCGGCGCCATTTCGACGAGTGTGACCTTGGTGCCGAAGGCGTTGTAGATGTAGGCAAACTCGACGCCGATCGCGCCTGCGCCGATGATGATCATTTCCTTCGGCTGCTCGGCGAGGTTCATCGCTTCCTTTGATCCGATCACCGACTTGCCATTGAAGGGCAGCGTCGGCAGCTCGCGCGATTTGCAACCGGTGGCGATGAGAATGTCCTTGGTTTCAAGGGTTTTGACCGATCCGTCGGCAGCCTTCACGCTGACCTTGCCAGTGCCTTCGATCGAACCGAAGCCGCGGACATAATCGACTTTGTTTTTCTTGAAGAGAAACTCGATGCCGCCGGCGAGCTTGTCGGAAACTTTGCGTGAGCGACCGACCACGGCCGACCAGTCGTAGCTGAGGCCATCGATCTTGAAGCCGAACTCCGCGGCCTTGTGGGTGAGCGTGTGATAGAGCTCGGCATTTTTGAGCAGCGCCTTGGTCGGGATGCATCCCCAGTTGAGGCAGGTGCCACCGGCGCGGTCGGCTTCGACGCAGGCGACGGATTTACCAAGTTGTGAGGCGCGGATGGCGGCGACATAGCCCGCAGGGCCGCCACCAATGACAATAAGATCGTAGGCCATGATGTGAGTGGTTGCTGGTTTGCGGCGCGAAAGTGTCTGCGCGCCGCCGGATTGTCAAAGATGGAAAGGTATTTATCGCGGGTGGCTTGATTTATGGGCGTGGCGGGGTCATTTTTCCTGCGGTGAATCGCCGGAAAACCAATGTTTGGATCTTGTTGGCTTTGCTGTTCCTTGCGGTGATCGCCGGGCTTTGGTTGCTACGGCCCGAGCGCTTGTTTTCCCTGCGACCCGGCGGACTTCAGAGCGCGGATGATCCGTTAGAAATGCCATCGCGTGGCGAGCCGGATTTTCGATTTCACACCCTCTCGGCATGGCAGGCTGCGGCGGTGCCGAGCGCGATGCGCTTCGATCTTCCCCTCGGGTCCGAGCACGGCGCGCTGGTCTACAACGCACAGAAATTTTGGGAGATGAATGTAAAACGCGGCGGGCGCCATACCGGCGATGATCTCAATGGCATCGGTGGCATGAACACCGATCTTGGCGATCCGGTTTTTTCCGTCGCCGACGGGCTCGTGCTCTACGCGGCCGAGCCTTCACCCGGTTGGGGGAAGCTGATCCTTGTCGCGCATCGTGCGCCGGATGGTCGCTCGCTGCACTCGATGTACGCCCATCTCGATCGCATCGATGTGAAGCCCGGCGATCTCGTCGCGCGCGGATCCCGCATCGGCACGGTCGGCACGGCGAATGGCTATTACCCCGCGCACTTGCATTTTGAAATGCGCGAGAGCCACGGCGTCGACATCGGCGGCGGTTATTCGCTTTATCCGCTCAATCGGCTTGATCCGGAAAAAACCATCGCCTCACTGCGCGTGATGGCGGCGGAAAAACTCACGCCCTCGCCGTTGGGGTTGATGAGGGCGAAGTGAAAAATTTCGCGCGGTTTGTCTTAGCTTGGTTTTGCATCAAGCGGTCTGACTCGCGCCGATTTCTTCCGTCGGTTTTTTGCGTCCGTCGAGCACGCATGAAACGCAGAGGTCGCCGCTCACATTGATCATCGTGCGGAAGCGGTCGAGGAACCAGTCGATGGGCACGAGCAGCAGGCTGTATTCGAGTGGCAGGCCGACAGCGGTGAAGACCAGCGTCATGGTGATGAGACCTGCGGAGGGGATGCCGGCGGCACCAACGGATGCTGCGACGGCGCAGAGCACGACCACCGCCTGTTGGGCAAAGTCGAGATCGCGGCCGAGCAGTTGGGCGACGAAGAGCGCGGCCATCGCTTCGTAGAGGGCGGTACCATCGTTGTTAAAATTCGCGCCGACCAATGCGCCGAGGTTGGCGGAGGATTTGCGCACCTTCACGCGCTCGACGAGGCACTGGTAGGTGAGGGGCATTGTGGCCGTGGAGCTGGCCGTGGAGAATGCCATGGCCAATGCGTCGCGGCATCCTCTCAGAAGATGCGCGGGGCTGACCCATGATTGCAGCCAGATACGAGACATGTAGTAGATGAACTGCAGCGCCAATGCCAACAGCACCGCAGCGATCAGCCACAGCAGGCTGTAGAATGAGCTAAAGCCATTGAGCCCAACCTCGCCGGCGACCACACCGAGCACGATGATTGGCACCAGCTGAACGATCCAGTGCAGCATGGTGATGAAGGCATCCATGAAAACTTTTAACACCTTCACTGTCGCTTCGGGATCCGGTGAAACCTTTCTCAGCGCGAGGCCCAGCATCAGCGCGAGAACGATCACACCAATCACACTGCCGCCATCGGTGAAGGGGCCCATCACGCTGCGCGGGAGTTTTTCAAGGATCTGCATGATCTTGTCGCCGGCGCCTGATTCTTTCGCGCTGGTTTCCGCTGTGGCGATCTGTCCTGCCATTGAAGCTGCCTGCGCCTCGACCTTTGCCTTATCGGATTCCGAGAGCCCGCGTCTTTCGCCTGGTCGCACGAAATTGGCGACAAGCAAGCCGATCATGATGGCGACGAGTGTGTTGGTGGCTAGCAACCTGACGAGTGCGCCGGTTTTGCCTTTCTCGATTTTGGCTCCGGCCAGTGCGTGCGCGATGGCGAAGAATGCCACGGGTGCCGCGAGCATTTGCACGAGTCCCATTAGGATCGAGCCGGGCTTTGCGAGGGCCGCGGCGTCGGGGCCCATGGTGGTGCCGAGAACTGCGCCGATCGCCATGCCGATGAGCGTGCGGAGGTAGAGTGGCATTGATTGCCAATGACGGAGCGGCTTGCAAATGAGGGCGGGCATGCAGGCAAATGTGCATTTCGTGACCGTGGCGACAATCGCAAAGCGCGATGGTGCTCAAGTGGCTGCCATGCCGTGAGGTCGTCAGGCGATCTCAGATCCCATGGCAGTGCCATAAATGCCGGTGAAGTGGAAGCGGGATTTTGCGAGCATGCAGTTAGCTGAAATTAGTGTGCCCTCACCTTGGTGCTAACCGTTAATTTAATTCGTCGAATTTCTGCGTTGATTGCAAATTGTATAGGCATAAATGCGTTCTTTAGCCAATGCCCTTGCGCAGGTCGCGCATGCTCCAGAGCATAGTGCCTGCGGCGCTTGCGTCGCCGCGCATCTTGCGCGCGCCGGAGTTTCGTTTGGGGCCGAAGCGCGAGCGGGAATTTACAAAAGCTTCGTCGACAAAGATGCGAGTGCCAATCACCGCGCCGTCGGTGAAGTAGCGGATGCGGTGCTGAAGCATGCGGGCGAAGGGGATCTCGCCATCGCGTTGCTGTTTGGCGGATTGCTCCTCTGGCGTGAGCTGTTTGTGCGGCTCTTTCGGAATGCCCTTGCGCGTTGTTTTGCGCACTAAAGAACCATCGGGTCCGATGCTCTCGGAAGTTTTTTCCACCGCATGGGCCATCAGCATTTTGCGGTACGAGCGTGAAATTTCGCCCGACCACAATGCGGCATCGGCCAGCATGCCCTTGTGCGCGCCCCATGCGCGAACCAGCCCCGCACGCGCGGTTTTTCCATTTCCTTTCGCGCCGCCACCGATCGCTTCGCCATAGCTGCTCCAGCGGTATTCGGCCGGATCTTTCACAAGGCCGGCGCGCACTGGGTTGAGGTCGATGTAGGCTGCCATCGTTCGGGCCGCGACGCCGTCTTCGACGATGACACTTTTGAAGCGGTCTTCCCACAAGCGGCCGCTGCGTTCGTGGATGCGGTTGTGCCACTGGGTGTAGCGCTGCAGCAGGCCCTTCATGAATTCGCCGAGGTCATGCATGCGATAGGTGAAGCGCTCGTGGATCTGCGCTACGACGATCGATTCATCCGCGAGGCCGGCTTTCACGAGCTTGCGTGCATCGGCGAGCTCCTTGGCGACGGTGGCAACGAAGGCTTCGTTGTAGAGGGAGGATATGCGCTGGAGGAGTTCGGTGTCGGTAAGGCCGGCTTTGGACAGACCGGCATCGGACAGACCGTTTTTCGGCATCGGCGGGACCTCGAGCAGGAGATGGAAGTGGTTGTCCATCAGGCAGTAAGAGGTGACCCGGCAGCCGGAAAATTTCTCGTACATGCGCATCAGCGCGCGGAATTTCTCCTTTTCCTGGGCCCCGAGCACGAAGCGCCGGTCGACGATGCGTGAAATGCAGTGGTAGAAGACCGGTTTGGACTCCGAATTCCGCCACTCCGCCAGCCAGCGTGCCTGTCGCATGGAGGAGAGGATAACGGGCCAAAAGCAGATGGCAAGAGGAATTCGTATAAAAGGACTGTCCCTTTATACAATCCATAAAGTTCAATCTCGGGATAAGTCAATCAGATTACCAGATGCGCGCCGCTTACCACGCGATCCTGGGTATCGAACAAATTCAGGTAGCAGACTGTAGCTGCGGCGGGAAGCCTGGCCGAGGCCATCCGGTTGGGAACGTCCAGCTCCGCCGGCCATGTCTGCCAGTGACGATCTACCCAAGAGCACGTATCGGTCGTATAGCACAACTCGGCCCTGGTGATCGACTCCGGGCTCTCAAAGTTGGCAGTGAGGAATCCGCTTTCAAGAGTGCACCGGGTGATTTTAGCGAGCGGGCTGCCGCTCCGAAAGAGGGCCTCGGCCAGAGTGTGGATCTCTGGCGGGTTTTCACCCGGTCCGCCATGTCCATGTTCCATGCGCACCCGCAGCGACAAGGTCCGTGGGCCTTCGGGCAGGCGGTAGGATTTCTGCCAGGAATCCATCGGAAAGGCGAAGTCATTGGTTCCATTGACCCAGAGCATGGGGCACTTCACCTGCGGCAGGTAAACTAAAGGATCCCAGAGAAGGCCCCAGCGTTCCGCGCTGTCGCTCTGCATTTTTTCAAACTCCCCCAGCCAGGTCGAATTCTCCCTAAGGAATCCGCAGCCATAGACAGGCGCGGCAAAAGCGAACCGTTGATCGATCCCTGCGGCAATGCAGGTCAGGTATCCGCCCCAGGAAATGCCGGTGATCCCGATTCTGGCGGGATCCACCTGCGGAAACGATCGGATCAGCGAGTGGGCACGGACGACTGCCGAGACCGCATGGAACGCCCACTGATCTTCGGCCGGTTCGTCAACTTGGTTGAACCCACCCCAACCGGCAGGGCCGCCATCCGCATGACGGGTATGGTTTCCATGCCCTCCGCTGCTGATGCAGCCGCAGGTGTCCATGGCGATGGCCGCGTAACCCCGGCTCACCCACAGCTTTACCCAAGGGATGAATGCCGATCCCCCGCCTCCATGAACAAGCACCATGGCGGGAACCTGTTCGCCTGGTCGGGTTGATGGCAATCCATAATAGGCAAAGACGCGGGTCGGCTTGCCTTTCCACGGAGCCCCTTCAAAGAAGGCCGCCTCGACGCCTTCAACGCTTCGTTCCGGATCCGCCTCAACGTGCGGCACCGCTGAGAGAAAATCGATATTCCATTCAGGGGGCCTAGGTGTGCATATTGGTGTGCATATTGGTGTGCATTGCGCCAAATAGAATGACACCGGCGGGATTGCGAAAATAGGCTGAAAGAGGTAGTTGCGCCAGAAATAATGACACTCGGATGAAGACGCTTACCGGGATCATGAGTCAAAAGAGCAAAAACGAATATTTGGAGAGTTGTCGGTCGCGGTATAGAAGTCGGCATCGCGTATACAAGGACTGTCCTTTTTTAACTCATATTAAAGGACTGTCCCTTTATATTTTATCCCATGATATATTCATGCCCGTGGTGACAATCGCAAAGCGCGATGGTGCTCAAGTTGCTGCCATGCGGTGTGGTCGTCAGGCGACCTCAGAACCCTGGAGCGGCGACAGTTGCGTTGTCGCGTTCCTCGATGCGACGGCGCAGGATGCGGTCGCCGATTTCGCGGATCATTTCCGAGAGCAGCAGCCAGAGGTGTGAGCCTTCGCGGTAGTCGGCGGGGGCGATGTGTTTCACGCGGCCCGCGTGGGTGGAGAGCTGAAAACATTTTCGGAACGAGCGGCCGCTTTGATCCTCGGGGTTGTAAACCGCGATGCCGTGGCCACCGTTGCGGTTCATGACGGTGAAACAGGGAACATCGGTGGGTCCGTCGCCGACATAGATCATATTTTCAAACGGGATGGGCCGTTGTTCATGAGGCATGTGGTCGTTCACATCTTGGTCGTTGCGCAGCATGCCCTTGTTGATGCGAAACAGGTACTGTGTTTTGGTCGTGTGTGAGATCACGCGTTTTGGAAAACTGATGCGTCCTTCGGCGTCTTCGCCGAATTCGCAGCCGAACATCGCACGCACGAAGGGTTGCAGGCGTGAGCCATCGAGCAGGGCTTTGAGGCCCGATGAAATGATGTAGTGCTCGACCTTGATGCCAGCGGCCTCGTGATCCGCGCCGAGGGAATTTTTCGGAAGCGCCTCAAAGACTTCGGGCAAGCCGGGGAAAAACCGCAGGCCGCGACCGAGTTCGTTGAGCCGCTGGTTGGTGACCTGATCCATGCCAAGATAATCGAGCAGGCATTTCATGTAGGCGAGTTCGCCGTCCCACTTTTGTTCTTGAACGAGCGCGTTGCAGCGCTTCCAGAACTGAGCCGGGTCGATGCCGAATTCCGGAAACAGCACATCGTCCTGCATGTAGCGCGGGCTCAGCGTTTGGTCGTAGTCGTAGACCAGTGCGATGGTGTTCTGCGGTGCGGCCATGGGGATGTCATTCTCGCCGCTGCGAGCGTGGACGACAAGGGGAAATGCGGTTTTGGCACTTGGGTTGGCGGTGATTTGCAAGTGTTTTGACAGCGGGCGTTCCGATGCTCATGTTTTGCGCATGCAGGCGATGCAGTTCGAACAATCGGTACAGCGCATTCTCGGACGCGACAGGCGTTTCGACCCGCAGGCGTATTTTTTCGTCAAGGAGGCCCTGGACTTCACGCTGCAGCGTGTGGCTGGTGGCAATGGAGGTCAGGCCCGGCATGTGAGTGGTCAGGAGTTACTTGAGGGATTTCGCGATTGTGCGCTCGAGCAGTTTGGCCCGATGGCCTCGACGCTGATGGAAGAGTGGGGAGTGCGTCGTTGTCAGGATGTGGGCGACATGGTTTTTTTGCTAATCGAGGAGCAGGTTTTTGGAAAACAGGAGTCTGATCGTCGCGAGGATTTTTCCGGCGATTTTGATTTCATCGAATCCTTGGTCGCGCCGTTTTTGCCGAAAGGTGAAAAAATTTTCCGTTCGAATGTGCCGGACGCGGTTGAAAAGCTCGACAATGTTTGCTGAGTGTAAACGCGCTTGGCGTTTTGCTCTTTGGCTGTTGCTAGGTGCATCGGCTCTAGCGAGTGATGTGGATTTGTTGCCGGCATCGGTGGTGCTCGCTGATCGGCGGATGGGTCCGGGTGTGATGGCCGAATGGTCGCGTGAGGAAATCCTCGAGGCCTCGCCGCGCAGCATCGATGAAATGTTGGCGACGGAACCTGCGTTTTCGCTTTATCGGCGACAGTCGGCAATTTTTGGAAATCCGACTTCGGCCGGTGTGAGTTTGCGCAACACCGGTGCGACGGCAGCTTCGAGGACGCTGGTGTTGCTGGATGGGATTCCGCAAAATGATCCTTTTGGCGGATGGGTGAATTGGGCGAGGTATGACGCACTGACGCTTGATTCCGCGCGTATTGTTTCATCGGCGCCGGCATTGCTGTGGGGGAATCAGGCGCCGGCGGGAGTGATCCAGTTGAATGGCGCCTCACCTTTTGATGAGCGGCATTCGTTCAAGCTCGCGGGTGGAAGTCATGGTGGCATGGGGGCATCGACCGCGCATGCGATGAGCAATGAGGACCGCACGCGTGCGGTTTCGTTTGCGGCTTTTGGCTTTCACACCGATGGATTTTACGCGCTCGATGAATCGCAGCGCGGCGCGGTTGACCGCAGGCTTGAGACGGAATTTTTTGGCGAGGAAATCAAATTCGCGTGGCTTTTGGCACCGGGCGTGACTCTGGAGCCAAAATTTTCGCATTACTATGAAGATCGTAACAATGGCACCGAGTTGTCGGAGAACTCCACGGATGCGATTGATTTTTCACTGCGATTGACCTCGAAGGACGCGGCTGTTTCTTGGCAGGCCGTGGCGTGGCATCAGCGGCGGGAATTTGAATCGGTTTTCACATCGGTGACGGATGATCGTTCGTCCGAGAGCATTGCCTTGGATCAATTTGACGTGCCGGGTCGCGGCACGGGAGCGGCATGGAGTATGGCGTGGGGTGATGAGGAGGTGTGGAGTTTTCAGTCGGGTGCCGACTTCAGGTGGCTGTCGGGCGAGACAAATGAGGATGTCGGCACCTTCCGTCGTCGCGAGGCGGGTGGTGAGCAATTTCTTGCCGGGGTGTTCTTGGGTAGCGCGTGGCGGATGAGTGAAAGGGATCGGATTAACATCAATGCGCGTGCGGATCAGTGGATGATTGACGAAGGTCGGCGGATTGAGACATCGCTTGCGAGTGGGGCTTTGTTGCGTGAGGAGCGTTATGAGGATCGAGATGGAGTTGAGTCGTCCGTATCGCTTGAGTGGATTCATCAAATGTCGCGCGATGTCGAATCGCGAGTGGCCTTGGGGTCGGGATTTCGTCTGCCGACTTTGAATGAGCTCTATCGGCCGTTTCGCGTGCGCGATGACATCGTCGAGGCCAATGCGGAGTTGGATCCCGAGCGATTTTTGAATGCCGAGGCAGGGCTTGATTGGAAGGCCAACGACGAATGGAAATTTGGAGCTGCGGTATTTCATCATTGGGTTTCCGATGCGATCGCCAATGTGCCGGAGACTCCCACACCACCCAGCGTTGGCACGATATCCCTGAGAGACAATGTCGATGAGGCGCGGGTGGCGGGGCTTGAGGGATCGGCCGAGTGGCTGCCACATGAGTCGGTCACGCTCGCGGTGCGCGGGCTTTGGTCGAAAACGGAATTTGCTTCATCGCCGGATCAGCCCTTGCTTGAGGGCAAGCCGTTCCCGCAATCGCCCGATCTTCGGATCATCGCCGATGCCAAGTGGCGTGCGCTTGACGATGTGACTTTGTTTGGCGGGGTGGAATATGGGGCTTCGCAGTTTGACGATGCGTTGGCGACGCGGGTGATTCCCGATTACACCTCGGTGAGGATTGGAGCCATGCGCAAAATCGGATGCGCCACCCTGCAGGTGCGCATTGAAAACCTTTTCGATGAGGAGATCGTGACCGGCTTGAGTGGTGACGGTCTTCGCACGCTGGCCGCGCCGCGTTCGCTGTGGGCCTCGCTCGAGTGGGATTTTTGAAATGTGCTTTGGCGCGCATTCGCGGATTGCCTTTCATGGGCCATGATGGGTAGTTCTCAGCATGCGTTTGATAAGTTTGATTTCGCTGGCTGTTTGCGGTGGCGCGTTTGCTGACAAGGTCAAGACCGAGGAGATATACCGGATGCATTGCGCCGCATGCCATGGTGCTTTGTTTGAGGGCGGGCAGGGTGGTTCGCTGGTGGATGGCGAGTGGAAACATGGCGCATCCGATGAGGCCATCACGCGGTCGATCACCAAGGGGAAGCCCGAGCTTGGCATGATCCCGTGGGAGGGTGTGCTCACGCCCGAACAGATTCGCGGCTTGGTGATTTTATTCCGCGAGATGGAAAAGCAGACGCTCGCCAAAGGGATGGAATTTCCCGTGCCCGCGGCGGACAAGGTTGTCAAAACCAAGTTGCACGATTACCGCATCGAGACGCTGGTGAGCGAGGGGCTCGAGAATCCATGGGCGATTGCGTTTTTGCCCGATGGGCGAAAGTTGGTCACCGAAAAGGCAGGCCGCCTGCGCGTCGTGTCTGCAGATGGGAAGTTGGATCCCGTGGCGATTGAGGGATTGCCCGAGGTTATTGAGAACGGCCAGGGTGGATTGCTCGAGGTTGCCTTGCATCCGGATTTTTCCAAAAACGAATGGGTGTACCTTGGCTTGTCCGATGGTAGCCACTATAAGAACGAAGCTGGCAAGGACGAGGCACGCTGCATCACGGCGGTCGTGCGCGGGAGGATCAAGGATCACCGCTGGACCGATCAGGAATGGATTTACCGACCAGAAGAAAAATTCCGTTCGGCCAGTGGGGCACATTTCGGCACGCGTTTTGTGTTTGCCGTTGGCTATATCTACTTTGTCATCGGTGAGCGTGGCGGGATGATGGAGGCACAGGATTTGTCACGCCCGAGCGGCAAGATTTTCCGCCTTCACGACGATGGCCGCGTGCCGGCGGACAATCCGTTTGTCGGCAGCAAGGAGGCGATCGCCGGCATTTGGTCGTATGGCCATCGCAACCCGCAGGGGCTAGCGATGGATCCGCGCGATGGATCGATGTACGACACCGAGCATGGACCGCGTGGTGGTGATGAGCTGAATTTGATTTTGCCCGGACGCAACTATGGATGGCCGGTGGTCACTTATGGGATGAATTACGATGGCACGCCGATGGTTGCCGACACTGAAAAAGAAGGCATCGAGCGGCCGCTGACTTATTGGGTGCCGTCGATTGCGGTGTGTGGGTTGGATTTTTATGCGGGTGAAAAATTTCCCAAATGGAAGAACGACTTGTTGGCCGGAGCCTTGGCGCAACAGGAGGTGCGCAGGATCCGCATCGTCGATCGCAAGGTCGTCGAGCAAGAGGTCATCCTCAAAAACATCGGCCGCGTGAGGGATGTGGCGGCGGGACCAGACGGCTTAATTTATGTCGTGTTGAATCAACCCGATCGCATCGTGCGGCTTTTGCCTGCCGGTGAATGATAGCGTTGATTCATGCAAATTTTTCATGACAGGAATGGGCATCGGGTGTTTGGTTCCCACGCATGAAAATTCAATCGATGCTGTTTGCCTGTTTGATGGGGATGTCGCTTCCGCTTTGCGCCGAGGGTGACAAGCCGGAGTCGACGCTCGCGCGTCAGATGAGTGAGATCGACGATGCCTACAAGTCCTTGAAAAAAGAGACCGATCCGGAAAAGGGCGCTGCTTCGGCGCGAGCGGCGCAGCAGGCTTTGGCTTTGGGATTGGCTGAGTTGCCCGAGATGCTCAAAAAGATGCCGGATGGCCCCGCCAAGGCTGCGGCTGCTGCGGAATACCGCAAGTTGATGGCTCAAAGCTATGTGGTTTTTTGTGAGATCGAGCAGGCGTTTCTCGCTGGCAAGATCGACCAGATCGAGGGGCTGATTGAGAACCTCAAAGCCATCAAGAAAACGGGTCACCAGAAATTCATCGAAGACTGAGCGGTGAGGCTCACTCGATGTCGAAGCGGGTGCCAAGCTTCACCTTCGAGTAGACGATGGGCATAACTGCGCGTGGTCCGCGAATGCAGGCGTGTGAGGCGGGGTAGCGCTTTACCGGCCCGATGTGGTGGCCGACGCCATCATTGGTGAGGCGCATCCAGTATTTCATTGGAGCGCCCACGAAGCGTCCGCCTTCGGGAATAGTGTCGTTTATCGAGTCCGCATCGCTGTTGATTACGCTGCCTGAGGCATCGTAAATTTTGCCGTAGCGGTTGGAGCTTTTATCGACGATTTTCTCGAGGATGTAGAATGTGCCGGTGGGGGTGGGGCGGCTTTTGACGCCCGAGCAGATCGGATAGTCCATGACCAGCTCGCCGTTGTTCATGAGCATCCCACGTTGAGTGGCGAGGTTGATTTTGATGTGCGAGTTGTCGTTGTGGGTTTGCGCCAGCAGTTCGTCATTTTTCCAAACATTGTGGGTTTTCGGATACGACGGCTCGGCTTTGAAATGCTCGTAGGTGCCGGGCGGGTAGGGGTTAACCGGTTTGCCGCTGGTGGCTGGGCCCACAGTTTTTTGATTCGCGCAGCTTGCCAAAAACAGGGCGGTCAAGGCAGCGGCTAGGCGGACGAGGTGACTAGGGGTTTTCATGGGCACCCAATAGGTGGAAGGTGTAAATATCGGGAAACCCGCGCCTTTGCAACCTCGAAGGCTGGGGGGGGGAGGTGGCGGCTTTTCTGTGTGGCGGCTTTTCTGTTGCCCTCGATGGGCGATTCGCTAGGGTGTCCGTATTATTTGGGAAATGAGATGAATTCCGTGCTTGAAGCTCCTGTGCTTGTTTTGAACCGGTTTTGGCAACCGGTGCATACATGTTCGGTGAGGCGGTCCTTGCACCTTTTGTGCATCGGGCATGCGCAGGTGGTGCAGGTTGATGGCGAGGAGAAATTCAAGACCCATGACCTGGCTGCTTGGATCCGGCATTCGGCTGAGGCTGTCGGTTCGCCGATGATTCGCGGGGCGAGGATCGCGTTGATGGTGCCGAAGATCGTGGTGCTCTCGATGTATGAGCGGGTGCCACGCTTGGAGGTGCGGTTTAGCCGCCGCAATGTGTTTTTGCGCGACAAGTTTACCTGCCAGTATTGCACGAGGGTTTTTCCGGAGAGTCAGCTCAACCTTGATCATGTCACGCCGCGCGAAAAGGGTGGGCGCACGAGTTGGGACAACATTGTGACATCGTGCTTCCGCTGCAATACGCGCAAGGCCAACAAGCTGCCGCACGAGGCAGGCATGCATCCGCGCAACAAGCCATTCGCGCCGCGTTGGAGGCCTCTCTTCGGGCTTCAGGAAAATGGACTCGCCGACGAAAGTTGGGGTCAGTTTATCCGCCCCGAGCGTGACGAAACGCGGCTTTCAGCGTGAAGCTTTCTATTGCTCGGCCATGTGGTCGAGCAGGCGTTGGTTGAACTCATCGGCCATGTTGTAGCCGAGGCGGCGCAGTTGTTGGTCGAGTGCGGCGATGGTGACCATGCGTGCGGAATCGCGGCCGGGTGCGACGGGGATTTCCACATGCGTGACATGCTGGCCGAGGATTTCGTAGGTTTTTTGGCGCAGGCCTAGGCGGTCGACTTCGTTGAGGTCGGCGTGGGGTTTGAGTGTGACGACGAGGTCGAGGCGTTTGTCCGGGCGAATTGAGGCGAGGCCGTAGAGGTTGGCGACATTGATGATGCCGATGCCGCGGATTTCCATGTAGCCGCGGGAGAGGTCGGGCGAGGTGGCGACGAGTTCGCCGCCGACGAGTTTGATGCGCACCATGTCGTCGGCGACGAGTGAGGCGCCGCGTTCGAGCAGGCCGATGGCGGTTTCCGATTTTCCCGAACCGCTTTTGCCGATGATGAGTACGCCGACGCCGCGCATGTCGACCATGCAGCCGTGGAGGGTGATGCTGGGAGCAAAGTCGTGCTCGAGCAGGATGGTGGCCGCGTTGAGGAAATTCATGGTCACCTTCGAGGTGCGAAAAACTGGAATTGAGTGCTTGTGCGCCACGGCCATGAGTGAATCCTCGAGGAGGGATCCGCGGGAGGTCACGATGCATGGGATGTCGCGTTCGCACATGTGCTCGAAGCGTTCGATGCGAACCTCTTCGGGGAGTTTGCGCAGGTAGGAGAGCTCCGAGTTGCCGAGTACCTGAACGCGTTTTTTGGCGAAGTATGAAAAGAAGCCTGCAAGCGCGAGTCCGGGGCGGTTCATGGCGGGCTCGCTGATCGGGCGGTCGAAGCCGACTTGCTCGCCCTGCAATTCGAGGTCGAGGGCCTTGGCGTGGCTTTCGAAAAATTTACCCGTTGAAATCGAGGAGACTGTCTTGGGGCGGGCCGGCATCGGGCCCATACAAGCACAGACGGGCCGCTGCGGCACGAAAAATTCCGGGGGTTTCCGGCCAACGAAGGAAGGGGTGAAATCGATTGAGAAGGGGTTGCGCGCTCGGTGAAAAATGCTACACAGCCGCCGAGCCATGCCGAACTACGATTACGAATGCCAGAAATGCGGCGCCCGCTTTGAGGTATTTCAAAGCATGAACGATGCCAAACTTTCCCTCTGTCGCGTCGATGGATGCGGTGGTGAATTGAAGCGTTTGCTCGGCACCGGCGGCGGCATCATCTTCAAGGGGTCGGGATTTTATCAAACCGACTACCGTTCCTCGTCGTACCAGGCCGGTGCCAAGGCTGATGGTGGCAGCGCCTCCGCGCCACCGGCAAAGTCCGGCGATTGAGTTGGCCCACGCGTAACGCCTTGCGGGAATTTGCGAGGCGCTGATGCGATATTACGCAGTGACATGTATGACCGCTTGCTTGGCGTGCTTTGCATGTTTGCAGCGGAACCATCGAATGGTTGGTGCGGTTGATGCGGTATTTCCGCGTTTGCTCCTGCGGTTTCTTGGCAGCGGCACTTGGGGTTTTCGGCAAGCTCTTGCATTCGATCGCATGGGTGTTGGTAAGAATCGAATGCGCGCGGCAAAGTGGTGGTTTCGCCAATGGTTGGTGCCGGTGCGTGAAGCGATGTTGGGCGGCATTCCATGATGCCGTCAGTTTGCGAATCCGGGTGGGTTGGTGAATCCGGGCCTCATGGGATGCGGTTGAAACAACAATCGTTATTCCATGAAAAGAAGAAGAACAACATGCATGGCGCTCGTCGCCATTCCGATGCTCATCGCATCGACAATCGATCGGGCATCAGCAGCGGTATATTACTTGAGTGAAACCTACGGCATCGGCTCCGTGGCTCCGGCAGGCAGCACGCCGTGGCTAACCTTGACTACGACAACGCTTAGCGGTGCGGATGCGGGGAAAGTGCAGTTCGAGTTTTATGCATCCGGGCTGACGGGGCCGGAATATGTGGACGAGTGGTATCTGAACATTGATCCGGCACTCGACCCGAAAAACCTGAGCTTTGGCTCGGCGGTCAAAACCGGTTCTTTCAGTTTGCCGACGATCAATCTGGCAACCGACGGCTACAAAGCCGGGCCAGATGGCAGGTTTGATATCAGGCTGGCATTTTCGACATCAAATGCTGGCGGTGGTATCAACCGCTTCACGGCTGGTGACAAGCTGAGCTACAAGGTGAGTTATAAGGGCGATCCGATCACGGCTGAGTCGTTTGATTTCTTGAGCAAGCCCGAGGGCGCTTATGGTCCGTATCACACGGCGGCACATGTGCTGGCAACGGGGCCGGATGCCAAAGGCTGTGCATCGGTCAACTCCGTGCCTGAGCCGGGACCGCCCTTGCAGGCGCTGACTCTGGGAACTGCCTTGCTGGCATTTTACCGTCGGCGTGGCTGAGCGGGTAGTGCCGCTTTATCCAACACCCTCCATGCGGCCTCGAGCTTTCGTCGCTGCATGGAGGGTGATTTTTTGTGTCCGTGGCAGCGGCGCGTGGATGTTCACGGCGTCGTGCTGGCTTTTGTCGAAATGCCGGTGACTTCGGTCTTGGCTTCCCTGGCTTGGCCGAAGAAGATCGGCTTGTCCGGAGCATGACCGATCGAACCACTGACACCTCTTCCACTTTGCGGTCGCAAGCCTTGACCGACACCGGTCCGCCGGTGCTTGGGATCATTGGGGGGGGGCAGTTGGCGCGGATGACGGCGATGGCGGCCTTGCGGCTTGGTTATCGCAGCGTCGTCTTGGAGCGGAGTGCCGAGTGTCCGGCTGCGGCGACCGCCGAATGTTTGGTGGGTGATTGGAATTCCGCCGATGATCTCTTTCGTTTGGCGGAGCGCGTTGATGTGCTGACGCTGGAAAACGAATTTGTTGATGCCGCTCATTTGGCAAAACTTGAAGCGGCGGGTCACAAGTTGTGGCCGACCTCGCGTTCGATCGCGTTGGTGCAGGACAAGTTGATCCAAAAACAAACGCTACTTGATGCGGGCATACCGGTGCCGGGCATGCGTGGCATCGCCGATTTCGTTGAGCTTGAGGCGGCGGTCGAAGAGCTTGGTTTGCCCTTGGTGCTCAAGGCGCGCCGCAATGGCTACGATGGCAAGGGCAATGCGACGATCCGCACGCGTGAGGACATCGCAAGTGCGTGGCAGCAGCTTCGCGGCGATCAAGGCAACGCGCTATATGTCGAGGAATTTTGCCCCTTTGTGAGCGAACTGGCGGTGGTCATCACGCGCGGCCTTGATCGCGACACGGTGGTTTATCCATTGGTGGAAACCGTGCAGAAAGATCATGTTTGCAACATCGTACGCGCACCGGCATTGGTGGCGGAGGACATCGCGGCGCAGGCAAAACGAATCGCGCTTGGTGCGATTGAGGCGGTGGGTGCGGTCGGCACCTTTGCGGTGGAAATGTTTTTGAGAAATGACGGCGGCATCGTGGTCAACGAGTTGGCGCCGCGCGTCCACAACTCCGGGCACTACACCATTGAGGCCTGTGCCTGTTCGCAGTTTGAAAACCATGTGCGTGCGGTGCTGGGCTTGCCGCTTGGCTCTTCGCACATGGTCGCACCGCATGCGGTGATGGTGAACCTGCTTGGCAAGTACCAAGGCGCCGGCACGGCGCTCGGGCTGGATCGTGCACTCGCAGTCGCCGGGGCAAACCTTCACCTTTACGGCAAAACCACCACTTCGGCCGGCCGCAAAATGGGCCATGTCACCGCGTTGGGAAAAACTCCCGAGGAGGCAGAGCGCGCGGCTGTCGCTTGCGCGGACGCCATCAGTTTCCAGCCGGCATCATGCCGCGACGCATAAAAAATCCAAACTCACCCGCCACAAATGAAAGCCAAAGCCACCCAAGCACCAATCGCCATCATCATGGGCAGTGAATCCGACTGGCCCACCATGCAACCCGCCGCGGAAATTTGCGCCGAGTTCGGCGTCGAGTGCGATGTCCGCGTGGTTTCCGCGCACCGCACGCCGCTCGACATGGTCAAGTTCGCCCGCGCTGCCGAAACAAACGGCTTGCGGGTGATCATTGCCGGTGCCGGTGGTGCCGCGCACTTGCCGGGGATGGTGGCAAGCCTCACGCCGCTGCCGGTGATCGGCGTGCCGGTCGAGAGCAAGTCGCTCAAGGGGCTTGATTCATTGCTCTCGATCGTGCAAATGCCCGCCGGCGTGCCGGTTGCGACGATGGCGATCAATGGCGGCCGCAACGCTGGCTTGCTCGCGCTGCGGATCCTTGGCAGCACCGATGCGAAGATTCGCCGCAAGATGAATGATTACCAGACGCGCATCGCCGCAGAGTCCCGGGCCTCGACCCGCCGGCTTGTGAAGTCGGTTGCCAAAATTTCCCAAACCAACAAAAGCAAGAAAGCCTGAACATGGATCTATTCGACGCGGTAAGCGCCAACCTCCTTTCGCCTGCAGTTTTGTTTTTCATGCTCGGCCTCGTGGCTGCGGTGATGAAGAGTGACCTGCGCATGCCTGAGCCGCTTTATGTTGGGCTCACGATTTATCTTTTGGCGGCCATTGGATTCAAGGGAGGTGTCGCCATTGCAAATGCCGGTCTTGCCAAGGTCTGGCTGCCATCGCTTGCGGCGATCGTGTTGGGGGCTCTGATTCCGCTGTGGACTTATCCTTTGCTCCGGCGCGGAGGCAAGCTCGGGCGCGCCGATGCCGCGGCGATCGCGGCGCACTATGGATCGGTGAGCGCGGTGACCTTCATCGCGGCGACCAATCACCTCAAGGCGATCAACGAGCCGTTTGAAAATTACGCCACTGCATTTCTCGCGGTGATGGAATCTCCGGCGATCCTGGTGGGTATCGTTTTGGGGAAAATGAAGCAAAACAACGGCAGCGAGTCGCGCGGTGCGGTGCTTCGCAAGGCGGTGCACGAGGCGCTTTTTGGCCGCAGCATTTTCCTGTTGGTTGGGGCTTTGTTCGTCGGCGCGCTGTGCGGCGAAACTGGCATGAAAAAGGTCGAGCCATTTTTCGTAGCGCCGTTTCAGGGCGTGCTTGCCCTGTTCCTGCTCGAGATGGGTGTGGTCGCCGGCAAGCGTTTTGGCGACCTGAGGAAGGTTGGTCCCTTCCTGCTTGGATTTGGCATTTTCGTACCAATCATCAATGGTGCCTTGGGTGTGCTGCTCGGCAAGCTCTCCGGACTTGAGACTGGTGGTGCTGCGCTGCTCGGTGTGCTTGCATCGAGTGCATCGTACATCGCCGCCCCGGCTGCGATACGGATTTCGCTGCCCGAGGCAAATCCCACGCTTTATCTTACCTCGTCGCTGGCGATTACCTTTCCGTTCAACATCGCCATCGGCATTCCGATTTACCTCGAAATGGCCCGGGCGCTGAACTTCTGATCGCCGATTCCCTCATCGCGTAAGGCGGGAACAAGGAATTGAATTTGCCATCGGGGTGCTTTGCGTCATGGTGGGTCGCGATGCTGGCGAGACCGAAATTGGTGGTCGACGATCCGTGGCTTGAGCCGCACGAGGTGGCGATCCAGCGGCGCATCGCGAGGTTTGAACGCGAGTTGGCGGCGATCGAAAAAGAATCCGGCTCGATGGTTTCCCATGCTGATGCTCATCGGCGTTTCGGAGTGAATGCCGATCATGCCGACGGCTCATGGTGGGTGCGCGAGTGGGCACCTGCGGCGCAGGCGGTTGTTTTGGTGGGTGAGTTTAACGAATGGGATCGCGGGTCGCATCCACTGGCCATGGGGCAGGGTGGTGTTTGGGAATTGAAACTTCCCGCCGATGCGTTGGCGCATGGCCAGCGGGTGAAGCTGCATGTGGTTGGTGCGGATGGTTCGCGGCGTGATCGCATTCCCGCCTGCATCCGCCGAGCGGTGCAGGAGCCTGAGACAAATGATTACTGCGGCGAGTTGTGGTCGCCACCGGCGTATGAGTGGAAGCATGAAGCGGTAACGGTCAAAGTCCCGCTGATCTATGAGGCGCATGTCGGCATGGCCGGCGAAGAGCCGCGCGTGCATGGGTATCGCGAATTTGCCGACAGTGTGCTGCCACGAATTGCGGCGGCGGGATACAACACCGTGCAACTGATGGCGGTGCAGGAGCATCCGTATTACGGATCGTTTGGTTATCATGTTTCGTCGTTTTTTGCGCCGTGTTCGCGCTTTGGAACTCCCGATGATTTGAAACATCTCATCGATACCGCGCATGGTCTCGGCATCGCGGTGTTGCTCGACATCGTCCACTCGCACGCGGTCAAAAACACGGCCGAGGGCCTCAACGATTTCGATGGATCGGGTCATCAGTATTTTCATGCCGGAGCGCGTGGCGATCATCCGGCTTGGGACTCGAAGTGCTTTGATTACGGCCGATCGGAAGTGCGGCATTTCCTGCTTTCCAACATCCGCTACTGGCTTGAGGAATTTCGGTTCGATGGATTCCGCTTCGATGGGGTCACCTCGATGCTCTATCACTCGCGTGGCAATCGAGCATTTGGATCCTACGATGATTACTTCAGCGGCGATGCCGATGATGATGCGATCCTTTACCTTCAGCTTGCCACGCGGCTTGCCCGCGAGGTGAGGCCCGATGCTTTGCTCGTCGCCGAGGACATGTCGGGCATGCCTGGGCTGTGTCGGCCGATCGATGAAGGTGGCCTCGGCTTCACGCACCGGTTGGCGATGGGCATTCCCGATTATTGGATCAAGTTGCTCAAGCACCACCGTGACGAAGACTGGGATCTTGGCGAATTGTGGGGAGTGCTCGCCAATCGCAGACCGGGCGAGGCAAACATCGCCTACGCCGAGAGTCACGACCAAGCACTCGTCGGCGACAAGACACTGGCATTTCGCCTGATGGATCAGGAAATGTATTGGCGCATGGCCATTGACGATTCGCATCCGGTCATCGAACGCGGCATCGCGCTGCACAAGATGATCCGCCTCTTCACGATGGCGATCGGTGGCGAGGGTTGGCTCAATTTCATGGGCAACGAGTTTGGTCATCCCGAGTGGCTGGATTTCCCCCGCGAGGGCAATGGCTGGTCGTATCACTACTGCCGCCGCCAGTGGTCATTGGTCGACGATCCATCCTTGAAATATCGCTGGCTCGCGGATTTCGACCGCGACCTCATGCGGCTCGCGAATCGCACGCAGCTACTCGAGTCCGCACCCGCACGGTGCTTGTGCATTGATCACGCGAAAAAAATTCTCATCGCCGAGCGGGCGAACCTGATTTTCGTTTTCAACTTCTCAGTCAGCGAATCGCCATTTGGATATCCGGTGAATGTCGGCAGGAAAGATCTGCACGAGTTGGCGCTTGATACCGACATCAGTGGCCTTGGCGGACACGGACGACTTGATCCGTCGGCTGAGTTCCCTGTCGATGAGGAAGGCATCATGCGCGTGTATAGCCCATCGCGTTCAGCGCAAGTCTACGCGAGAAGGCCGGGACCTTTCTCCGAAAGATCCGCTGCGAGTGAAGAGCTAAGGAACGGCGCGGGAAAATCGAACGCTGAATTGAAAGAAGAAACATGAGCGAATCTTCTCTAGCTTCTTCTGTCTTCAGGTCTTCGGTCTTCTTCACCTTGCTGCTCAACTCATGTCCGGCAGCGGCGGCTTGCCTTCATTGAGCGCCAGCCAACCGCGGGCAATGCGATAAATCGCCCAGATGGCGAGAATGAGAAATCCGATGACCCATGTGGCAAAGCCGACGAGCACGATCATGAGAACGAGCGACACCATGCCAACAAGGCAGGCCCATAAGAGCGAGTACCAAAAGGTCTGAATTTGCCACTTGAAGTGTGGCTCGAGCCATGTGCCTTGCGCTTCGGAGTGTTTTACATAGTTGATGATGACCGCAACGATTGACGGCCAGCCGAAGAGGAAGCTGCCAATCACCGTCGCGGCACCAAAGGCGCCAAGCACGAGGCTCACCGCATGCAACGCGTAAACCAAGTGGGTAGCCTGCACCAGGCCTTGCGAGGGAGGGTGTGTGTCGTTCATGGGCTTGTATGTTTAACATGCCCTGCTTCGCGATGGGTTCAAGCAAATCCGAAGGCCTTCTCAATCAAGCGCAACACGCAAGCCAGTTGATGAGCGTGGTGATGTTGATCGCATTGGTGATATCGATGATATCAACGAACATGTCGCCGATGGCGGGGGCGATGATGAAGGCGCGGCGGACGGGACCGAAGCCGCATAAACCAGAGGCCATATTCCTACAATTTCCCCATAATTTAATTTCCCCATACCCCTACAATTTCCCAGACAAATTGTAAGATTCTTCTTGCCGTCGGGGATATCCGTGGTAAATGGTGGGGCATGGGAGGTGACTCATGAGCAGCAAGCGGTGGTTGGCGCCGTGGAAGGATTCGGCGGAAAAGCCAGCGATTTACCATTGCATCAGCCGCGTGGTGGATCGGCGATTTGTCTTTGAGGAAACCGAGCGTGAGAAGTTCCGGGCCTTCATGCGCATGCAGGAAAATTTCTCGGGCTGCAGGATTTTGTCTTACTGCCTGATGTCGAATCACATCCACATCCTGCTCGAAGTGCCACCGATGCCCGCAGGCGGGATCTCCGATGCAGAGCTTTTGAAACGCCTAACTGCAATCCAAACGGAAGCCTTCGTGGCCACAGTGGCAAAGGAATTGTCCGACGCGCGCAAGGCTGGAAACGCGGCCCTCGTTGCTGAAATCCACGCCCGCTTCACCTATCGCATGCACGATTTGAGCGAGTTCATGAAGACCGTGCTGCAGCGCTTCACGCGGTGGTTCAACCGCACTCACAACCGCACAGGCACCTTGTGGGAAGAGCGATACAAAAGTGTCATCGTCGAAAGCGGCATCGCGGCGCGGACGATGGCGGCGTACATTGATCTCAATCCGGTGCGCGCGGGCATGGTCTCCGATCCAGCCGAGTATCGCTGGAGCAGCTATGGCGAGGCAGTGGGAGGTGGGCCAAAGGGCAATGGCAAGAAGGCGCGTGAGGGTTTGGTGCGAGCCTGCATGAGCCATCAGGGAGCAGGGTTCGAGGCGGATCGATGGAAAGAAATTTCGCGCATCTATCGGCGCGCGATGGGGCTTGCGCTGGGTCGCAAAAGTGGAAACGCCAATGTCGAAAAAGGAGTGGTGAGGCCGCAGATGAACACTGCGGAAGCCTTGGAAGCGAAAGAAAACGGCACCGTCTTGCCCGATCTTGGCATGGCAACGATGCTGCGATGTCGCGTGCGATACTTCACCGATGGCGCGGTGATTGGCAGCAAGGCATTTGTCAACGAAGCCTTCGCCGGCGCGAGAGAACGCTTCAGCCCAAGCCGCAAAGATGGCGCGCGGAAACTGAGAGGTAGCGCGCGTCCCTCGGCGAACATGCTATGGAGCGCGCGTGATTTGCGATTACGGGTTTGATGGAGTTCGTAATGAAAAAATCAAAAGTTGCCCGCGGCTATTAGCTCGTGGCGATTTGAAATTTCGAATTGATCCTGTTTCCCGCCGTTTGTTTGAAAAGCGACAGCATTGAGCTAATATGGCAGATGTTTTATGATGCGAGGCAAACAGTCTTTGTTGCTCTGATTACTTACATTTTTTCCGTTTTTACGACGTGCGGCGTGCTTTTTGCCAGCGTTGTTGAGTATGACTTGAATGTCACCGAAGCGCGTTGGTCGCCGGAACCGGGAATGAAGCCGTCGCGGGCCTTGATGCTCAATGGTGGCATTCCAGGGCCGACGCTGCGATTTCGGGAAGGCGATACGGCACGCATTCGCGTAAAAAATTTGCTCAAGCGTGAAGAGACATCGATCCACTGGCATGGCTTGCTGGTGCCGAATTCGCAGGATGGCGTGCCGTACGTCACCACGCCGCCGATCCAAGCGGGCGAGACGAGGGTCTTTGAATTTCCTCTCAGGCAGGCTGGAACCTATTGGTATCACAGTCACACCGACTTGCAGGAGCAGAGCGGCGTGTATGGATCGATCGTGATCGAACCTAAAGATGGCGAACGCGTGAAAACCGCGCGTGACCATGTGGTGGTGTTGTCCGACTGGACGCGAGAAAATCCCCACGAAGTTATGCGCTCGCTGATGCGTGGCAGCGATTGGTATGCCTTCCGCAAAGGTGCGATGCAAAGCGTGCTGGGTGCGGCCAAGGCTGGATCTTTGGCGGACTTTTGGGATCGCGAGCGATCACGCATGCCTGCGATGGATGTCTCGGATGTCGCCTACGATGCGTTTTTAGCGAACGGAAAAAGATCGATCGATCTCAAGGGCAAGCCCGGCGAGAGGGTGCGGCTGCGTTTCATTAACGCCGGTGCGGCGACTTATTTTTATCTGCAATCGGCGACGGGACCGATGACGCTTGTCGGGTCCGACGGCAAGGATGTGAAACTATTTCAAATCAAGCGTCTGCTGATCGGCATGGCCGAAACCTACGATGTGGTGCTGACGGTGCCGCGAAGTGGAAGGTGGGAAATTCGTGCGACTTCGCAGGATGGCACGGGTCATGCCTCGATGTGGATTGGCAGTGGCGATTTGCATACTGCGGCGGATGTGCCCAAGCCAGAGCTTTACAACATGGACGCGCACCTGATGGCGGCGATGGACGAGGAGGAAGCGACTGGCGATGAGGAGCGCCCGCTTTCGCCTTATCGACGGATGCGCGCGGTAGAGTCGACCGCCTTTGCCGCTTCATTGCCGCGACGCACGATCGAGCTGCGGCTCAGCGGCGACATGACGCGCTATGTGTGGTCATTCAATGGCAAGACGATGGCCGAGGATGGGGTGATCAAGATTCAACGCGGCGAGGCATTGAGGCTTGAATTGATCAACGACTCAATGATGCATCACCCGCTGCACTTGCATGGCCATTTTTTCCGGGTGATTGAGGGTCAGGGAAATAACGCGCCGCTCAAGCACACGGTCGATGTGCCGCCGATGGGAAAAAGGACGATCGAGTTTGAAGCTAATGAACAAGGCGACTGGTTGTTCCATTGCCATTTGCTGTATCACATGCATTCCGGCATGGCACGGGTGTTTTCTTATGAGGAGCAGGGTGCGGCTCATCGCCCTAATCTTGGAGAGCATGCCCGCGATCCGTTCTTTTTTATGGTTGATGGTTCGCTGCAAAACCACATGAGCATGGGCATGCTGAAGCTGATGAATGCCCACAACGATTTCTATGGCAGTTGGGATCTTGGCATTCATCACCATGATGATGGCGAGGATGAACATGAATTTGATTACGAGGCCGATGTGGCTTGGCGGCGTGTGGTTAACTCCGATTTGGCGACGCTGCTCGGTTGGCGTTTCACCAATCGGGAGGATGAGGAAGACCGGGCCTTTGGTGGCATCGAATACCGCTTGCCTTATCTCGTGCATAGTTCGGTGCAGATCGACAGCGAGGGCGATGTGCGGGTGGGTATTGAAAAGTCGCTGCAGCTCACCGACCGCATTTCATGGTTTGCCGGGGTGCAATACGACAGCGGCAGCCTGTGGGAATGGACCACCAGGGCCGAATACTTGCTCAGCAAACGGTTTTCGCTCATCACGCAGTACCATTCGGAACACGGCTTTGGAGCGGGTCTTGGGTTCCGTTTCTGATTGGCGCTAAGTAAAAATGCGCGCACTCAATAGGGGATCTTGCTGGAATACTTTAAGCTGAAAAAACGGTTTTAGCGAGTAGCTTACATAGAAAGGTATAAACATATGAAAACGAAAATCACCACATTCATCATTGCTGCGCTTGCCGCGTGCGCGGCATCCGCTGCCGAAGTGAAGCCTTATCCTTCCGATGTTTGCATCGTCAGCGGCAACAAGCTCGGATCGATGGGCACACCGGTCACCATCGTACACAACGGGCAGGAAGTGAAATTCTGCTGCAAGCCTTGCGTTGCGAAGTTCAAAAAGGATCCTGAGAAATACCTCAAGAAAATCGCGCCGAAGGAAGAGGCTCCGAAAAAAGTGGAGACCAAAGAAGAACCCAAGATGTAATGCGAGGATGCCGGGGGGAGGGTTTCAAGTTTCAAGTGTTCAGTTTTAAGACAAGAAACCTTCTGCTCATTATCACTTCAGCAGTGAATCGATCGGCTCGGATTCGGGGGTCTAGTAGCGAATGGCGGTGACCTTGTCGCCATCGAGAATGAGCACCGTGACCTTGCCCTTTTGTTCGGGGAAGCGGGTGATCAATTCCGCGTCGTCGCCGAGGATGATGCGATGGCAGAACTTGCGCATCTTTGGAAGTGCGAAGGCGCTTCCGATTCCGGGCATGCCGTAGATGTTGGCGAGGTATGCTGCGCGTTTACTTGGTAGGCAGTTAGAGTCGGCGGCGTGCAGCGCGGCATTGGCGCGTTTGCCGGTGTCCATGTCGTGACTCACCAAGAGATAACGAAGAGCGCATTATTTCTGGCGCAACGACCTTCCTCAGCTCTTTTTTGCTAGCCCGCCGGTGTCATTCTACTTGGCGCAATGCGCAGAGAAAACCCCGACTGTCAATTTGCTTGGCTTAGTCAGCCGAATATCTAATTTTACATGTCATGCGAATGCTGGTGTTTTGCTGCATTTCATAGAAACCCCAACCGCCGCCCCTATGGGAATCCGTTCAATTTTTCATGAAAATCCGAGAATGCTGATTTTTCTCGCATGGCTTCAGGTTTCGGCCGTTTGCGCCGACGGTCTGTTGGATGGCATGTCGGGTATAGCCTTCGACCCTTCACAGGGCGTTGATTCCCAATTCTCCTACGAGCCCGACAACTCGGGCGCTCCGATCGGGGATTTCACATCGAGCGTTGGTGGCAATTCTTTCAACGGCAACAATTTCTTGGGAGCCAACAGATATTACAATCACTCCACATCGATCACCGGTCAGAATACCATCACGACCAACCTTGAGGCAGGTCACATCTGGAATGGTCATGAATCGCTGGGTCATGTCACCAGTTTCACCCACTCGTCGGACACCTGGGGCGGCGCGTCGGTTGCGCCCAAGTACGATCGCCATGCGACATGGGTGGGCATGTTGATTGGAGGTCGCCAGACCAATACCAATGGAGGAATTTTTCAGCAGGGCATTGCCTACGGAACGGACCTTCGCAGTGCGGCGATTGCGACTTCATGGTCTGGAGCTGCTTATGCGGGGGCATTCTCCAACAGTGCGAATTCTTATGTGACCGCGTTTGCAAATTCGTTCGGAACGGCAGATGTGATCAATTCGAGTTTTGGTTACACGGATCCGGGAGGCACGGATGTTTTCACGTTGTTCAGCGATTCGATGGCCTATCAGAATCCGTTTTCGACCTATGTTACCAGTGCCGGCAACAGTGGGTCTGCGGCAAACACAGTGGGTGCTCCGGGGGCGGGCTACAATACGATCACGGTGGGCGCTCTTGGCAATGCCAACACTTATGATGCTGCGGCAAGCTTCAGCAGCCGTTCGCCGCAAAGCTTCGGGTATTACAACAAAAATGGTGCCGAGGTGATTGTGAACGGAGTGCGCGCGGCGGTGGACATTTCGGCGCCCGGCGCTTCGCTCAACAGTGCCTTTTATGGAGGGCAAAATGGTGGCAACAATACCACTCTTTCAGGATCGACCAACAACACGGCCACCAACCAGTACTCTCAGGGCATTGCGGGCACGAGTTTCTCCGCGCCGCTCGTTGCAGGCGGTGCAAGCCTTGTTGCAAGTGCGGCGAAGACGCTTGCCGGGCTTTCCAGCAACCAGAACGCCAGACAAAGTGTGGTCGTCAAAGCGCTTCTCCTCAATGGCGCCGACAAGACCAGTGGCTGGAGCAATGGTCAGGTATTGGCCAGTGCTGGTGGGGATTCTTACATCAGCACCACGCAATCCGTCGACTGGGTGGTTGGCACCGGGCGCATGAATTTGGATACGACATTCCAGCTGCAGGTGAATGGTCAGATCGATGTCACGGGCACCGGGCAGGGTCAGCTTGGCAGTGTGGCTACAAGCGGTTGGGACTACGGCAATGCCATGGTTGGCACCAACAACGACTATGTGTTGGCCAATCCGATCCTTGGCAACAGCACGATCACCACCACTCTCACATGGATGCGTGTCCGCGAATGGGATGCTGTCACGGGTGATCTTTACGAAATCGCCCAAGCCAACCTCAATCTATCGGTGTGGTCGCTTGATCAAAACAACACATTCACCGACTTGGTTGCTCGCTCGGAGAGTTTCTACAATAATGTCGAGCACCTCACATTCACTGCGCCGACCACCGGAAGGTATGGCATCCGCGTTGAATATGGTGGCAACACTTTCGACAACACGACCAACAATATCTGGGGTACAAATTCCTATCTTCAGGACTACGGGCTTTCGTGGAATGCCGTGGCTGTGCCTGAGCCAGGCAGTCTGATGCTGGTGTCGCTTTGTGGCCCCTTGCTGATTTTCTCCAGAGGCCGCGCTCTTGCCGCGATGCGAAAGAAGCCCTAGCGACCGGGCTGTAGGGCCCTAGTTTCGTTCGATGGCAAGGCATCGATTTGCGCGATCGGGGGCGTGGGTGGTGACTTCAGAAAATGAAAATCCTGAGCGATGAGAAATTTTTCGAGGATGTCATTTGGGTCAAGTGTGGTTGGTGGCGACGGGTGCTGATCGAGGATCGCGGCATGGATCCTGACGAGTTGCTTCCCATGCGCGGCGATCGAAAAAGCCTCGGGCGGTCGCGGTGGCTGCGTTTGGTGATGGTGGCTGAGGGCATCGTCAAGCCATGGCTTGAGCGATGGTGTTTCGCCATCGATCAAGAGCTTGGGCGTGGCGTGATGGATCGGCTCGAGCAGTTTTCGTATCACCCTTTCCTGAAGAACTTCGGGAAGATTTCCGAAGTCAAAAAATCCATCATGCTCGATCGATGCGAACGCAGCATCGATCGCATCGGCGGTGGGTTGGCGATTCCATGCCTGCCACAGGCGAGCGATTGAGCTTTCGAGATGTCGTCTGAGCGATTCGTGCGGAATCCAATCGGCGGGGATTAGGATTTTTTCGTAAAGTTTGGCGTGATCGGCACCGTGTTTAGCCAGATCGTGTGAAATGTGTGGCAGCTTTCGACCGATGAGAGGTTTGCCGCGTGCGAGCGATTCGAGAAAAACCAGACCGAAGCCTTCGGAGACTGAGCAGGTGACGAAGTGGCTTGCGTGAGAGACCCACGATTCGAATGATGCGGCGGAGTTTGTTGTTGGCGCGATGCGGTCGACGACGGCGAAATCGACGGGCAGTTGGTTTGCGCTGCAGAAAAATTTCCAACGGTCGTGGATCGCGAGCCATTGTGGGTTTTCGGGCGCGAGGGTGATCGCGGCGCGTGTGCCTTTTGGTGCGAGCAGTGTTAGAAAGATCAGTTCACCGATGTTTTTTCGGCGGATGCCGCGTGCGGGGCAGAGCAATAAGGGCGCGGCATTTGGTGTTTTCGATGATGTGTTGGGAATTGAATCCGCATCAAAAAGCGGATTTGGCAACAAGTGCGCGTTGGCTGCGGGGAGCCCTGCTTTGATAAAATGATTGCGGTCGCGTGAGTTGATGAACGCGTAGTGGATTTGCGGCGCGAGCGGGTAAAGATTGGGACAGTCGGCGATGTTCGCGCGGTTTTCTGGTCGGCCGTCTTCCGCGAGATCGTGAATGTGCAGCAGAAGTCGCTCGCGCTGTGAGGCGAGCATTGAAACGATCAGCGGGACTGCGCGATTTTTTCCGAGCGAGTGGTTGTGGAAATGCCAGAGGTCGGGCGGCGCACCGAGCGAATCAGTCGCTGTGGCGCGGAGAGTATCCAGAATTTTTTCGGCCTCTGGCTTGTCGAGTGGCGCATCGCTGTAGGCAAGTCCATCGATCAAGCGGACGTGCAGCGCATCGACAAGGTCTTGCGGGCATTTGCCGACAAGAATGACATGTGCGATGCCTCGTCGCGTGAGTTCGCACGACGCGCGTTCGATGACGCGCGAGACGCCCGACGGCTCGAGGTGGTAGTGGATGATGGCGACCTTCATCGGGTGAGGGAGGTCGACTTGCGCTTGGCTCAGATTTTTTTCTCCTCGTCGTCCTCGTCGATGTTGTGCGTGAGGATGAACTGCAAGTCATCGATGCCGAGGTTGGAGGCGAAGCCTTCGTCGCCGAGGACATTGGTGACCAGCTGTGTTTTCTGGTGTTGGAGGATGCGGATCTTTTCCTCGACCGTGTCGCGTGTGAGCAAACGGTAGGCGATGACCTTGTTTTTCTGGCCGATCCGGTGGGTTCGGTCGATGGCTTGGTTTTCCACGGCCGGGTTCCACCAGGGATCGTAGAGGATCACATAGGAGGCCGAGGTCAGGTTGAGGCCGGCGCCACCGGCTTTGAGCGAGAGCATGAAGACCGAGGGATCCTTGGTCGTCTGGAAGCGTTCGATCTCGCCTTTGCGGTCCTTGGTTTGACCGGTGAGGTAGTTGTAAGGGCGGTTTTCCAGTTCGAGGCGGGCCTTGATGAGGTCGAGCATCGAAACGAACTGCGAGAAGACGAGGACCTTGTGGCCTTCTTCGTGGAGTTGGTCGAGCAGGTAGAAGAGCGATTCCATCTTGGCCGATTCTTCCTTGAGGTATTTCGGATCGATGAGGCCCGGGTGGCAGCAAATTTGGCGCAGGCGCATGAGGCCTTGGAGGATGGCGAAGGAATTTTTCTTCACCGCCTCGTCCGAATCGAGTCCGAGCAGGGCTTTTTGGATGCGTTTCAGCTCGGCCTTGTAGAGATCGAGCTGGACGCCTTCCATCTTCGAGTAGACCTCCTCTTCGGTACGCGGTGGCAGGTCTTGGGCGACTTGCAGTTTGGTGCGGCGAATGAGGAAGGGGCGAAGGCGCGAGGCCAGGCGGGTTTGGCTGAGCGGGTCCTTACGTTTGTCGAAGCGCTTTTTGAAATAGGCGCGCGAGCCGAGCACGCCGGGCATCGCGAAGGCCATGAGCGACCACATGTCGAGCAGGCGGTTTTCGATGGGGGTGCCGGTGAGCACGAGGCGGTTTTGCGAGTCGAGTTCGCGGGCGCACTTCGCGGCTTTTGAGTCCGGGTTTTTGATTTGTTGCCCTTCGTCGAGGATGATCGTGAGCCACTTCACGCCATTGAGTTCCTCGCCGCAGACGCGGAGTTGCGCGTAGTTCAGAACGAGCATGTCGATGTTGTTCTGAATGTGGTCGACATTGATGTCGTCGCGGTTCTTGAGGATCTTGACGACCAGATTGGGAGCGAACTTTTCGGCCTCGCTGGCCCAGACATCGAGGACCGATTTCGGGCAGACCACGAGTGCCGGTTTTTTCGGGCCATTGGTCTTTTTGTGTTCTTCGAAGAGCCAGAGCAGGTAGGTGAGCGACTGGATGGTTTTGCCGAGACCCATGTCGTCGGCGAGGATGCCGCCGAAATTGTTGACCGCGAGGTAGGCGAGGAACTTGAAGCCATCGACCTGATACGGGCGCAGTGTCGCGTTGAGCGTGCTGGGCACATCGGGGTTTACCTCGATCTGGATGTCGCCGGCGCGGTTCTTGATGCGTTCCCAGGCCTTCGGGTCGAAAACTTCGGCCGCCTTCGGGTCGGCGAGCTGGAGCGCGTGCATGCGGTGGGTCTCGCCGGAAAGGTCGAAGGGGTCGAGGCCGAGGCGGGTGACCGCCTCGCGTTGGTCGGCATCGAGTTTGATTTCGAGGCGCATCCATGATCCGTCTTCCATGCGGACATAGCCACCGCGTGCGGCGACCAGCTGGCGGATTTGCGTTTTCGAGAGGTTGACGCCTTGGACATCGATGACGATGCGAAGGTCGAACCAGTCGATGTCTTGGCCGACGACTTCGAAGCGGACAGCGGCCGTGACCGGATCGGCAAGGATCGACTTCAGGCGCAGGTCGATATCGAGATCAATGTCCTCGGGCATCGCCTTGATCCATTCCGCAAATTTTTCGGGGAACTGCTTGGTGATGCGTGATTTGAACGAAAGGAGTTTTTCGTCGTAGGACAGGCCCATGTCGTCGAGGATCGGCGGGACTGGGTGGAGTGCCTCGCGGGCGAAGCGGAGAAGTTGTTTGCCTTTGACCGGTTGTTGTTCGGCGAGTTCCCAGCCGTCCTTGGTGAGGCGTTCGGTGCGGCGGCCCTTGGTTTCGATCGCGGTGACATCGATGACCAGGTGTTCGGTTTCCGCGGCGGTGAGGCCGGCGATGAGTTTCATTTCGAACTTCGGTTTGAGTTCGAGGTCGACGACGCGTTTTTTGAGCGACTCGGGCAGTGAGGCGCCGATCTTGCGGAGGAACTCCACGCCTTCGAGTGAATCGATCACGCGGCGCGGAATCAGGTAGCGCGGCATCACATCGGTTTCCTCGAGCCAGCGTGGCGGGCCTGGGAATACCGTTTCATCCGATTGGTAGAACTCCTTGCGTCCGGGCAGCAGGCGCACCGAGTGCGAAACATTTTCGCCGGAGGCAGTGACGAGTTGCAGAGCGAAACTATTCGCATCGTAGGGATCATCTTCGCAGACCCAGCGGAGTGCGTCGGTAACGACTTTGAAGTCCTTGTCGTCGAGGTTGACGATGTAACCTTTGAGTGCGGGCTGGCGGAAGACCCGGTTCATGAAGCGGCATGATTCCTCCTGGTCGAAATCGAGGGTCGTGTCGCCGTGTTTGCGGTAGAATGCGAGGTAGTGTTCCCAGAGAGTCTGGCTCGAGGCGTCCATCAGGAGTGCACCTTCGTGGTGGAGGTTTACATAGTGCTCGATTTCATTTTTCTCGCGCAGCTGGATCCACACGGATGATTTCGATTCCTTCACTTCCATGCGCGCCTCGTTGATGGTGGCGACGAGGCGGAAGCTGACGGTGATCGGTTCTTCTTGCGGTGGGCGTTCGTTGACCTGCTCGATGCGTTCGTACCATGCGGCGACCTCGCGTTCCTGTTCCCAGTCGGCCATTTTGCGCTGCACATGGCCGAGGTCGGTGATGACGCTCATGAACTCCGGGTAGGGGAGTTTGCGTTTGTAGAATGCGTAGGCGATGTAGTTCCAGAACTCAAGGATGTCGCCGGGCGGCATCGGCCAGAGTTCGAGCGGCTCGTAGGAAGTGATTTCCCAACGCGGGCTGATGCGGACCATGTCGTGGTCGTGGAGTTCGCCCTCGATCACATAGCGGCGGTAGCGTTTCTCGATTTTGGTGACGAAGTCCGCCTCCTTGTCATCGAGTTCGCGGCCGAGTTTTTCCTCGATGATGTCGAGGACGGGTGTGTCGTCGAATTCGTTGGGCGACTCGGGCAGGTCCTCGCCGCGGTGCATGCGCTCCATCATCGTCGCGTACTGGCAGGCGCCGGAGATGATTTCGTCCTCGGCGGTGCAGGATCCAAACCAGCGGTTGCCTTGGAGGCGCAGGCTGGTGCGGAAGGTGCCGGATTCGTCCTCGACGCGGCCTTGGATGAAGAGGTGGTTGCCGAAAATCTGGGTGACGGCGCCGTCTTTTTGCAGCATTTCACCTCGCTTCCGTGATTCTTCGGGAAAGCTGTTGAGAAAGTTGAGTGTGGCGCGGTCTGGATTCATTGCGGGCTGGGTGATGAGGTCGTTTTCGGCTGAGCAGGGTGATCTGATGCGGCACCTCGGGTGCGCACCTCACGGGGGCGGGATTCTAACCCGTGATTTTTTGAGGAATCAATCAAAACATCAGGGATTCCGCCGCTTGGCTTGCGGCGGCCGATGGTCGCATGTCTGGCGACCATGGTACGGGGTCGCATGGTGACATGCATGGTGATGACGCTGAGGCAGGGACGCTTTTCCAAAGCGTCCGCAGTGAAGGAATCGGCGCCGGCATCGACATTGCATTCGCAGAGCGGACCTTTGCGGAGAAAGGTCCCTGCCTAGGGTTCTTGCTCGGCGTTGGATTGCGACTCTTAGGAAGGGGCGCTTTTCCAAAGCGGCCTCAGGCGCGGGCAAGTTTCGGGCGGCGAGGCCCGGCAAGCGCATTGATGGTGATGCCGAGCCCGGCGATCATGAAAAGTCCGGGAAACCAGATCGAGTAGCCGGGCGCGAGCGAGTCTGGCTTGAGTACTGCGAGCGCCGGGTTTTGCGGGTGAACGAGGCATTTGGTGTTCATGCCAACGGGAAATTCCGCGAGGCGTTCTTCGGCGAGGTTGCGTTTATTGGTCCACGGGTTGCCGCGCAGGGTGGTTTTTTCGCCGAGGAGGCCTTGGCCTTGCCATTCGTAGCCGAAGCTGACGCGGTGGCGGTATTCCATCGGGGAATTTTGATCATGGAGGCGTTCTTCGAGTTCGGACGCGAGGATGACGCATGAGACTTTGGGCCAATGCCGCATTTCTTTGGCTCGCATGTAGCTGCGCGCCATCAGGAAAACGAAAAGCCCGCCGATGATGGCAAGCGAGAGACCGATGAAGGCCATGAACCAGCGGCCGCCGCGGGGCTCGCGGGTGGGCGCTTGATCGAGCGGGGTGGTCGACATGCCGGGCGTTTAGGCGAGCTGTTTTTGCCAGCGAGAAATTTCCGCGAGGACATTCGCGACTGAGGGCGCGCCGGGGTTGGTGCGTGCCGCGAGCGCGCGTTCGACTGAGAAAACTTCGCCGGCGTCGGGACCGTAAGCGGGGTCGATCGCGACGAGGTCGAGCGCATCGAGTGGGGTTTTCGTGCGGATCGATTCGGCGACGGCTTTGCCGACTAGTTCGTGGGCTTGGCGGAAAGGTACACCTTTGCGGACCAGATAATCGGCGAGATCAGTCGCCAGCAGCATCGGGTCGGAGGCGGCGGCGCGGCATTTTTCCTCGTTCATTTCGAGAGCGGCAACCATCTCGGCATTGACCGCCAGCACGAGCTTGAGGGTGTCGACCGAATCAAAGAGTGGCGGTTTGTCTTCCTGCAGGTCGCGGTTGTAGGTGAGCGGCAGGCCTTTGAGATTGGTGAGGAGGTTGAGCAGGTTGCCGATCAGGCGTCCGGTCTTGCCGCGTGTGAGCTCGCAGACATCGGGATTTTTTTTCTGCGGCATCAGCGACGAGCCGGTCGTGTGCGCGTCGGAGAGCTGGACGAAGGAAAATTCCGCCGTGCACCAGAGGATCAGGTCTTCGCTCAGGCGTGAGAGGTGCGCGCCGCAGAGTGAGATCGTGAAAAGCAGCTCGGCGATGTAGTCGCGGTCGGCGATGGCATCCATCGAGTTGCGCGTGACGCCATCGAAGCCGAGCTCGGCGGCGATTGCTTGGCGGTCGAGGTTGATCGTCGATCCGGCCAGTGCGCCAGAACCGAGCGGGCAGATGTTGAGGCGTGCGCGGCAATCGGCGAGGCGGGATTTGTCGCGCTCGAGCATCTCGACATAGGCGAGGAAGTGGTGGCCGGCGGTGACTGGCTGGCCGCGTTGTAGGTGCGTGTAGCCGGGCATCATCGAAGCGGCAAATTTCTGCGCGCGGTCGAGCAGCGCGTGTTGCAGCTTGGTGGCGGCGGTGATGATTTCGCCGATCTGGGTGCGGCAATAGAGGCGGGTGTCGGTGGCGACTTGGTCGTTGCGCGAGCGGGCCGCGTGGAGTTTGGCGCCGGTCGGACCGATGCGGCGGGTGAGTTCCGCCTCGATGTTCATGTGGATGTCTTCGAGCGAAGTCTTGAACTCGAATTTTCCGTCGAGGATTTCCTTTTCGATTTCCCTCAGGCCGCTCTCGATTTTTTGGAACTCATCGGCCGTGAGGAGTCCGGCATTTTGCTGCGCGCGCGCATGGGCGATCGAGCCGGCGATGTCGTGCGGGAATAGCCGCCAATCGTACGAAACCGATTCACCGAATTGTTGGACGAGCGAGGAGGTATCTTGAGTAAAGCGGCCGTGCCACATGGTGCGTTGATGGTTGGATTGAAAGCTGGGCGCGGCCCGTATCGGGCCCGCGCGCCGATTGCAGCGCAGCGCGGCACGAATTGAAACGAGAAAAGCCAGCAATGCTCCTGCAAAAATCAACCAACTTGCCAGTCCGGGCATCTGATTGATGCAAAAAACGCCAATGTCATTTTTTTGTTCGAGCGAACATCTTTTTTCTTGCGTGGGGGGAATTTGGGGCCTAGGTTTCAAACATCACCCGACCCCCAACATCATGGCCAAACAAACCGCAGAAGAATCCGCCCAAGAAAAGCTCCAAGACGCCCGCAAGCGCAACCTCGACCTCGCGATCTCGCATATCCAAAAGGAATTCGGAGAAGCAGCCATCATGCGCCTCGGTGATGAAAGCCGCTGCGATGTGGATGTGATCCCGACCGGCAACCTGCTCATCGACCGCGCGCTCGGCGTGGGTGGCTTCCCTCGTGGCCGGATTGTCGAAGTCTTCGGCCCGGAATCCTCGGGCAAAACCACCCTCACTCTCACCGCCATCGCCCAGGCCCAGAAGCGCGGCGGCCTTGCGGCGTTCATCGATGTCGAGCATGCGCTCGACCCCCAGTACGCCCGCAAACTCGGCGTGAACCTCGATGACTTGCTCGTTTCCCAGCCTTCTTCCGGTGAGGAAGCTCTCCAGATTTGCGAGGCGCTCGTTCGCTCGAATGCGATCGATGTGGTTGTGCTCGACTCGGTCGCCGCGCTGGTCACCAAGCAGGAGCTCGATGGCGAAATCGGCGATTCAACCGTCGGTGCCCAAGCGCGCTTGATGAGCGCCGCGATGCGCAAACTTACGGCGCTGATATCCAAAGCCAACACGGTCTGCATCTTCACCAACCAGATCCGTGAAAAAATCGGCGTAATGTTTGGCAACCCGGAAACCACTCCCGGAGGCCGTGCGCTCAAGTTCTTTTCGTCGGTCCGCGTCGACATCCGCCGCATCGGCCAGATCAAGGCCACCGACGGCACCGTCACCGGCAACCGCACCAAGATCAAGGTCGTGAAAAACAAGGTCGCGCCGCCCTTCACCGAAGCCGAGTTCGACATCATGTACAACGAGGGGATTTCCTCGACCGGCTCGCTGCTGGACCTCGCGCTTGAACTCGAACTCGTTCAAAAGCGCGGCTCATGGTTCTCCTACAACGGCAATCAACTCGCCCAAGGGCGGGATGCGGCCAAGGAGCTTCTCAAGGGAGACCCCGCGCTCTATGAAGACATCGCGACCAAGGTCAACGAAGCACTTGAATCGAAAAAGAAGAAGTAAGGGCCATGGGGGATTTGTGATTGGGGGAGATGAGGCGGCAGCATCTGATATAAGCATCCCCATGCCGATATCGTGACGCAGCCTCGCGGCGCCGATGCCATTGGGCAGGGACCTTTGTGCCAAAGGTCAGGCGATAGCCATTGCGGGAGAGGGAGCAGGTGAAAAGAAGATGTGCAGGGCGTGACAACCACGCCACGTTTGAAAATTCAGCTGAAAAATTCTCACCCTATCTCCTTGGCGCTTACCCCTCGCGTGAAGGAGGCATATGTCTATAACTTCAGCGAACTTCGATGGCGAGCTTGGCCTTGTTGCCGATGTCTTTTGCGGCATCGGGGGCCCAAAGCAACGAGAACCCTTTGTGAAGTGGCTCAGAATTTGAGTTGGACATCTTGAAGAAAGAATTCGGTGCGGCGGTAACGGAGATTTTTTTGCCGTAGAAAGAAGCTGTGTCAACTTCCGCGCTGGCGATGCCGGGGCCATTGAATTTCTCCGATGAGGCATCAACATTTTCTTCGTAGGTTTGTTTCACCTTTTTCCCGTCGGTCCACTTGATGGTGATCTTATCATCTTCAAGTTGCTTTTGGAATTTCTCCATTTGTTTTTCATCCTCAAATTTTGTCGTGGGATAGGCACTTGGGAAGTAGAGCTCGACGCTGAAACGCAGAGGGTTTTTCACTTCGGGGCCAGGAGCGATGATCTTTCCGCCGAAAAAAATGGTGCCTTGTTTCACTTCGGCGGTGATTTCAAATGTGGTATCTCCAGTCACCTTGCCGCGAATGGTGGTTTTTTCCAGCTTGTCGGTTGCAGGCTCATTCGATTCGAGTGAAGCCGTATCGATCTGGCGGGCGACCACGCTACCATCCTGCATGGTTTCCTCGATGCGTGGACGTATGGAAATGCCCTTTTTGAAGAGGATGTTATCTTTTTTGCTAGCCAAGGGATTCAGATCGATGGCCCCGTCGGTTTGGATGGAGAATAGGAATTTGCCGCCCTGAGCAACGGCGAAGCGGCCGAGAAAATCCTTGATGGTGAGCGAGGGCAGCTCGGCCATGGCCGATTGGGTGCCGACACAGGCGCAGAAGAGGGAAGTGGCTGCGGTGAGAAAACGATGCTTGGACATGGGTGCCAAGCAAGCACAGCAATTCGGTGGATGCCAGCGAAAAAGCCGGGAGCGGATGCGGATTGGCGGGTCACAAATAAGCCGTGAGGCTTTCGACCGTGTGCTGGTCGAGTCGAGCTACCAGCGCGGTGACGAGCGCGATCAAGTGCAGGTGGTCGTTGATGTCGATGATCGCGTTGTGCGAGTGGATGTAGCGGGCGGGGACGCCGAGCACGATGCTGGGAATGCCGGTGTTGGCTTGATGGAAGGACCCGGCATCGGTGCCGCCGCTGCGGCGGACGGTGACCTGGTGGGGAATGCCTTCGGCGCGAGCGGTGTCGATGGCGAGGCGTGCGAGGCGCGGGTTGGTGATGGCGGTCGGATCGTAGAGGCGGATCTGCACACCGCCGCCGAGCCGCCCTTGGCAATCGGCGCGGGGGAAGCCGGGACCGTCGTCGGCGGGTGGGCCTTCGAGGATGATGGCCACATCGGGCTTGGCAAAGACCGCGGCGGCTTTTGCTCCGCGCAGGCCGACTTCTTCTTGCACGGTGCCGCAGAGCACGAGGTTGTTGGGGTGATCCGTTGCCGCGAGAATTTGGCCGGCTTGGATGACGGCCGCCATGCCAACACGGTTATCGAAGGCCTTGGCCATGAAATGATCTTCGCGTGAAAGTGCTGTGAATGCCGAGCAGGGAGCGATCGGGTCGCCGAGCGAAATTCCGAATTCGTCGATCACCTGCAGTCGGGATTCGGCGCCGACATCGATGAACAATTGCTCGATCGACTGGACTTGGCGGCGTTGCGCTTCGGGCAGGAAATGTGGCGGGCGTGAGGCGACAACGCCGAGGATTTTTTCTCCCGCGCGGGTGAGGATTTCGACGCGTTGGCCAAGTAGGTTGTGTTCCCACCATCCGCCAAGTGCGACGAATTGGATGAAGCCCTCTTGCGTGATGTTCTGCACGAGAAAGCCAATTTCATCCATGTGTCCGGCGATCAGCACGCGCGGTCCTTCGCCGGCGAGATCACAGAACACCGAGCCCATGCGATCGGTGAAGAGATCGCCGCTGTCGCTAAGCTCATCGACGAAGATCGCGCGCACTTCATCTTCGTGACCCGGCACCGAGTGGGCTTCGGTGAGCTCGCGCAGCAATGAAACCGCTTTTGTTTTCATGCTGCGACCATGGGCCTGATGCTCATGGTTTCCAAGTGCCAAGTTTGCGTGATGGCGATGAGATCGGTGCGCCGATGCAGCCCTCAAGCCTGCGCGTGTTTCGCGTGCCACTCGGCATAGACCTTCGGTGAAATTTCCGAGGGTTTGATTTCCGAGCGCCCGCCCCAGAACACATTCGTGTAGGAAACCGGGATGCCGATGGCGGCGAGGTGGCGATCGATCGCGGCCTTGTGCTCGAGCACGCGGTCTTTTTCGGTGCCATGCACGACGCCCATGATGTTGACATCGCCGAATTGGGGCCCGCCTTCGCGCCAGTAGCAATGGGTCATGCAAAAATGGCGACCGACTTCCGCGCCGCCTTCGATTTCGCGGCCTTTTGGCACGGCCCAATGGAAGAGGCCGTTGAAGCGGGTGACGCGCTGGCCGGTGGCGGAGGGTTTGACATGTTCGAGAAAGGTCGAGAAACGGCCGATGACTTTTTTCGAGTTCAGTGTTTCGGCAACTTCGCAGAAACGCTCGAGTGAAACGCCGGCGATTTGCGCGCGCTTGTCCCATGGGTTGGTGGTGATTTCGTCTGCGGCGAGTTCTTCCTTTAACGCGAGCAGCACGGCCCATTCCTCGGGTGTGAGATCGACCGTGGCGGTGGTCATCATTTTCGCTGGCTCGTCGGACTTATCACCTGGCTCGAGGGTCTTGCGGCGTGTGTGACCTACGCCGAGGGCGAAGACGCCGTTGGCGGGCATGAGCAAATACTCGGTCGCACCAGTGAGTCGCAGCAAGGTGGTCGCATGGTGATCGAGCGACTGGCCAACGGGGACCTTGAGGGTCGTCCAGAGCCGATAGCCGGAACCGGAGACTTCGGTGTCGGTCGAGCGAATCACGACATGACCCGAAAACGGATCCTCTTTGGCCATGAAGTCGAAGGCGTCGTTGAGTTTTTCCTCTGGCACCTTCCATGCGACAAGCGCGCCGTGCGCGAGCTTGGTCGAGAGCAGGGTCTGGCGCACGCGGCGGATTACGCCAGCTTTGAGCATCGCGCCGATGCGCTCCAGCACGGTGTCGAGCGGCACACCGGATTTTTCGGCGATCACGTGAAATGGCTGACGCTGAAATCCGGCGACGAGATCTTCCGAAATCGCGAGAATGGCAGCGTTGACCGGATCATTGTGTTCGACGGGAATCGTGGAGCTCATGAGTGAATCTTGTTCGTTGAAAATGAATGCGTTTGGCGGGGCTATTGTGCGCGGCATTTGGCTGAATGGAAATCATTTGTCTGTGGTTTTGTGGCCGCGCGGCTGTTTTTGGCTGGTGTGCCGCATATTTCATGCAGGCGGTTTTTTCTAATCGCGCGTACGCACCGATGAGCATGACGCATGAGTTGTCTCACTTACGCGCGAAACGCATGCGGCGAATTTTCATATGCAAAAATGCACAATGCGGTCATGCGCCCTGTCGCTTACGGGAATAATTCTTCAAATCGGTTGATGCCATGCCGATGCGTGTTAATTGTGTTGGCATGATCTCCCCCCGTGATCGTGTAGTCGGCTATCCGTGTCGGTGGCCTTTTTTCTGTGGCGTGTGCGCTCCCGAATTTCTTTATGGCGAATCCTTACGATTGGCCATTTCGGCGCGGTGCAAGTGAACTGGCGAATCGTTTTTAACAGGTTCATGTCCGCTTCACCCATTGTCTCTGTGATCATCGCGGCGTTCAACGCGCGACGATGGATCGGCCTGTCGGTCGCTTCAGCACAAAGCCAAACCTTGCGGGAAATTGAGATCATCGTGGTGGATGACGGTTCCACCGATGACACCTCGGAGGTGGTGGTGGATATGGCCAAAAATGATTCGCGAATTCGCCTGATCCGGCAAGCCAACGCCGGTGTTGGAGCGGCTCGCAACACGGCAATCCGTTTCGCGCGTGGGAGGTACATCGCGCCTCTGGATGCGGACGATGTTTGGGGCGCGCGAAAACTTGAAAGGCAAGTGCAACGCATGGAGGAGCGCGGCGAGCGAACGGCGCTGGTTTATTGTTGGCATCAATGGATCGACGAAAACGGCGCTCAGCTTGGGTACAAATCAAACTCCATCATTGAAGGTGATGCGAGGGCGGCGATCATCCTAAGAAATTTCATCGGCAATGCGAGCGTGCCGCTGTTTCGTGCAAGCGCGATAGACCGGCGGGGTGCCTATCTCAGCCGCGATGAGCAGGACGGTGGCCAAGGGTGTGAGGATTGGGATTTGTCGATCCGCATTGCGGAACGCTGGGAGGTGGGACTCGTGGACGAAGTGCTCGTGGGCTATCGCCAAAGCAACGCGTGCATGAGTTCGCAAGTGCCGTCGATGGCCAGGTCGTATCAAGTGGTCATGGATCAAGCTCGTTCTCGCAACCTTGATCTGCCGATTACACTGTTCCGCTGGGCGGAGGGGCATTTTCAAAGTTACCTTGTTTCCAAAAGCTACGACGGCTGCGACTACCGTTCGTGCATCAATGCCGCGATCAGCGCGATCTTGTCGGATCCTCTGCTGATTCTGAATCAGCGTCTTCATGAATTGACCCTCAAGAGTCTTATCTGGTTGGCCACGGGCAAACGACGATCGCGGCCCCATCGCATTTCGGCCTCCTCAACGCCAGATGCCGCCGACCGCGCTCCTGCGGCTGGCATTTCACTTCTCGAAAAAATTCAGCAGCGAAGGTGGGCCGCGGTCGTTGGTACCTGAGGCCAAACATTCAAGCCCATCGAAATTTTTACCATCATGCATCGACCCATCAAAGTTGCCGACCTTGAGATATCCGAACTGATTTCTGACATCGACGGATTGACTGGCTATGCGTTTCTCCAATTCATCGTGCGCTGGCGGGGTCAACCGATCGATGCTGTGACCATGCCAGTAAAAGGCGATTGCTGTGCGGCCTCCGAAATCGTCGAGGTAATCCTAGATCAATGTGCCACGGGGCTCGCTCATCATTTCCTGCATTTGGCCTTGGGAAATCCGGTTTCGAAAACGGCATGGAATATCGAGGACATGGTGAAGCTTCAAAGGTCGCCATTGTCTTCGTTGCCGAGTCTCTCGATTGCCGTTTGCACGCGCGATCGACCGGAGCATCTCGCGATTTGTCTCAATGCACTTCGAAAACTTTCGCGCGCGCCCTTGGAGATCCTGGTCATCGACAACGCACCGAAAACCCAAGCGACCCGCGAGCTGATTGAAACCTCGTTTCCTGAGGTCACTTACATCCTTGAGTCGACGCCGGGACTTGATTGGGCGCGCAACCGTGCGATTGCTTCGGCCAAGGGAGACATCGTCGCTTACACCGACGATGATGTCGTGGTGGATGAAGGTTGGTCCGATGCCATCGTGCGGATGTTTGCGCGCAATGAAGATGTCATGGCGGTGACCGGGTTGGTGATGCCATACGAACTCGAGACTGAGCCGCAGGTGCTTTTCGAAAAATATGGCGGTTTTAGCAGGGGCTTTGTGCGGAAGTGGTATCGACCGAGTGATGCCGAGCGCGCGAAATTGGCGATGCTGCATGCGGGAGCCGGAAAGTTCGGCACGGGGGCAAACATGGCGTACCGGCGCTCGGTGTTTAGCGAGATCGGCATGTTTGATCCGGCGCTGGATGTAGGCACCCTCACGAATGGCGGTGGTGATCTCGACATGTTTTTCCGAGTGCTGAAATTTGGCCATACGCTTGTGTACGAGCCTGCGGCCATGGTGCGACACAGGCACCGTCGGGATTTCGAGCATCTTCACACGCAGATTGCGAACAATGGCATCGGCTTTTATTCGTATCTGGTTCGAAATGCCATCGAGTTTCCAGAAGAAAGGCGCGGACTTGCGAAACTCGCATGGTGGTGGCTTCGCGAGTGGAACTTGCGGCGTTGGCTGCAATCGAAGTTTAGGCCCGTCGAGATCCCTCACGAATTGATCAGCGCCGAATTGAAGGGCTCTTTCATTGGCCTGTTCCGCTATCCCAAGGCCAAGAAGCGTGCGCGTGCGCTGTCCAAAGAAAGTGGGGATATCACGATCGTTGACCCAATCAAGACCGACCCCGGTCGAGCGCAGCAAACTCTGCACGAGGGCATTGCGGTCCGCACATGGGAGATCACCGGCGAGCCCGCAGCGATCGAGGATGTGAAGGATTACGATGTCACACGAGTGATCATCACTTTCGATGGGTCCGCCATCGCGGAAGTGGCGATCAGAAACCTTCGCTGCGCGATTTCTGCCGATCGAATTGCGGATGAAGCGGTGCAGGACCTCGGCATGAAATTGTTCGATCCGGCCTCATCCCAGAGTGGTGCTTTGATTTGGTCTCAAGCGATGGCCGACCTTAAAAAATTCGCCATCGTTGCCGATGAAAATTCCGGCGATCAGCGAGCAAGAAGACTCACCTCATCCGTCGTCATCGCTACCTATGATCGGCCAGACGCCTTGCGTGAATGTTTGCGATCGTTGAGCGAACAAAAGACGACTCACTCGATCGAGATCATCGTGGTCGACAATCATCCCGCATCAGGCCTGACGGCTCCGGTCGTTGCCGAATTTCCGATGGTCAGGAAGATCGACGAAGTACGCGCAGGTCTTTCATTTGCGAGAAATGCGGGATTTGCCGCAAGCAAGGGAGAGATTCTCGTCTGCACCGATGATGATGTGACATTTCCGCCTGACTGGTTGGAAAAATTGCTCGAGCCGTTTGATCGCAGTGATGTGATGCTCGTGACTGGTCATGTGTTGCCGCTGGAACTTGAAACTCGCTCGCAGATCGAGTTTGAAAATTACGGCGGACTTGGCCGTGGTTATGAGCGCTTCGATTATGATCGGAAATGGTTCGACTCATTTCGCCGCAAGGCGGTGCCGACATGGACGATTGGAGCTACGGCGAATGCGGCGTTGAGGGCATCGCTGTTGCGTGATCCGGATGTCGGTATGTTGGATGAAGCGTTGGGTGCCGGCACACCAACCGGCTGCAGCGAGGACACCTATCTTTTTTACAAGACGCTCAAGGCCGGACACACGATCGTTTATCATCCCAAGGCCTTTGTTTGGCATCGGCATCGGGTGGATGCCGACGCATTGGATCGGCAAATTCTGAATTACAGCAAAGGTCATGCCGCTTACCACCTCACCACCTTCCTTCGTGATCGCGATGGTCGCGGATTGGTGAGGATCCTTTTTGAAATCCCGATGCATCAAGCGCGGCAACTTTTGCGATGCCTGCGTGGTCGTAACCAAACCTCGATGCGCACCATCATACTCGAAATCCAGGGGCATGCACTGGGACCGATCGCACTATGGAAATCGCGGCGTCGTGTGAGGCGATTACGCGGCAAAGCATCGAAGGCTTACGAAGATGCGAAAAAACCTTTGGCGGTCGCCGCCAATACCGAATTGGAAACCTGCTCATGAGCGCAAGTGTCATCGATCGATCAAGCCATGAACACGCATGGCGGCATTTGACAGATCTTTTTTTCGTCCTCGTGTCGCGTGATCTCAAGATTCTCTACAAGCGTTCCTCATTGGGCTTTGGCTGGGCCTTGGTGACGCCCTTGCTGCAACTCTTCATTTTCTCATTCGTCTTTCGTCACGCGCTGCAAATGCATGTGGAAAACTACGCCTCCTTTGTCTTCATCGGCGTCTTGGTGTTCGGTTGGTTTCAGGGGGCTTTGAGCCTGTGCGGCGGGTTGATCACTGGCAGCAAATCACTCGTCAATCAGCCGGGTTTCCCGCTCACATTATTGCCGCATGTGATGGTCACCGTGCGGATGTTTCACTTGTTGATCGCATTGCCGATTTTGTTTGGTCTGCTGTGGTGGCAGGGCATTCGCCCAGCGTGGTCGTGGGTTTCGCTGCCGGGGCTGTTGGCGGTGCAGTATCTGCTGATTGTCGGGCTCGCGTATCCGCTGGCGGCGCTCAATGTTTTTTTTCGCGATACTCAGCACATCGTCGCGGTGCTGTTGCAGTTGATCATGTTTGTGACGCCGGTGTTTTACAGTCTCGATCAGGTGCCGCCATCGCTGCACGCATGGTTTAACCTTAATCCGATGGTGGGCCTGATCCAATCGTGGCGTGATGTGTTGATGCATGGAAATTGGCCGGACGCGCTCGTGATGACCAAGTTGCTCGCGGTGGGTGCCGTATTGTTTTTCGTCGGGCGCCGAACTTTTGTGAATCAAAGCGATTGCTTTGCTGAGGAACTGTGATGAAGACATTGGTAAAAGCCGAGGGTTTGGGAAAAACCTTCATTTCGCAACCGGTCACCACGAGGCGTTTGCATCTTCCCGACTTCGCGTGGAGGTCGCGTCGCTGCGATCCATTGTGGGCCTTGCGCAATGTGTCGTTTGAAGTCGCGGCTGGCGAGATGATGGGAATCGTCGGTGCCAATGGCGCGGGGAAGTCGACCTTGCTTCGATTGCTGGGCGGCATTGGCAAACCAACGACGGGCAGCCTGCAAATGCATGGACGCATCGGTGCGTTGCTTGATCTCGGTGGTGGATTCCAAGGTGATCTGACCGGTAGGGAAAACAGCATCCTTGCAGGGGTGGTGGCGGGCCTGCTCAAGGACGAGGCGGTGGAGCGTTTGCCGGAGATTGTTCGCTTTGCGGAGATGGAGGACTTCATCGATGCGCCGGTGCGCACCTACAGCGCGGGAATGACGATGCGTTTGGCCTTTTCCGTCGCGATTCATACGAGGCCCGAGATCATGTTGGTCGATGAATACCTCGCGGTCGGCGATCTTGCGTTTCAAGCCAAGTGCAACACGCGCATCGCGAAACTGCGCGAGGCAGGTTGCGCCATCGTGTTGGTTTCGCACAGCATGGATCAGATCCGCGAACAATGCGATCGCGCGTTGTGGCTGAGACAGGGGATGGTGGTCGCCTGTGATTCAGCCAAGGCCGTGGCGACCTATTATGAGCAGGAGATGCGCGAGGGATCCTTGAGACGCACGCCGAAAATTTCATCACGCAGCACCACCGCCGGTGCCGAATTGCTTCCGAAAGAAAATCGTTTTGGATCGATGGAGATGGAGATCGCCGACGTGATCCTGCACCCGGCTTCAAAGCTCGGCTGCGGTGAGCCACTTGGGATTGAAATATGTTACGAATGCAAATCGGCGCTCAAATCCCCGATATTTTCTGTATCCATCACCCGGCCCGATGGAACGGTCTGTTTCGACACCAACACCCAATCCGCACGCGTGCCCATCACGCAGCTCGATGGTGCTGGGCGCATCCGATTGAACATCGACCGCCTCGACCTCACGCCCGGCGCTTATTTCGTCAATGTCGGAGTGTTTGATTCCGACTGGAGTCATGCCTACGACTTCCACTGGCATGTTTATCAACTTCATGTCGAAGGCGGATCCGCTCACAAAGGAATCCTAGCCCCGCCTTGCCGCTGGGCGATGGACTTGAGGGAGCGCGAGTCCGAGGTGAATGGGAAATTTTTGGTGGGGACCACTGATGGCACTGATTGAACTGATTTTGAAGAGGTGGGCAAGTTGTCTGAGTTCTTTCGATACCATCAGCAAATCTGTGGCAAAAAATCACTAACGCCAGCTCGCCAAACTCCGCGAAGCCCTTCGCGATCTCCCCGCCTCAGCGTTTCGATTTGGTCATTTCAGCGAAACGCAGAGATGCCGAGTACGCAGAGAAAAGCGCAGAGAGGCTAATTATTCATGGACCACAGATTACGCTGATTAACTGATTTGAAGAGGAGAGGTCGAGTTGTCCGAGATCTCTAAATACAATCAGTACATCTGCGAAATCAGTGGTCGAATGATGATGAAAGAATTGAAGAGGGGCATGGCGGTTGAAAACCGCCGCCACGAGTGAAGAAGCCGCATCTTCCTCTTTTCTAGCTTCTTCTGTCTCCAAGTCTTCTGTCTTCGCCCCGTTATTCTGCAGCAATTTTCTGCAGCAATTCCAGCGCATGGTGGCGATCGCTGATTCTTCCTTCGAGTTGTTCCGTTTCGATCGCTTCGAGGATTTGTTTGAAGCGTGGGCCGGGGCTGAGGCCGAGGGAAATGAGGTCGCGGCCACTGACGAGTGGGGGTGGGATGAGCGGTTCGCTGGCGAACTCGGCGGCCTTGGCGTGGAGAAAATCGTAGTTGTCGGTGAAGCCGTTGGAGGATCCGCAATCGACGCGATGGAGTTCCATTTCCATGTCGAAGGTGGCTTCGGCCATGAAGCGCTTGAGTTTTGCCACGCGCATTTTCTGCACATTCATGAATTGCATGTGGCGTGCGACCATCGGCACGACAGCGGCGATGGTGTCGTTCGGGTAGCGCAGGCGTCGCAGGATGTTTTCGGCCATGTGGGCACCGAGTGCGTCGTGGCCGTTGAAGCGGATGCGTCCGCTTTCCGCATCGACGCTGCGGCAGGGGGGCTTTGCGATGTCGTGCAGCAGCACGGCGAGGCATAGCTCGAGTGGCGCATCGGGTGCGAGCATTTCGAGCATGATCATCGTGTGAGTGAAGACATCGCCTTCGGGGTGCCATTCCGGTGGTTGATCGCAGCCGATCAAAGCCAACACCTCCGGCATGAAGTGGCGGATCAGATCCGTTTCGACGAGGTATTCGATGCCATTTCTCCGGCGTGGCGCGCTGATGATTTTTGAAAATTCGTCGCGAATGCGTTCGGGTGAAATGCGGTCGAGCAATGGCGCGCATTCGCGAATCGCGGCATCGGTGCGCGGCTCAATGGTAAAGCCGAGTGAGTTGGCAAAGCGTGCGGCGCGCAGCAGTCGCAGGCCGTCTTCGGTGAAGCGCGTGACCGGATCGCCGATTGCGCGGAGGATGCCGGCCTTGAGGTCGGCGAGGCCGCCGACGAAGTCGATCACCTCGCCGGTTTCAGGATTTTCGAAAAGCCCGTTGATCGTGAAGTCGCGGCGTTGGGCGTCTTCCTTCGGGTTGGAAAACTCGACCGACTCCGGGCGGCGTCCATCGCGGTAGGATCCATCGGTGCGGAAGGTGGCGATCTCGACATGATGGCCGCCGTGTTTGGCGATCACGACGCCGAAGTGCGCGCCGACTTCGTTTGAGCCGGGAAAAAGATCGAGCACTTCCGATGGCACGGCGGAGGTGGCGATGTCGTAGTCCTTCGGTTCGTGGCCGAGCAAGCGGTCGCGCACGCAGCCGCCGGCGAAGAGGGCCTCATGGCCGGATGATTTCAGCCGGCGGGCGAGTTCGCGAGCCGCATCGTGCGCGGTGATGGATGGGCTTGATGGCATGGGGTGTTTTCAGCCTGTGAAACCGTGCAGAGGTGGTTGTGGAATCGGAAGTAACTTGGATGGGGACAGAATGTCCCCATCGACGGACTGGGACTGTAAGTCCCAGCCACGATTGACAGCGCTTGATCGTTTCAAGTGACTTGTGAGTTTCCCTTTGCGATTCATGGGAGTGGACGGGTCGCCTCGTAGATCGTGACCACGCCGAAGGTGAGTGGTGTGCTGCTTGTTTGCGTGAGACCGCAATCGTGGAGCAAACTTTCCATCGCTTTGCCCGAGGGGAAAGTTTCGATCGATCCGCCGAGGTATTCGTAGGCATCGCGTTGGCCAGTGAGCAGGCCCGCGAGTTTGGGCAGGATGTGATGGAGGTACCAGCGGTAGGGGATGCGCAGGAGATTGTCGGGGATCGAGAAATCGAGAATGAGCAGGTGTCCGCCCGGCTTTAACACGCGACGCATTTCGCGCAGCGCGGCCGGGTAGTCGGCCATGTTGCGAAGGCCGAAGGCAACAGTGACGCCATCGAAGCTCGCATCATCGAAGGGCAGACTCAAGGCATCGGCAACCATCGTGCGGCCGACGCCGCGGCTCGAGGCATGCACGAGCATTTCGGCGCAGAAGTCGGTGGCCATGACCTCGCAGTCCGGGCAGTGGTCCTGGATTTCCAAAGCCAGATCGCCGGTGCCTGATGCGACATCGAGCAAATTTTTTGCACGCCATGATTTCACGCGGGCGGCCACGACCTTGCGCCACCAGATGTCGGCGCCGAGGCTCAGGACATGGTTGGTGAGCACATAGCGGTCGGCAATTCGCGCGAAGGCATCGCGTACATAAGTGGCGTCTGGCACGGGGGAAGAGTCGGCGCATTGGCGTGGTGAGGCAAGCGGGAAGGGGGCGCGAGCGGGGGATTTGCGCGTTCGCGTTGGTCGGCGGGTGGTTGCAGGCTTGCGGAAGGGGCGGCGAGGTGGTTTGTTGCGGCAACGAATGCATCTGCGCTTCTCTGATCAGGAACTGGCCACCTTGGTGGAAATGGTGAGCCTCGCGGCCAATGTCGCGTCGTGGAACCAGAAGGAATCCGCCAGCGAGCAAGTTTCGGCCTTCGAGGATCTCGAGAGCAAGATTCTCGAAAAGGCCGGGCACTCGGGGCTTGGTGATTGGATCGAGTTTGATGAAGAACGCCAACGCTTCCGCGTGAAGCAGGAGGTCGAGGAGCGCCTGTTTTACCACGAGTGCTACGATGAGTTTCGCAACGAAAGTTTTTGGGACGAAATGGCAGTGCGCCTCGCCGACCGCGATTTGATCCGCGCGATCGGACTCAAGGCTTGGGAAAAGCTTAGCGAAGAAGAACGCCGCGCCCGCACCAGCGCTTGGGAAAAACGCTACTGGGAAGAATTTTCCAAACACGGCGTCGACCGCGTGGCAGTGATCACGCCACCGGGCGAGGGGTGAGGTAAATCCGTGATTCGCAGGTGGGGGGTCTCTTGAAGATTTTTACCACTGATTTCGCTGATTTTACAGATGGTGAAGAGAATTTCTATGGACTCCCATCCACTTCCTCCCAATCAGTAAATCAGCGAAATCAGTGGCAAAAAAATCACTGCAGTCAACTCAACAAGCTCCGCGAAGCCCTCTGCGTACTCTCCGCCTCGGCGTTTCGATTTGGTCGTTTCAGCGAAACGCAGAGATGACGAGTACGCAGAGAAAAGCGCGGAGAGGCTCAGCATTCATCGTTCGCTCCGGCAGGGGGCAGCAGGACTACTGATTGCACAGATTTTACAGATGGTGAAGAGAATTTCTAAGGACTCCCATCCACTTCCTC
>JBIKIR010000053.1:0-14712 GCA_044361475.1 Luteolibacter sp. | reverse complement strand
TACCATTGCATCAGCCGCGTGGTGGATCGGCGATTTGTCTTTGAACAGACCGAGCGCGAGAAGTTCCGGGCCTTCATGCGCATGCAGGAAAATTTCTCGGGCTGCAGGATTTTGTCCTACTGCCTGATGTCGAATCACATCCACATCCTGCTCGAAGTGCCACCGATGCCCGCAGGCGGGATCTCCGATGCAGAGCTTTTGAAACGCCTAACTGCAATCCAAACGGAAGCCTTCGTGGCCACAGTGGCAAAGGAATTGTCTGACGCGCGCAAGGCTGGAAATGCGGCCCTCGTTGCTGAAATTCACGCCCGCTTCACCTATCGCATGCACGACTTGAGCGAGTTCATGAAAACCGTGCTACAGCGCTTCACGCGTTGGTTCAACCGCACCCATAATCGCAGCGGCACCCTGTGGGAAGAGCGTTACAAAAGTGTCATCGTCGAAAGCGGCATCGCCGCACGGACGATGGCGGCGTACATTGATCTCAATCCGGTTCGCGCCGGCATGGTCTCCGACCCGGCCGAGTATCGCTGGAGCAGCTATGGCGAAGCGGTGGGAGGCGGGCCGAAAGGCAATGGCAAAAAGGCGCGCGAAGGGCTTGTACGAGCCTGCATGAGCCATCAGGGAGCAGGCTTCGAGGCGGATCGATGGAAAGAAATTTCGCGCGTCTATCGGCGCGCGATGGGGCTTGCGCTGGGTCGCAAGAGTGGAAACGCCAATGTCGAAAAAGGAGTGGTGAGGCCGCAGATGAACACCGCGGAAGCCTTGGAAGCAAAGGAGAACGGCACCGTCTTGCCCGATCTTGGCATGGCAACGATGCTACGATTCCGTGTGCGATACTTCACCGATGGCGCGGTGATTGGCAGCAAGGCATTTGTCAACGAAGCCTTCGCCGGCGCGAGAGAGCGCTTCAGCCCAAGGCGCAAAGACGGCGCGCGAAAATTGAGAGGCAGTGCGCGTCCCGCAGCCGACATGCTATGGAGTGCGCGGGATTTGCGACTGCGTGTTTAGGGGTCTCGTGATCAAATATCGAAAGTCGCCTGCGGGCTTTTTTTGCCAGCAGTAGCAACTTTGCGGAGTGTGGCTTCGATTGAAGGATTTTGGTTAAGAGTCTACCCAAGTTCCCTGATGTTCTGGCTGGAGTTTTTTCAGCGACTTCGCAGGATGTCAGTGAAATGAATAACTCACACGACGAATACGAAAAGCTTGGTCAATTTTATTTGGGGCGCGAATACGATCTCGAGGCCAAGCAGGTCGAGGATGGTTTGGTGCTTTATGATTCGAAGGATCTGGTGACGCACGGGGTGGTGCTGGGCATGACCGGATCGGGCAAGACCGGCCTTTGCCTTGCTTTGCTCGAAGAGGCGGCGATGGATGGCATCCCTGCGATCGTGATTGATCCGAAGGGCGATATTTCCAATTTGCTTTTGGCATTTCCATCGCTGGATGCGGCGAGTTTCCGTCCATGGATCAACGAGGATGATGCCGCGAAAAAAGGCATTTCGCCGGACGAGCATGCAGAGAAAACCGCGGCGATGTGGAAGAAGGGCTTGGCTGATTGGGGTCAGGATGAAGGGCGGATCGCGAGGTTTCGTGAGAAGGTTGATGTGAATGTTTTCACGCCCGGCAGCAAGGCGGGCATCCCGGTGTCGATTCTTGCGTCGCTTGAGGCGCCGCCGTTTGAGATTGTCGACGATGGCGAGTTGTTTGGTGAGCGCGTTGAGAGCACCGTGTCGTCATTGCTTTCCTTGGTTGGCGTGACGGCGGATCCGATCAAGAGCCCTGAAGCGGTTTTGCTTTCGACGATTTTCCAAAAGGCCTGGGCGGGAGGGCAGGATATCACGCTCGAGTCCTTGGTGCGGCACATTCAGAAGCCGGCATTCGACAAGGTTGGCATCATCGACATTGAGTCGTTTTTTCCGGAGAAGTCGCGTCAGGCGCTGGCCTTGAAATTCAACAACCTGCTTGCATCGCCAGGCTTTGCGACATGGCTGGAAGGCCCACCGCTCGACATTGCGAGCATGCTGCACACGCCGGCCGGCAAGCCGCGTATTTCGATTTTTTCGATCGCGCACCTTGGGGATGCCGAGCGGATGTTTTTCGTGAGCCTGCTGATGAACCAGATGTTGGGTTGGATGCGCGCGCAGAATGGCACGACTTCGCTGCGTGCCCTGCTCTACATGGATGAGATCTACGGATATCTGCCGCCGAGTGCGAATCCGCCATCGAAGCGGCCGATGATGACGATTCTCAAGCAGGGGCGTGCGTTTGGTTTGGGGTGTTTGTTGGCAACGCAGAATCCGGTGGATCTTGATTACAAAGCGCTTTCAAACATTGGCACTTGGTTTCTTGGGAGGTTGCAGACCGAGCGCGACAAGATGCGTGTGCTCGACGGGCTTGAAGGCGCGGCGGGATCGCAGAATGCGAAATTTGATCGCGCGTCGATGGAGCGATTCATCTCGGGATTGGGCAATCGAATTTTCCTCATGAACAATGTGCATGAGAGCGGGCCGATGGTCTTTCATGTGCGGTGGGTGATGAGTTATCTGACAGGTCCGCTGACGCGGGGTCAGATCAAGACACTCATGGACCCCAAGCGTGCGGCGTTTGTTCAGGAGAGCGCTCCGGCGGTGGCTGAGCTTGCGCCGAATCCGATGGCCATGGCACAATCGGTGGCGCCGGTGGCGCAAAAATCCGCGGCCCGACCGGCAGTGGGCGCGGGTGTGCTTGAGTTGTTTGTGTCGGCAGCGGGTGGTGGTGAGGACATCGTGTATCGTCCGCATTTGTTGCGTCAGGGCACGGTGCATTTTTCCTCGGCCAAGACCGGGGTGGATGGCAGTCGTGCAGTCAACTTGGTGAATCCGATCGGCGCGCAGGGCATTGATTGGGAGTCGAATGTTGATCTCGCGCTGTCTGTGCTTTCGCCGGAGCCGGCGGCGGGTGCGGGATTTGACGAGCTGCCGGGCTATGCGATGAATGCGGCGAACTACAAGCAGGTCGAGAAAGACTTTGCCGAGTGGTTGTACCGCAACGAGCGGGCGGAGGTCTTCAGTTGCGCGGCGCTCAAGGCATGGTCGAAGCTGGGTGAGAGCGAGGCGGATTTTCGGGTGCGGATTGGGCATCAAGCGCGTGAGGCACGCGATGCGGCGGTGGAAAAAGTTCGTGCGGCGGCGACGAAAAAAATCTCTGCCTTGGAAACCAGGCAGCGTGGCGCGGAAGTTCAATTGGCGAAGGAAAAGGCCGAGGCCAATGCGGCAAAGATGCAGGCTGGTGTGTCGATGCTTGGCGATCTGTTGGGTGGCCTGCTCGGACGCAAGGCCGGGCTAGGGACACTCACGCGCGGGAGCACGGCGATCGGCAAAGCCAGCAGTGCGTACAAACAGCATCAGGATGTCGCGAATGCCGATGCCAAGGTGGCGGGCATCGCTGGTGAGTTGCAAACGCTGCAGGCCGAAATGGAAGAGGAGATTTCGAAAATTTCTGGCTCCTATGATCCGGCGGCTTTGGCATTGGAAACCGAATCCATCAAACCGACCAAGACCGATGTGAAGGTTGGCAAGGTCGCCTTGCTGTGGCTGCCCTACGACAGCCGCGGTGATGAGGCGTGGTGAGGGGAGAAGAGTTATTGGTTATTTGTGATTGGTTATTGGGGGAGGATTTGAACATCGAACATCGAAGTGGAAGAAAATGAAGAAGCGGCTTCTTCATGGGCAGGGACCTTTGTCCCAAAGGTCCGTTGGTTATTGAAAAATCTACTTCTTCAAGGGTGCATCTTGCCCGCTTTGGTGCTTGTGGCGATTGTTTCGGAGCCGCGGGGCCTCATCGCTTTACCGGGGGGTGATGAAAGAGAAGGAATTGCATACGCTTCGCCTTCTCAAAACTTGGAACAGCATGTTCCAAGGACGGACTGGGACTGCAAGTCCCAGTCACATGAAGAGGTGGATTCTTCAATGGTGCGCCGACTTCGCCAGAAGTGGTCCGCAGGCCGCGTGGCGGGTGAGAAACTCATCGGCGAGTTTGCCGTAGGCTTGTGCACCGGGTCCGCTGGGGTCGTGTTCGAAGATCGATTTGCCGTGGCTGGGTGCCTCGCCGATGCGGATCGTGCGTGGGATCATCGTGCGGTAGATTTGCTCGGGGAAGTAGTTGGAAACTTCTTCGACCACTTGGCGTGAGAGCAGGGTGCGGCCGTCGAACATGGTCATCACGATGCCTTCGAGGCGGAGTTGCGGGTTGGCATCGGACTCGCGGATTTGATCGATCACATGGACGATTTTTGCGAGCCCCTCGAGGCCGAACCATTCGCATTGCAGCGGGATGAGGATTTCATCGGCAGCGGCGAGGGCGGATGTCATGAGCACGCCGAGCGAGGGTGGCGTGTCGAGGATGCAGAACTCGAAGAGGTCGTTCGGCTTGAGGCCTTGGAGGAGTTGGCGCAGGCGGGTGAGGTGGTCGTCGCTGCGAGCGAGTTCGATTTCGACGCCGGCGAGGTCCATTTCCGAGGGTATGATCGAAAGGTTTTCGCGGCCGCTGGCGATGATTTGATCGCGCACGCCGGCCTTGCCGAGTAGGACCGGGTAGAGACTGCTACCTTCAGGGGCGTCGATGCCGAGGCCGCTGGTGCAGTTCGCTTGCGGATCGAGATCGACGAGCAACACGCGTTGCCCGCGAAGCGCCAATGCGGCGGAGAGGTTGAGGGCGGTGGTGGTTTTGCCAACTCCTCCCTTTTGGTTTGCGACGGCAATGACTTTCATGAGTGTACCCGATCTGGTGGCGGTCGCATTGATACTCTCGAGAGGGGGGCTTGCATGCAATCAAAACCGCTGACAGCGGGGGAACGCCGGAAAATTTATGGCCAATTTCCCCACAACCGCTTGGATTTTTTTCTCAAGCTTGATGGTGGGTCAATTGCGGCGGGGCGAGGTAAAGCAAGATGCCGCCGCGGGCCGGGGGTGAGCATTCGATAGCGGCGAAGGCGCCTTTTTTCATCAACACCGAGCCGTAGGGGGCTTCGATGATGTGTGAAATGAGGCATGAAAGGTCGGGTTCGTGACCGACGATGGCGATGTGGCGGAACTCGGAAAAGGCGCTGAGTTCGCGCATGGCGGTTTGCGGGTGCATGCCGCTAGCGAGCCAGTCTTGCACGAGTGGTGCGGCGAGGCCGGCGGTGGTGCAGAACTCCTCGGCGGTGCGAAGTGCGCGTTCGTAGGGGCTGGTGAGGACGATGTCGGGAAGTTGCTGCGCGTGGGCGAGCACGCGCGCGGCACGGCGGGCTTGCTCGCGGCCGGCTTCGACGAGGCGGCGGGCGGCGTCACCTTGCGGGTGGGAATCCTCCGCCTTGCCGTGGCGCATGACGAGCAGGTGCATGGTGTCTTGCGGATGGAAACATCACATCGTCATGCCACCATCGACGGCGATCACCTGGCCGGTGATGTAGCGTGCGGCGGGGCTGGCGAGGTAGGCGACGAGTTCTGCGATGTCGCTGGTTTGGCCAAAGGTGCCGAGCGGGATTTTTGCGAGGACCGCTTCCTTGATGGTGTCGGAGAGTTCATCGGTCATGTCGGTGGTGATGAATCCCGGAGCGACCGCGTTGCAGGTGACCGAGCGTCCGGCGAGTTCGCGGGCGACAGCTTTGGTGAAACCGATGAGGCCGGCCTTGCTGGCCGAGTAGTTGGCTTGGCCGGCGTTGCCGATGAGGCCGATGACCGAGGCGATGTTGATGATGCGCGGGTCTTCGGCTTTCATGAGGGTGCGCATGAAACCTTTGACTGTGTTGAATGCGCCTTTGAGGTTGGTGTCGATGACCGTGTCCCAATCTTCTTCCTTCATGCGCATGAGGAGCGTGTCGCGGGTGACGCCGGCGTTGTTGATGAGGATGTTGGGTGCGCCGATTTCGTTGGTGATGCGGGTGGCGAGATCTTGCACGGCTTGGTGGTCGGCCACATCGACATCGTAGGCCGTGGCGGATCCGGGAAACTCCTTGTTGATTTCCTCAGCGGCTTTGCCGCAGCTCGATGCGCTACGACTCACGACGGCGACCTTGGCGCCCTCGGAGGCAAGTTTGCGGGCAATTTCCTGACCGATTCCGCGGCCTGCGCCGGTGACCACTGCGATTTTGTTGGCAAAGCGTGACATGCGCAAAGGGTGGTCGAGCGGGCGTGGCGGTGTCAATGCGGGGATTGATTTTCAAATTCGCAAGGGAAACCACCGATGCTGCGGGCTGGGCAATCGGAAGAACATGGATGGAGGTAGAATATCACCATCGACGAACTTGCGCTGCAGATCCCATTCACGATGCAGAGGCCGCATCGCCCTACCGGATAAGGGATTTTATCAGATCAACTCCGCGGCGATGGGATCGACGAGGGCGCGGCCGCGGCCGACGAGGGTGAGGGTGTCGTGGTCGATGTGGGCGAGTCCTTCGGTGGCTAGGGTGGTGGCGCGTGAGCGGGCGGCGGGGTCAAGCAGGCTCATCGGGATGCCGTTGCTGGTGCGCAGGCCGAGTGCGATGCGTTCGATGCGGCGTGACTCGGGGGCGATGTGTTCCGCTTCGCCGAGGGCGTGACTGAGGGTGTTGACCTGCTCGATGTAGCGTGTGGTGTCGGCGATGTTTTTTGAGCGGGTGTTGCCGATGGTAGTAACCGCCGAGGGGCCGAGGCCGAGGTAATCTTCGCCCTGCCAGTAGCCGAGGTTGTGCGATGACTGATGCCCGGCTTGGGCATAGTTGGATGTTTCGTAATGATCGAATCCGTTGCTGAGGAGTAGGTCGTGCGCCAGGTGGAAATGTTCCGCATCGATGTCTTCGTTTTCGCGCATTTCGCCGCGTTGCAAAGACTCAAAAAACGCCGTGTCCTCTTCGTAGGTGAGATTGTAAGCGGAGATGTGGTGGGGCTTGAGTTCGATGGCGCGGGTGAGGGTCGAATCCCAATCGGATTTTGATTGCCCCGGGATGGAGAACATCAGGTCGATGTTGATGTGCGGGATGCCTGCGTCGTGGAGAATTTCGACCGAGCGTGCGGCATCGTCGGGCGAGTGTTCGCGGCCGAGAGTTTGGAGAACATGCGGCGCGAACGACTGGATGCCGAGAGACACGCGGGTGATGCCGAGCTCGCGAAACAGCGTGGCTTTTTTTGCATCGAAGGTGGCGGGGTTGGCTTCGAGGGTGACTTCGTCGAGTTTCGAGAAATCCATGCTTTCCTGCAGCGATGCAAACAGCTGCGCGAGGTGCGAGGGCGAGAGCATGCTGGGCGTGCCGCCGCCGAGGTAGATCGTGCGTGGGGCTTCGTTCGTTTGCGCGATGCGGTACTTTGCCTCGCGGCTGAGGGCGTTGATGAAATCACCGGCGGAGGATGGGCCCGGCGTGTGTTTGTAAAACGAGCAGTAGGGGCAGATCCGGTGACAGAACGGAATGTGAAGGTAGAGCAGCACGGGAGGGCTCAGCGGTTTTGCACGCGGGCGATGTAATGGCTGGCGGCGTTGCGAATGCTGTTGGCGAGATTTGCCTCGGGCTTCGCGAAGGGCGGCACAAACCAGGGAAAGGATCCGAGCACATCGGTGATCACTGCGATTTCTCCATCGCAGGTGTGATCGCCGCAGCCGATGCCGATCGTCGGAACTGGGAGTGATGCGGTGAGCTCGTGGGCGGTGGCAGGAATGACCGATTCGAGAATGATGGCAAACACGCCGGCATCGATCAGCGCATCGGCGCCTTCGCGGAGGGCATCCGATTGCTCGGGGGTTTTGCCTTTTTTGTGGTAGCCGCCTTCTTCGATTACGCGTTGGGGCAGCATGCCGAGGTGGCCGACGACCGGGATGCCGGCCGATGTGATCGCGCGGACTTTTTCCGCTTGGCGGATGCCGCCTTCGAGTTTCACCGCTTCGGCACCGGCGGCGACAAGTTGGCGTGCGGTGTCGAGTGCCATCGCGGGCGTGTCGTAGAAGTGGATCGGCAGGTCGCCGATGACGAGCGCCTTTGGTTTCGCGCGCGCGACTGCCGCGACATGGTGCAGCATGTGGTCGAGCGTGACATGGGTCGTGTCCGGAAAACCCAGCACCACCATGCCGAGTGAATCGCCGACGAGAAGAACATCGACGCCGGAGTCATCGAGCAGCCGTGCGGTCGGGTAGTCGTAGGCGGTGAGCGCTGCGATCGGGAGACCGCCTTTGCGGGCACCCAAGGCTGCGGCTTTCTGGTGGGCAGTCACGGTGGTAGTAAAACAAAAAGCCCCCGCTTGGGGCGGAGGCTATTCGCAATGGCGACCCGTAAGGGAGTCGAACCCTTCTTGCCAGGATGAAAACCTGGAGTCCTAACCGATAGACGAACGGGTCGTTGTTCGCGGTGCGGGCGGGAAAGAAAAGCCGGACGCGGATTTTTGGCAAGGAAATTTTCCATTCAAATTCAATTTTTACGAAATTTGATGCAGCAAGTGCTGCTAGCGCGAATGGCTGCGATGTCTCATTGCGATACAAATGTCGGCTTGTCATGCGTGGTCGGCAAACTAGGGTTGGCGCGCCCTGTCGGGACACCTTTCCAAACCATGAACACCGCCATTCTTTTCAAAGCCGCCAACGAAGCCCGTGGACTTTCCATGGATGCCGTGCACGCCTGCAATTCCGGTCACCTCGGCCTGCCTCTTGGTTGTGCGGAGATCGGTGCGGTGCTTTTCGGTGAGTCCCTGCGCCACTGCCCGGATGCGCCGAAGTGGCTCAACCGCGACCGCTTCATTCTTTCCGCCGGTCACGGTTCGATGTTCCTCTACGGTTGGCTGCACCTTTCCGGCTACGGAGTTTCGCGCTACGATCTGAAAAATTTCCGTCAGCTGCATTCCGTGACGCCGGGTCATCCGGAGTTTCGTGAGACGCCTGGCGTGGAGGCTACCACTGGTCCGCTTGGTCAAGGCGTGGGCAATGCGGTTGGCTACGCGCTTTCCGGCAAGCGTGCTGCCGCGCGATTCAACACCGCGCAGCATGTGATTTTTGATCATCATGTCGTCGCGTTGATGGGTGACGGCTGCCTGCAGGAAGGTGTGGCCAAGGAAGCGATCGCGTTTGCAGGTCACAACGGCTTGGACAACCTCGTGCTCATTTATGACTCCAATGATGTGACGCTCGATGCGATGGCCGATGTCACGCAGAGCGAAAATGCCGAGGCATATTTCAAATCGCAAAACTGGGATGCGGTGACCATCGATGGTCATGACATCGCGGCGGTTGCTGCGGCGGTCGCCAAGGCCAAGGCCGATGACAATGGTCGCCCGAAGGTGATCATTGCCAAGACGGTGATCGGTAAGGGCATCCCCGAAGTGGCGGGCACGGCCAAGGGTCATGGTGAAGGTGGTGCGAAATTCATTGATTCGGCGCGTGCGGGCTTGGGACTTCCGGCCGACGAGCATTTCTATGTTTCGGCCGAGACCGAGGCGTTTTTTGCGTCGCGCAAGGCGTCGCTCAAGGGTGAGTTTGATGCGTGGCAATCGGTCTATGAGGCATGGGCCGCGGCAAACCCCGCGCTTGCAGATGAGTTGAGCGATTGCTTGTCGCTGGCGGTCCCGACTGATTTGAGTTCGAAAATCCCTGCCTTTGCTGCGGACTACAAGGATGCGACGCGTTCGGCGGGCAGCACCGTGCTCAATGCCGTGGCCAAGGCCATGCCGCAAGTGATCACCGGCAGTGCCGACCTTTTTGGTTCCACCAAAAATTACATCAAGGACGGTGGTGATTTTTCCGCCAAGGATGCCTTGGGTCGCAACATCTGGTTTGGCATTCGCGAGCATGCGATGGGTGCGATTTGCAATGGCATTGCTTACGACGGATTGTTCCGCGCGAGTGGTGCGACCTTCTTGGTGTTTGCCGATTACCTTCGCGGATCGATCCGCCTTGCGGCGCTGGCGGGTCTGCCGGTGACTTACATTTTCACGCACGACTCGATCGGTGTCGGCGAAGATGGTCCGACCCACCAACCGGTGGAAACCGTGAGCGGGCTGCGGGTCATCCCGAACCTCGATGTCATCCGCCCGGCCGATGCCGAGGAGACCGCGGGTGCTTTTGTCGCGGCGATGTCGCGCACCGATGGTCCGACGGCGCTGATCCTGACGCGCCAGGCCGTGCCCTTGATGAACGAGCTCTCGGTCGACGCGCGTCGTGATGGCGTGCTGCGCGGCGGATATGTCGTGAAGAAGGAAAGCGACAAGCTTGAGACCATTTTAATTTCCTCCGGTTCAGAGTTGCAGCATGCCGTGGCCGCGGCCGCCGAGTTGGGCGATGGCGTGCGTGTGGTTTCCATTCCGTGCTTTGAGTTGTTCGACCGCCAGAGCGACGAGTACCGCGAAAGCGTTTTGCCGCAGGCCTGCAGCAAGCGGATCGCGATCGAGGCCGGTGTGAGCGCGCTTTGGTGGAAATATGTCGGCAGCGAAGGCAAGGTGCTTGGCATCGACCGCTTCGGCATGAGCGCCCCGGGCGGGGTGGCGATGAAGGAGCTCGGGATGACCAAGGATCATGTGCTCGCGGCGGCCCGCTGAGATGGGCGTGCTTGCTTACAAAAATCCATTTGCACCCTTAGGGATTCTGCAGTTTTGTGTGATCTCACCGTGAAAAATCCATTCATTCGCAAAACCCTGATCCTGACCCTTGCCTCGGCGGCTGTCTCGCTGGGTGGGGTCAGCTGCATGACCACATACGATGCCTATGGTCGCCCGGTCCAGTCGGTCGATCCCGGGGCGGCGGCGGTCGGTATCGCAGCGGCCGGGGTGCTGGGCTATGCCTTGGCGAACGACAACAACCACCATCACCACTACCACGGGCATTATCATGGGGGCTACTACAGGCCCTACGGCTATCGGCCTTATGGTGGAAGGCCTCCGTGCCGATATTGATGGCTTGAGTCCGCTTTCGGGCCAAACTTGGGGATTTTGAGCTTCGCCTCTTGATGGGTGGAAAACATGCGCGTAAGTTGATGCATTTAGTGCAAACCCTTTGCGTATTTACCACATATGGAGCTTTGAATATGAATGTACGGATCACCCGAGTTTTTTTCCCTACGAGCGGCTCAAATTTTTTCAGAGGATGCCGCTTTGCGATGCTTTTAGCCTGCCTTGCGATGCCGGCATTGGGGCAGTTGGCAAATGTTTGGCATGTTCCTGCTGAAACCCGTGCCGGGGCCTACCCCTCGACCATGCGGGATCCGCTGAATCCCAGCGCTACTGTGAGCACGACATTCTACCAAGGCAACTGGAAGGGTGGGGGTGGCAATCAGACCGGTGGCCTGATGTTTTACCGGATCAACGGCGGCAGCTGGCAGCAAGTTGCCATCGGTTTCCACTTTGATGAGAGACCTGGCACTGGTGATCATGTGCAAATTTGGAAGGCGATCGTCACCATGCCTTCCATTCCGGTGGCCCTGGTTGAGTATTACTTCGCGCCCACTTTCGACAATCGCACCAGCCCGACCTACATTCACAACAGCAATGGATCATCGGTGACCACCGCCACTTTGGCGGCCGCCCAAGCCAGTCCGTTTTCTTTCACCGTCGGCGCTGCGCCCTTGGGCATGACCGTGACTTCGGCATCCGCGGGAACCCTCAATGCGGACTACACGACCTCGAAACTTTTCATCGACGAGCAGGCGGCCGAATCAGTGCCGGTGACCATCGAATTTTCGACCGGCTCGCTCAACGCAGTCGAGGCCGAGGTCTGGACGAACCTCAACAACCGCGAGCGTGCGGACGATGATGCCAACGGGGATTCGATCGACGATGGCATCATTGCGCCGCCAGCCCCCGAAGAAAAACCTGTCGGCTATGTTTCCGGAGCCTACCCGTCGAACGGGTATTTCCAGGCTATTCCGATGACCGGATCGAACGGCAGCTACACGCTGACCCTGAATGCGACCAAGGCAGGGGCATATCGGCTTACCGCGCGTTTCCGCACTTCTGGGAATTCGACCTGGCAGTGGTATTCTTCCAACGGTCGCAGGGATCACTGCATCACCGTGACTCCGAAAATCGCGCGAGACATGCAGGTCTACGAGATCAATGTGCTCAATGTCGACTCGACCGATGCGACATTCGCCGGGCGCAGCACGCTTGAGAGTCTGACCGACAACACGCGTTGGAATCTCGATTGGTTGAGGGATATGGGGCTCAATACCCTTTGGTTCCAGCCGGTGCATCCGGTCGCCTCTGAGGGGCGCGAGCCGAGTGGTGGATGGGATACGGCCACAGCGCCTTACGATCCGGGTTCGCCTTATGCGGTGAAAAACTTTTTCGAGATCAACGAGCTGATGACCGTCAATTACAACGGCTCAAGCACAATGGCGCAGAACCGCGCGGCGGCGATGAGTGCGTTTCAGAGTTTTGTGACCACGGCCGACAGCAAGGGTGTGCATGTCATGCTCGACGCGCCCTTCAACCACACCGGTTACGATTGTGAGATCGACGAGGAAGGCATCGCCTTGATGGGTGCGGCGGGTGTGAGCACCACCGGTTGGGCGCCGGGCGATAAGATCAAGGATCGTGAGTCCCGTTTCTATTCGCGCAATGACGGTAGTAATGCGTACTCCGGCCCGGCCTCGTCCGCGTCGAACATTGCGGCGGCGCCCGACCGCAATGACTTCGGCAAGTGGCGCGATGTGTACGATGTTTACTTCGGTCGATACGCGACCTTGGTGACAGGATATCCCGATGCCCAATCGAGCCGCGACACGGTCGCGATCGAAACTGATGGGATCAACACCGGCGATCTTGATGGTGCGGCGGGAACTGCCGATGCGGTGACGCGTGCGGTGTGGAAATACTTTGCCCGCTATGTGCCGTATTGGCTTGAGAAGACGGGGCTGCCCGCCAACAGCTCCTTGGCTTTGCAAACGGCCAAGGGTATCGACGGCCTGCGGGCCGACTTCGGTCAAGGCATGCCGCCGCAGTTTTGGGAATACACCATCAACGTCGCTCGTGCGCACAAGTGGAACTTTGTGTTTATGACCGAGTCGCTCGACGGTGGCGCGGTGACTTATCGCTCTAACCGGCATTTCGACATTCTCAACGAGAACATTGTTTTTCCATGGCAAGCGGCATCGAACACCACCGCGCACCGCGACATCTTCGAAGGGCGGCGTTCATCGTACGGGCAGGGCCTCGTGTTGCTGAACAATACCTCGCACGACGAGGCGGGGTATGCGGATCCATGGGAGGCCTTCATCCGCTATGCCGTCGGCAGCAGCGTCGATGGCGCTCCGATGGTCATGTACGGCCAGGAAATCGGAACTTCGAGTTCGGCCAGTTTCACTCACTACGAGACCAATTTCGGTAAAAACATCCCCCACTTCAAACGCTACAATTCCATGCAGCCGCAATGGACTTCGTGGGGTAGTAATGTTCTCGGGGTGGCGAATTTGCGTCCCGCTTATTCGGGAGTGGGCAAGGCGCGGGAGTTTAGCCCGGCATTGCGCTCCTCGAACCGCTGGTTCCTTAATCCGCGTGGCACCACCACGGCCGATGCGAACATTTTCGCCGTGGCCAAGTACGAGACCAGCGGTGCCTCTCCGGCTATCAGTGATGTGGTGCTGGCCTTCACCAACCTCAGCCGCAACACGGCTCGCGCCAATACCTTCGGGATCACCGATACTTTGGCAAACAACATGGGGCTTAAATCGAATCGTCGCTACAACGCCAAGAACATCGCCGCTTATCTTGGGCCGAACAATGAGTACCCCGGGCGTCGTGATTCGTTACTCTGGGGTGCAAACGGCTTCACTCGCGACGACCTCCTGAACAATGGCCTGTATGTTGCGCTCAATGCGGTGCCTGCCACCAACGCCGCATGGGCGACGGATCCGTACGAAGCGCAGTTCCTCAAGGTCTATGATGTGACTCAGCTTTCAGCACCGGCGTCCAGTCCGCTGGTGGCGAGCTATGCACTCGATGGCTCGGTGACATTTTCGTGGTCCGCCGTGACCGACGCCGAGGGCTTGGTGCCGCGCTATCTCCTCACGGTAACCCGCAGCAACGGACAGGTGACCACGCATGAAACGACGGCGACCTCGTTTGTGATCACCGGTATTCCATCCGGCGTGACGGCAACCGCAACCGTCACCACGCTCAACCCGAACAATACCGCAGTGGCATCCACCGCGACTTCATCGAGCACTCAGACGCTTTCGATCACCTCTTCTGGTGATGATGATGCGGATGGAATGAGCAACGCCGCCGAGGTCACTGCGGGAACCAATCCACTCGATGCCTCTTCGATCTTCAAGGTCAACAGCATCGCCGTGCAGGGTGGCAATGTGACCCTCACTTGGCAGGCGGTTGCGGGGCGCACTTACAAGGTCGAGTCCTCCACGACACTCAGCGGTTCATGGACCACCAAGGCAACAGGCTTGCAGGTCGGAACTTTCACCGAATCCAAACCCGCCGATGCCAAGGTGTTCTACCGCGTGGTGGTCGAGTAAGGGTTCCGCAGTGCTGATTCTTTAGAATGATTGACCGCGAAGCCGCAAAGGTCGCCAAGGAAAGCGGAGAAGAAGAGTTGGAGGTTAAAGCTTAAAGCAGTTTGCAAAAAAAGGTGTAGCCGCAAAAAAGTGGCGGCGGTTTCCAACCGCCATGCCAAATACATTTACTAATGAGTCCATAATAGTAAGGACATTGGCACGCTGTTTGCTCAGTCATGCTGCATGCAAAAGGTTAGAGATACAGACGGCAGGAAGTTGAATCACACTCAACTCAC
>JBIKIR010000081.1:0-4498 GCA_044361475.1 Luteolibacter sp. | reverse complement strand
CTATGGCGAGGCAGTGGGAGGCGGGCCAAAGGGCAATGGCAAGAAGGCGCGCGAAGGGCTTGTTCGAGCCTGCATGAGCCATCAGGGAGCAGGCTTCGAGGCGGATCGATGGAAAGAAATTTCGCGCGTCTATCGGCGCGCGATGGGTCTTGCCTTAGGTCGTAAGAGCGGAAACGCCACTGTCGAAAAAGGAGTGGTGAGGCCGCAAATGAACACCGCGGAAGCCTTGGAAGCGAAAGAAAACGGCACTGTTCTGCCCGACCTTGGCATGGCGGTAATGCTGCGCTGCCGCGTGCGGTATTTCACCGATGGCGCGGTGATTGGCAGCAAGGCATTTGTCAACGAAGCCTTCGCCGGCGCGAGAGAGCGCTTCAGCCCAAGCCGCAAAGACGGCGCGCGGAAACTGAGAGGCAGCGCGCGCGCCGCAGCCGACTTACTATGGAGTGCGCGTGATTTGCGACTGCGTGTTTGAGGCCCCCGCCCCCCGCGCGAGCTTTCAAACTAAAGGCCAGTCCCTTTATTTTGTTATTTTTTCGTATTCACGCTGCCTATGCCGCAGCGGGCGCGTGCCCCCCTTCTAAAATCTTACGCCCCCCTCCCAAACACCTGGTTTGACAAGCCCCCAGGTCGTCCACTAGCTTCCCCGCCCCGGCCGCCAACGGCCGCAAGCCCCCTTTGCCATGAAGATCCTTGTCGAGAAGCAACCAAATTGCACCGCCACACTCCGCGTCGAAATCCCTGCGGACAAAGTCCAAAACGAGCGCCAAAAAGTCGCCCAAAGCCTAGCCTCGAAGGCAAAGGTGCCTGGATTTCGCCCAGGCAAAGCGCCGCGCGCCGTCATTGAAAAACGCTTCAACAAGGAAATTGAAGCCGAGAGCCAAGAAACGCTGATCAACAGCGCCCTCGATGAGGCAATCAAGCAGGAAGATCTCAAGGTGCTCGATTTCGGCCGCGTCGAAGACCTTTCCAACGCCGCCGACGGCAGCCTCAGCTTCAGCACCAAGCTCATGCTCGCACCGGAAGTGAAACTGCCGGAATACAAGGGCATCAAGGTCACCGTGCCGAGCGCCAAACTTCCCGACGAAGAACTCAATAGCCAACTCGAAACCCTGCGCGAGCGCTTCGCCGACTTCACCGACATCGAAGGCCGTGCCGCCGAAATGGGCGACTTCGCGGTGATCGATTATTCCTCGACCGTCGACGGCAAGCCCAGCGCCGAAGTCCTTGGCAAAAGCCTCGGTTACCTCGAAGGCCGCGAAGGGTTCTGGGTTCGCATCGATGAAAAAACCTTCCTCCCCGGTTTCGCGGCCCAACTCGTCGGCATGAAGCCCGGCGACCAACGCGACATCACCGTCACGCTGCCCGACGATTTCCCCGTTGCCGATCTCCGCAACCGCGAGATGGTCTTCGCCACGACTCTCGGCGAACTCAAACAATCGATCCTGCCCGAGCTCAACGACGAACTCGCCGAGCGCCTCGCCCCCGGCAAAACACTCGCGGACATCACAGAGATCATCCGCACCAACATGGCCCAGGAACGCAAGCGCCGCATCGATGACATGAAGGTCAACCAGATCGTCGCCCACTTCACCAACCAGGCGGATTTCGAGCTCCCCGAAGAACTCGTCGCCAGCGAAACGCAAAATCAGGCCGATGCCATGGTCCGCCGCGGCGTCCAATCGGGCGTCACCGAAGACCAAATCCAATCCCAGCAAGACGACATCTTTGCCAACGCGAAACAGCAGGCAGTTTCAAACCTCCGCGCGAATTTCATTCTCCAGGAAATCGCCCGCGCCGAAAAAATCGCGATCAATGACAACGAACTCGTCAATCACCTGGTCCAGCTCGCCGCCGCGAGAAAGGTCGCGCCTAAGAAATTCATCAACGACATGCGCCGCTCCGGTCGGATTTCCTCCATCCGCAGCTCGATGGTTATCGGCAAGGCCATTGACTTCCTCGTCGAGCACGCCGATGTTGTGGAATCAGCGGAAGCTGCACTCACCGAAGAGTAAACATGACCATCACCAATCCGACATCCATGAGCACCTCCCCCCGCAACAGCTACTATGTCCCCGTCGTCATCGAACAGGATGGCCGCGGCGAACGCTCGTTCGACATCTATTCGCGCCTGCTCAAGGACCGCATCATTTTCATCGGCACACCGATCGATGACTTTGTTGCAAATTCGGTGATTGCCCAGTTGCTCTTCCTCCAGATGCAGGATCCGAAAAAGGACATCCACATCTACATCAACTCACCGGGTGGTTCGGTCACCGCCGGCCTCGCGATGTACGACACGATGCAGTTCCTCACCTGCGATGTGAACACCTACTGCATCGGCATCGCAGCCTCGATGGGCTCGGTGCTCCTCACCGCAGGCACCAAGGGCAAACGCTTCTGCCTGCCCAACTCGCATGTGATGATCCACCAAGTTTCCGGCGGAGCCCAAGGCACCGCTTCCGATGTCGAGCGCACCATCGGTTTCATGTTCAACCTCAAGAAGCGCCTCAATGGCATTCTTGCCAAACACACCGGCAAAACGATCGAGCAGGTCGAACACGATTCGGATCGCGACAACTATATGACCGCCGAGGAGTCGGTGGCCTATGGCCTCGTCGACAAGGTCCTCGAAAGTCGCAAGCAACTCCCCGATGCCGTTGCCGCCTTGGCTGACAGCAAACCGGCCGAAAGCTGAGCCCCACCAACCCCACACACCCGATGGCCCGTGCCTCCAACCTCACCATGTGCTCGTTCTGCGGAAAGAGCCACTCGGAGGTCAAAAAACTCATCGCCGGCCCCGGCGTTTACATCTGCAACGAGTGTGTCGGTGTCTGCTCCGACATCCTCGAAAAGGAACTCCGCAGCACTCCGAAGAAAGGCAAAGGGAAGGCCGATAAAACCGCCCTCGGCGTCCCCTCGCCTGCCTCGATCCTCGAACACCTCAACTCGTTCGTGATCGGTCAGGAGGAAGCGAAAAAAATTCTCTCAGTCGCGGTCTACAACCACTACCAACGCCTCAATCAGGACCAGGCCCGTCTTGGCGACGAATTCAAGGATGTGGAAATCGAAAAATCCAACATCCTCCTGCTCGGCCCGACCGGGTCCGGCAAAACCCTGCTCGCCCGCACGCTCGCCCGCGTGCTCGATGTCCCCTTCTGCATCGTCGATGCTACCACCCTCACCGAGGCCGGCTATGTCGGTGAGGATGTGGAAAACATCATCCTGCGTCTCCTTCAAGCCGCCGACTTCGATGTCGCCCGCGCCGAACGCGGCATCATCTATGTCGACGAAATCGACAAAATCGGACGCAAAACGGAAAATGTTTCGATCACCCGCGATGTTTCCGGCGAAGGTGTGCAACAAGCGCTCCTCAAAATTCTCGAAGGCACAATCTGCAGCGTCCCGCCCCAAGGCGGCCGCAAACACCCACAGCAGGAATACATCCAGGTCAACACCGAGAAGATCCTCTTCGTCGTAGGCGGCGCATTTGTCGGCCTCGAGGACATCATCCGCCGCCGCCTCGGCAGCAACACGCTCGGTTTCCACGCTAGCAAGTCTGCCAATGACAAACAGGAGGCCGATGAAAACTCGATCCTCTGCCGCGTGCAACCCGAGGACCTTCTGCACTACGGCCTCATCCCCGAATTCATCGGCCGCCTGCCGGTGATCTCCTCGCTGCGCAAACTCACCGAGGACGAGCTCGTCCAAATCCTCACCGAACCGCGCAACGCCCTCACCAAGCAATACGCGAAGCAGCTCGCCATGAATGGCGTGAAGCTCAAGATCACCCCCGATGCCCTCCGCGCCCTGGCCGAGGAAGCTGTGCGCCGCGGCACCGGCGCCCGCGCACTGCGCTCGATCTTCGAAAAAATGATGCTCGATGTGATGTTCGAAATCCCCTCACGGAGCGACATCGATCTGGTGACGATCAACGAGCAAACCGTTCGCGAAGAACGCCCGCCCGTCCTGCGCCGTAAACGCAGCGACCAAGACGCGGCTTGATCGCATTCATGGCATTCTGATGGCATGGACCGTTCTCTGCAACGATCCGCCTAGCAGAGCGACGCAGCGCTGAAGCTTGGCAGGAATTTACCGCAATGCCCTGTGAGCGGTAGCGAACATCAAAAATAGCGAAGCCTGATGGCATGGACGTAGTGCAACGGAGTCAAAGCCACAGAGGTCGCAAAGGAACGCGGAGAAAAGAGTTATTGAGAGAAAGAAGAAGCCGCCTCTTCATCGTGGCCGGATCATCTTGATCCAGGCCGTCCTTGGAGCGTCCCGCTCCAAGATCCAAGGTAGGGCGGCGTGGCCTCGCGGCGCCGAAACCATCGCCGCAGGCGCCAAAGCGGGCAAGATGCCCGCGCTCCCATGAACCTCTAATCCGCAGTTGGGATTGAAGACGTGAGGAGCAAGTGCTTATGGTTGCGGCGTTTGAAGACGAAAACGAGCGAATCATTGGTTCACCCACTGGGTGAAGGAGAATTGGATTTCAAATTCC
>JBIKIR010000010.1:0-55256 GCA_044361475.1 Luteolibacter sp. | reverse complement strand
TTTTCAATCGCCCCGCGAGGGCGCGTGGCGGTGCGCCCGAGGGCGGGCGCGCTCCCCGAGAAGAAGCCGCAAAGATCGCTATTCTACAGTCCATAACCTTGGAGCCTTTGGTATTATATATCCCAAGCTCGGCACAGAGGTGACTCACTTTTCGACAGCCACCTGCTGCACTTTTCACCCGCGGTTTATGTGTGGGTGCGGACTTTAAACCGTACCAGACACACAACATAAAAGGCATACGCAGAAGACACGACCCCGAATTCAAGGCCCGCGTGGCACTTGAAGCGATCAAGGGTATGAAAACCTTCCAAGAAATCGCCAAGGATTTCGACATTCACCCGGTGCAGGTCTCCGAGTGGAAGAAAACCATGGCCACACAATCATAGCTTAACCACTGGCCCGATTTTCGGGGTCCAGCCTAATGGCTCCAGCGACGCTGGAGCCGGCTGTCGGATTGAGCACCGCTGCGCGGCACTCCAAGCCAATTTCCCGGCTGCGCCGCTTTTCATGACCGTCGCGACACGCGACTAACTGCTTTCGAACCTTCGGTTCTCGTCCTCCCAGCCTAATGGCTCCAGCGATGCTGGAGCCGGCTGTCGGACTCGAACCGACGACCTGCTGATTACAAATCAGCTGCTCTACCAACTGAGCTAAGCCGGCGAAAATTGCGGGGGAGGAATAACACTGCCAGGGCCTGCGCGGAAAGCGGAATTTTTGGGGAATTTATTCGGCGGATGCTTCAGTCGCCTCAAGGGCCGCCTGAAGCTGGGCGAGATACTCGCGACGCGGCAGCTCGTAGCCGCCAAATTGACGGAGATGATCGGTCATCCACTGGGTGTCGAGGAGTTGAAAATTTTTCTCGCGCAAGGTTTCGACCAAGGCAACCAGCGCAACCTTCGATGCATCGGTTTTGCGATGAAACATGCTTTCGCCAAAAAACACTCCGGCCAACGCAACTCCGTAGAGACCACCCTGCAAGCCATCCGCATCCCAGCACTCGACGGAATGTGCGAAACCCTCTTCGTGTAGCGCGCAGTAGCTCTTCAGGATCACTTCGTCGATCCATGTTTCCTTCCGCTCGGTACAGGCAAGCATCACTTCGCGAAAGGCGGTGTTCCATCGCACTTCGAAGAGCCCGCGCTTCAAGGTGCGCCGCAAGCCGTGCGGAATTCGAAAGCGCGAATCAAGCGGTATCAGCCCTCGACGCTCCGGCGAAAACCACAAAATTTCACCCTCTTCCGCCATGGGAAAAACCCCGTTGGCGTAAGCATTCAGCAGGGCCTCGAGAGGAATGATGTTAGGTTGATCGGAGTTTTGTGAGGTCAATGTCTTGCAACAGGAAACCTGCGCGCATGCCACAAATTTTCAAGATCGGAAAATGGAGGAACGGAAGCCTTCCTTTCGCTTAGACAAGCGGCTCTTCGAAGGGATCGGCTGGCTCGGCAAGCTTCATGCGTTCACCCTCCATGGGCCTGATTCCAAAGTTTGGCTCTCCGCTGCGCTTGAACCTCTTGGCGGAAACGGAAAAATCCATCGTGGCTAAATTGGAATCTTCGGCCGAACCAAAACGGATGTTTCGCATGCGGGACGATGTCAACTCGGGCGAATCCTCCTCGGATTTTGAATGATCAAAAAGCGGCACCTCCATGTGACGCGTGTTTTTGCGAAAGCCATTCATGCGTGGTTCGATCGCCAGAGGCATTGGCGTGCGGCTTGGAAGAGACCGGTCTCGGCTATGCGTTTGAAATCCCAAATCGGACATGCGCCGAGGCTATGACGGGCAATCGCCGCCACAAACATCATCGGGTGACAAAATCGCTACAAATTGCGCCCGCCACTCACGCGCTTGCTTTGCCCGAAATGACAGCGAACGCGTTGTGATCGTGAATGCTTTCCTGATTCACGGCCCTGACGCTGAACGAGTCGATTCTTGCATCTGCGCGCAGCAGGGCGGCGGCGTTGCGCACAACATCCTCGACGAACACCGGGTTGTCGTAGGCCTGCATGGTCACATGTCGCTCGTCGGTGCGTTTGAGCAATGCGTAGACCGGTGCCGAGCCGGATTTTTCGGCGATGTCGACAAGGTCTTCGATCAGGATCAGCTCGCAGCTGTTGCCCTTGCGTTTCGGGCGCACCTCGACGGTTACATTCCCACGTTGGTTGTGGGCACCGTAGTCGCTGATCTCCTTGCTGCACGGGCACAGCGTGGTGACAGGCACAGTGACTCGCAGCGTGAGGTCATCCAAGCCGGAATGGGATTTGCCGATCAGCACGCAATCGCAGGCGACCTTGGCCTCGGCGCCCGAGACGGGAGCTTTTTTCGTGACGAAATAAGTAAAGGCCACCTCGATGTGCGCCTCTTCGGCATGCAGGCGCTCGCGCAGGTCGTGGAGAATTTCTGGCAGCGTGCGTGAGGTCACCTCGCCCTCATGCTTACTGAGCACCTCGATGAAGCGGCTCATGTGGGTGCCTTTGAAATGATGGGGCAAGTGCACCGACATCGAGATCGTCGCGACGGTCGGAAAGGGTTTGCCGTGACGGTCGGTGACTTGGATCGGGTAGCGCAGATCGGAGACGCCGACCTGATCGATGTCGATGCCGCGGGTGTCCTTGGTGGCTTGGATATCGGGAAGCATGGGGAAATTTATTTTAAAACAGGCGCCTCGTATTCCGCCCACGATGAGGAGGTTTCCCAAAGGCGCACCTTCACGAGGCGCACTTCGGAGCGGAGATGATAGCGGGTTTCGGATTGTTTCGCATAAGCATCGAGCGCGGTGCGGGTGTGATCAAAAATCGCGCGCGCCATCAGCTCGGTGGTCGGGTCCTGGTTTTCAAATCCAATGACCCTTTCGCCGTAGCGCGATTTAAAATCCTCGTAGGCAGGATCCGCCGTGTTCATGCAAAGCGCGTGATCGAGCGAGTCGAGCCAATCGCCGATCGCCTCGCGGATGATTTTGAAATCGCAGACCATTTCGTTGGCATCGAGTTCGTCGGCCTCGATCACAAACTCCACCTTGCGCGAGTGGCCGTGCGGGAAGCGGCACTTGTCGGGATGCTTTGAAAGCATGTGGCCGTTCTCAATTTCGAGCGATTTGCAAATCCGGTAAGGCATGGCGTGGTGAGCTGGTAGGAGGGTGTCAGGAAAGCCGCGGCAGCTCGGGAGTCTGCTCATAGACCGTCGGGTCCTGCAAGCCAGCCAAAAGAAATGCCTCGCGGCGCTCGACGCAAGTCCCGCAAATGCCGCAGTGGATTTCTCCGCCCTTGTAGCAGGACCATGTCTCGGCGAAATCCACGCCAAGCTCGACGCCGCGCCGCGCGATCGCCGCCTTGTCCATGTCGATGAACGGCCGCAGCAGCTTGATCCGCGCGTAGGTCCCCTCCTCCATCGCCTCGCCCATCGCCCGCATGAAGGGCTCGCGGCAATCGGGGTAAATCGCATGGTCGCCCGAGTGTGCGGCGATCGTCACCGCATCTGCGCCGATGCTTTCGGCAAAGCCCGTAGCCACCGAAAGCATGATGCCATTGCGAAACGGCACGACGGTTTTCTTCATCGATTCCTCGGCGTAATGACCTTCCGGAATATCACCGCCGGAACGCAGCAGGTCGGACTTGAAAAGACGATCCATGAAATCGAGCGACACGACATGATGCGGCACACCCGCGCGATCGGCGTGAATTTTGGCAAAAGGAATTTCCCGCGCGTTGTGTTTCGCGCCGTAATCGAAGGAAAGGCATGCGGCTACTTCGCCATCACGCAGCGCCTGGTGAAACACCGTCACCGAATCCATTCCACCGCTCAGCAGGACGCAGGCTTTCATTTCACGATGCCGGGCTCTCGGGATAGGAGGCCTCGGTGGTGAGTTGGATGCCACCGCGCGGCGCAAATTCACCGCGCACGACAATCTCGCGCGGGTTCATCGCCTTGACGAGGTCATCGAGAATGCGGTTGACGATTTCCTCGTTGAACGACGGCTCGTTGCGGAATGACGCGAGATAAAACTTGAGGCTCTTGGTCTCGACACAGGTTTCGCCGGGCACATAACGGATCACGATTTTTGCGCTGTCGGGCTGACCGGTGACCGGGCACAGCGAGGTGAACTCCGGGCAGTTGAGTGTGACCCAGTATCGACGGCCGGGGCGGTGGTTGGGGAACACCTCGAGCCGCGCCTCGGAGGGCGACGAGGGCAAACGCGTCTCGGGTTTGCCAAGCAGGGAAAGGTCGTTGAGGTCGTCGCGTCCGGACATGGGCGCATTGTCCGGATCGCGGCGCAAAGGTCGACTCGATTTTTTCGGCCGATGAATCAAAGTCTGGCAAAATTGCGCGAAACTTCGCCCCAATTGATCACGCTCCACCAGGCATTGATGTAATCCGCCCGGCGGTTCTGGTAGTACAGGTAATAGGCGTGCTCCCACACATCGAGGCCGAGCAAGGGCGTGCCGAGATCGGCATCGGGGACGATGCCTTTCATGAGCGGGTTGTCCTGATTTGCGGTGCTGGTGATGCGCAGCTTGCCATTGGCGGAAATCAACCACGCCCAACCGGAACCGAAGCGCTTGATCGCTGTTTCGTTGAAGGCTTTTTTGAAATCGTCCATCGATCCAAAGGACGCCACGATCGCCTTGAGCAGCTCCGGCGATGGCGCGCCTGATGAGCTGGTCGGCGTGAGGTTGTTCCAAAAAAATGTGTGATTCCAGTGACCGCCACCGTGATTGCGCAGCGCGGTGCGCACGGCTTCGTCGGACACGGTGGTGATGCCTGCAAAAATTTCTTCGAGCGATTTGCCCTTCAGCTCGGGCGATTTTTCCAAGGCAGCATTGAGTCCGGCGACATAGGCCGCGTGATGCTTGCCGTGATGGATTTTCATCGTGCGGGCATCGATATGCGGCTCGAGCGCGTTGGCAGGAAACGGCAATGCGGGCAAAGAAAAAGCCGCGGGCGCCTGTGCCATCGCGCGTGAAGGGAGCATGACCGCACCTGCGGCAAGGGCACTGAGTTTGACGAATTGACGACGGTTGCTGCGTGTATGGGGCATTTCCATTCTGCATTTCTAACAGCGAACGGGGGGAAATCAAATGACGAATGAGCGAAAAAAATTCGCTCCATGCTCACGCAAATACCCGTGCCGCAACGAGTCGTAGGCCTTCAAGCGTGAGGTCGGCATCGACCGCTTGGATTTCCGGCAGGCCTTTGGCGATCAATTCCGCATCACCGCCGGTGGCGATGATCTTTGGCATGCCCGCAAGCTCGGCGCGGATTTTTGCAATGATTTCGCGCACGAGGCCGCGGTAACCAAAAACGGCGCCCACCTGCATCGCGTGTTCGGTGGATTTGCCGATCGCCGAGGCGGGTTCCTCGAGCTCGATTGATGGCAAGAGCGCAGTTTTTTGAGGCAAGTAACCCGACATCGCACCGAGGCCGGGCGCGATCACACCACCACAATACGCGGGCTCCGCAGAAATGACATCGAAGGTCACCGCAGTTCCGAAATCGATCACGATCGCCGGTGCGCCGTGACGCGCCAACACGCCCACTGCATTGGCAAGGCGGTCGGCACCAATTTTTTGCGGTTCGGGGTAATCGATGCCCATCCCAAGCGGGCTCGCATGACTAAGAAAATGGCAAGGCACGCGATCCTCGAAATAAGCACGCAACACCGACGCCTTGGTCGGCACAACCGACCCAATAATGACCGCCGAAAAATCGAGCTGCGAAGTGAGCTGCTCAAGCGTGTCGGGCGAAATGTCCGGCGTTTGCAAAACACCGCGCCACTCGCCGAGAGAATGCTCATCGCCGAGTGCGAATTTCGTCCGCGTGTTGGAGTTATCGATGATCAGCCAAGCCATGTTCACCAGTGATGAGTTGTGAAACGCTGACTGCCGGAGCGAGAGATCTGCGGCAAGCCCTCGTTTGATTTGAGCATCAGTTTGCCATCATTGATGCGAAGCTCAAGACGCCCGGCGAGGTCGGCCGACTCGAGCCAAAATTTCAGACGCGGACGCTCGCTTCCCGCCTGTGCGGCAAAATGAAAATCGGCAGGTGCCAACACACGACCCGGAGCCGTTTCGAGCTTCACCGCTCTGGTGGGATCAAACCCTTCGCCCTCATTGGTTTGCAAAAACACCTCGACCCAATAATAGCCGTGATCCTCGGAAACTTCGACCCCCTCGATTTGGCAACGCGCCGCAGGATCGACCTGCCACGCATAAGGCCGCAGCCATGCCCATGCCGCAAAACATGCAGCACCAAGCACCGCCAAAAACAAAATTTTCTGCACGCGCACGCGATTCACGACCGCAGATAAACCCGAAATCTGCCATGAAAACCACTGATTTCTGAAGGCAATGATTTGCAGGATCGAGATAGGAACGGAACATTGGCTTACCCCGCTTCAAAACTACAGTGACGGCTCTGACTTCTGTCCGGCCCCGCGGCGTAGACTCTTCTCTTCTATTGATTCTTGCCTCTCACCTCAGCGTCGGCTTCAACGCGAACAAACCCATACTAGCTGCATAGGCGTCACTCGCCTTGATCGTCTTGAACTCATGGCCCGCACCCCATGAATCGGAAAAGATCAGCCGCCCTGTGCTGTCGTTGTATCCGATGATGATCCGCATGTGACCACCCGAGGTTTGCGGTTTCAAATCGGGGTCCTCAGGAAATCGCCCAAGCTCGAGCGACCACAGCAAAGGAATGCCATCGTCGATGAAATCATGAATGCCTTTCATGAACTTGCGTTCATCCACCGTTTTGCCCACAAGGTACTCCCCTTTCTTCACCTCGACCTCGACCAATTCTTTTTCAGACATCATCGCCATCACGACGAGGCGGGTTTTGAAACGGAAATCAATGCGGTCGAGCTCCTTGGCCATCGAAAGCGCGCTGGTGCCTTTGCCGGGATCGGACTCGGCCACCTGCGCAATCTGATGCATGTCGGCACCGATGCCAAAGTACTCGAAAATCCGCTGCGTTGATGCTGGCAGGCAGTAGCCCTTGTTCCCCTGATCGACCATTGGCAAGCTGCGGATGAAGACATTCCCCTTGTCGTCGCGCGCGACATTTCCCGGCAGCTCGCTGAGCCTTGCCGCCGCAGCACCACCGCCATTTTTCATGCTGGCCGCCAAGGCGCCCTCCGCATCCGGACGCGCGATCCTCGATCGCAGAAACTCACGCGCCGATCCAGCCAAAGCACCCTCGTTGGTTTCCAACATCGCCACGCCCGATGGCGAGGACCAGCTGTAACCCTCGGTCAAAAGCCCCTGCTGCCGGTTCGCCGGACAAGCCGTCGGCTTCACATGCAACTTTGCGCCCATCGCCTTGCCCGCCGCCATGTGCCGACTCTTGAAGTCCGCCTCACCGATCTCACCCGCGTCACCGCGGTTGAAGATCGACAGCGTCACCATGTTGAGCCGACCGCCGGAAAAATCCACCACCGCCTCCTCCACCGGAATCGCCCCCTCAAATGCCGTCAGTTCGATCTTCGCATTCGAATACAGGGCGCGGCTTAATTTCGCACGCGTGCGGTCGCTCGTGATCCATCGGAACAACTCAGGACGAATCTCATCGAAATGTTTCTCAAAGCCCTCCGGCGTCAGCTCCCAGCACTTCGGCGCATCCAAAAGAACATCCAAGCTCGCCGCCATCTCTGCTTCGGCACGCGGTGAAGATGCCACCACAAACGCAGCCATGACCGCAAAGAAGGTGTTTTTGACCATGGAAAAAATTACAAAAATGTCCGAGCGGCCTCAAGCAAGAACGCCGACGCCGAAGTAAAACAACCAACGATCGATCCCATCAACCCGCACGCTAGCTCGCGAGCTGCCCGAGCCATGACACCACGGCTTCAGTCATCGCGGCTTTGTGCGCAGGCTCGTTGAAGCTGTGATCGGCGCCTTCGATGAAGACGGCTTTTACGGCATCGCCCTTGATGCTTTGGACCTGCTCGGTATCGCGCGGCAGAACGACATCGTCGGCGCTTCCATGAAGCAGCAACCATGGTGATTGCACCGCAGAAACCTGGGGCACGACGCTTACGATCGTCTCGCAAAGGTCACGCATGAATGCCGATGAGAGCGGACAACTTTCCTCTTCCCACATCACGCCGGCATCCGGGGTCTCGGATCCAAACTCGGTGTTCGCAAAGGTCTTGGTGTCGATCATTCCCGCAAGCGAGACCAACGCCTTGATCCGCTGGTCTTTGGCCGCAGTCAGGACGCCAACCGCAGCTCCCATGCTGTGGCCGATGTAGCAGATGTCCGAAGCGGTGTCCGCAACGGCATCGAGCACGACCCGCAGGTCATCGACTTCTTTGGAGATCGTCGCATCGCGAAAGTCGCCAGCGGAATTGCCATTGCCGGCAAACGAAAAACACAGCGTGTCGAAACCCGCCGCATTGAGCGCCGCGGCTGTATCGACAACCACTGGTCGATCCTTATTGCCCGTGACGCCGTGGCCCAAAACCACAAGCCAACCCGGCTTTTTCAAAGCGGCATCACCACTGGCGAAGCTGTAGTCGATGGATTCACCCGCGTCATTTTTGATGGATCGGTTCATGGCGGATCAGGAAAGTGCGCGGCCCTTGAAGGTGAGTTCGGCGATGCCGGATTTGTCGAGTTCCCCGAGGCCCATTTCGGTGAGCTTCGAGTATTGATCGAATGTCGCTTTTGCCAGCGGAGCCTCGATGCCTTGCGATGCGGCAAGCGCGAGGGCGATGCCGGAGTCCTTGGCGGCGTGCTCGGCGGAGAAAAAGCAATCGTGGTCGCGCTTGATCATGTCTTCCGCGTCGGTTTCAAGCACACGCGAATTGGCGCCGGTTTGGCTGAAGACCTTGCAAAGCATCGCGAGGTCGAGACCAAGTGCATCACCGATGCCGAGACCCTCGGCCAGCGCGGCGGTGTTGATGTTCATGACCATGTTCACAAGAGCTTTGACCTCCGAAGCCTTGCCTGCGGGACCCACATGGTGAAGCGCCTTGCTGAGGTCATCGAGCAGAGGTTTGTTGGCATTGAAGAGCTCTTCACTGCCGCCGATCATGAGGAAAAGCTCGCCATTGCGCGCTTGGGGAATGCTCGATGCCATGCAGGCCTCAAGGCATTGCGCACCCACCTTCAACGCCGCAGCTTCGAGCTGAACATGAAGCGCTGGAGTAAGCGTGGCGCAATTGATGAAGACGCGACCGCTGGCTCCGGTGAAGAGGTTGTCCTCGCCGAAGAAAATTGCCTCCATCGCCTTGTCGTTGGTGACGACCGTGAGGATGATGTCCGACTGAGCGGTGAGTTCCGCAAGGCTGCTGCAGGCGGTGGCGCCTACTTCAGCGGCCAGCTCGCTGGCAACGCTGTGGTTGATGTCGTAGACTGCGGCCACTTGGTAGCCTTTGTCCTTGAGGCAACGGGCCATGTTGCCACCCATGCGGCCAAGGCCGACGAATCCAATTTTTTTGTCTTTCATAAGTCAGTAGTTAGGGAGTTGAAAAAGTTCATTCGGCGACGAGCTCGCTCCACATTTTCTGGATGTCCTTGCCGAGGACAACGGTGTCCTGCCAGATGTTCGGGAAGCAACTCAAGTTGTAGCCAACGGTGGTGCCTTGCTCAGGCACGACCCAGAGCTCATTGTTCGGGCGTGGCCCTGCCAGCCAGTGCTTGAGCGCCTGGCGAATGAACGGACGGCAGGCTTCATACTCTGGGGAAAAGTTGCCTTTGCCGTCGGTGATGGGAATCATGCAGTGATGACCATTGAACGGACGCATGTGCCAGAGGGTGGACTGCTGGAAGACCGGAATGTTGGTCTCGTCGAACAAGCGCTCGATGTAGTTTGATGGCACCAGATGTTTCACCACTGCGGGGTGGGAAAAGTCGTAGTTCACGCGGGGAGCCTCGCCCGTGGCTTTGATGCAGCCAGCCACAATCGCCGCCGTCTTCTCGGGGGTTTCGGTGCAGGTATCCCGATGGACCTCGAGATGAACAAGCGCGTTTTGCTTTTTTGCCTCCTCCATCAACGCGACGGTCAACGCGACCGCTTCCTCGGTCGGTGTGTCATGGTCGGCCAGTTGGCAATTGATCGGACCATTATCGATGGCCATGATGGCCGCGATCCGTGGAGCGAATTGCTCGGGACTGCCCGCATCAAACGCACCGCCAAAACGCAATCCGTACTCATTGAGCAGCTCTTTGAGCTTGGGAGCATCAGCCCCCCCGCAGTAACCTTGGAATCCAGCCTCTTTGACGAGCGACAAATGGGTGCGCAGGCCCTGCTCGGTCATGGGATCGGCTTCATCAAAAAGTGACCAGCAATTGACATGAATCTTGAGTGATGGAGTGGTGGACATGGTGGTTTGTAACGGGATTTAGATGAGTGCCATCTGCTGCTTCAAAAATTTTCGAGCCGCAACAGCTTCTTGAGGCAAAGTGGCAAGCAGGCCGGCGCCTGACAAGCCCGGAGTTGAAGCCCATGCTTTAGCCTTTGTGGAAAAGTTCCCCACTGACCAGCATTAGGCATTGCGAAGCATGGGCACTTTTGCATAGTCGTACGCCTTTGATGCCACAACCCGTCCCGTCGTTCGGATCGATTTCATTTAAAATTCATTCAACGCCTCATCCCGAACGCCTCCCTCAGCCCCCATCAAAGCCCCCCCCCAATGGTTTCGCAGCACGCGCAACCCTATCAAACACAACTAACAACAACCACTATCACACCATGGCTAAAATTGTCTGCGTCCTTTATGATGATCCCGTCTCCGGATATCCAAGCACCTACGCGCGGGATGACCTCCCAAAACTCGAAAAATATGCCGACGGTCAAACCCTGCCCACCCCCAAGGCCATTGATTTCCAACCCGGCTCCCTGCTCGGCAGCGTTTCGGGCGAACTCGGCCTGCGCAAGTACTTGGAGTCCCAAGGCCACACGCTGGTGGTCACCTCCGACAAGGACGGCGAAGGCTGCACGCTCGACAAGGAACTCGTCGATGCCGACATCGTGATCTCGCAGCCGTTCTGGCCCGCCTACATCACGGCAGAGCGCATCGCCAAAGCTCCCAAGCTCAAGCTCGCCATCACCGCCGGCATCGGCTCGGACCATGTCGACCTCCAAGCGGCAATGGATAATGGCATCACCGTCGCCGAGGTAACCTACTGCAACAGCATCAGCGTCTCCGAACATGTGGTGATGATGATCCTCGGCCTCGTGCGCAACTACATCCCATCCTACAACTGGGTAATGAAAGGCGGTTGGAATATCGCCGATTGCGTGGCCCGCTCCTACGATGTGGAAGGCATGTCTGTGGGCACCGTGGCCGCCGGCCGCATCGGTTTGGCCGTGCTGAAACGCCTCAAGCCCTTCGACATGAAGCTGCATTACACCGATCGCCACCGCCTGCCCGAGGCAGTCGAAAAGGAATACGGCCTCACCTACCACGCGACCGTCGAAGACATGGTGAAGGTCTGCGATGTGGTCACCATCAATTGCCCCCTCCATCCCGAGACCGAACACCTCTTCGACGAGAAGCTCATCTCGAAGATGAAACGCGGAGCCTACATCGTGAACACCGCTCGCGGGAAAATCTGCGACCGCGACGCCATCGTGCGTGCGCTGGAAAGCGGACAACTCGCCGGTTACGCCGGTGACGTTTGGTTCCCGCAACCCGCACCGCAGGATCACCCATGGCGCACGATGCCGCACCATGGCATGACGCCCCACATCTCCGGCTCCAGCCTGTCCGCACAAACCCGCTACGCCGCGGGCACCCGCGAGATCTTGGAATGCTGGTTTGAAGGAAAGCCGATCCGCAGCGAATACCTCATCGTCGATGGCGGCAAACTCGCCGGAGTAGGCGCCCATTCCTACAGCGCTGGCAACGCCACCAAAGGCGCGGAAGAAGCCGCCCGCTTCAAAAAAGGCTAAACAAACAACCCCACAATCGGCGGACCGGAGACTGTTCCGGTCCGCCATTTTTTTACCCCGATGAAACTGCTCGAAAAAATGAAAGGCGATGGTGCAGAACGCCCGCCACGACCGGAACTGTGCGGCATCGCCCTCGCTTGGCTGGGCGCATCTTTCACCATCGCCATCCTGGGCTGGCTGACATCGCGCGCCAACACTCCCCTCCTACTCGGATCCTTTGGTGCCACCTGCGTGATGGTCTTCGGCTTTCCCGACGCACCCTTTTCCCAACCTCGGCATGTCTTGTGCGGTCATTTCCTAACCTCGCTCATCGGTTTGATTTTCCTCCATCTCACCGGACCATGCTGGTGGGGAATGGGCCTCGCGACCGGCACGGCCATTGCCGCGATGATGAGCCTGCGCGTCGTGCATCCGCCTGCCGGCTCAAACCCCGTGATCATCTTCCTAAGCAAACCGGCCTGGAGCTTTCTTTGGTCCCCCACGCTCAGCGGCGTGCTCATCATTTTGGCCATCGCCTTGATCTACAACAATCTCACAAGGCCTGCTCGCTACCCGAAATATTACTAAATAGCCTGCGCCCTCGGCCCTAAGCCTTGGTGTGTCCAGCCTTCACCGCCATGCGCGCACGGCTGGTCATCTCGGTAAAGTAAGCACCTAGCACAAGCACCTGCGCGGAATAATACATCCAGAAAAGCAGGATCATGAAGGACGACATCGCACCGTAAAAGGAACCCGCGCTCAACCAACCAAGGTAGAGCCCCATGCCGAGTTTACCGAGGGAAAACAACAAGGCCGTGCCAAAGGCCCCAGGCCAGACATAACGCCAAAGCACGCGCGCTTCGGGAAGAAATTTGAAGATCAACGCGCACACCAAGGTCACCAGCACGACTGTGAGTCCAAACTCGAAAGCAAGCAGCACATTACCCGAGTAAGGTAGCCCCTCGGGTAGGTATTTTTTCATCGCGGCGAGAGTGGCCGTCGATATCAGCGAAAGAATGAGCAGCAACCCGGCAATGATCACACCCAGCAACGAGATCAAGTAATGCTCAACCCACTTCCACCATGTGGCCTCCTTGAGGTGCGGCACTTGCCAAATGAAGTTCATCGACTCCCGCAGCTGACGCATCACGCTCGATGCCGAGTATAGAAGAACAACAAGACCAACGACCGCAGCCCAACCCGAGCCGGTGTGCTCACGCACTCCCGCCAGCAAAACCTCGGCGGTCAAGGCCGTGTCCTTGCCAAAGGTATCCACAAGCTTATCGCGTAATTCGCCGCGCGCCGCATCCTCGCCAAAAAACCAGCCAGCGATGGCGGTGGCAATGAACAGCAAGGGGCCAAGCGAAAACACCGCGTAATAAGTAAGCGCCGCACCATGCGTAAGCCCTCCTTGCGTAAGATAGCGGTTGAACGCATCAACAAAAATGCGCCAGTTGCCATTGCCCACCTTGGCCGGCGCCGCTTGCTGCTCCATATGGTCCATCGACACAACCAGCCTAGCCCATGCGCACCGGCTGAAAAGCCACTTCTTCAATAGGGGGCGACACGGGAGACACACCGTAACACGCCCCGGTTGGGCGATGCGGCCCCTCAGCGCCGAAACCATCTCCGCAGGCGACCATGCGAACGGGACGCACGCGCTTCATTTGAGCACTGACCTTTCGGGGAAAAGTCCCTGCCTGGAGATCACCATCTTCAGCAAATCCGTCATCGCACCGGCTGCCTGCTTGCCGGTTTCGAGCACCTCTTCGTGATTGAGCGGTGCTTTGGAAATTCCCGCCGCCCAATTCGTGAGGCACGAAAACGCGACGACGGGCAAACCCAAAGCTCGCGCCTGGATCGTTTCCAGCACGGTGCTCATGCCCACCGCATCAGCATCAATCGCACGCAGCATGCGGATCTCCGCCGGCGTCTCAAATTGCGGACCGCGCAAGCCTGCATACACGCCTTCATGCAAAGGCATGCCCAAAGACTTCGCCGCCTCGCGAAACGCCGCACCCCCCTCAGCATCATAGGCCTCCGACATGTCGACAAACTCCGCACCCACCAGCGGCGATGCAGAGGTCAGATTCAAATGATCGCTCAACATCATCCATTCGCCCGGCAAAAACTTCGGGTTCAGCGTGCCCGCGGCATTCGTAAGCACCAAGCCGCTCACACCTTGCTGCGCCATCCACCTCACACCCGCCGTCACGACTTGCGCGGAGTGACCTTCATACAAATGCACCCGACCCTTCATCACCAACACCTCGGCACCAGCCAGACGACCGCGCAAAAAATTTCCTGAATGCCCCGGCACCGACGACTCGGGAATACCCGCATCCTGAAATGCAAACTCGGCATCGACCTCGATCTCATCCGCCAAAGGCCCCAGCCCGGATCCCAATACCATTCCAATCATACGCCGAGCCTATTGATCCGCCGCTGCATGACCACTCCAAAGACATTCGGCTTTCAGATCGAAGGAGACAGAAGACAGAAGACAGAAGACAGAAGATGAAGAAGCTACCTCTTCATGTGGCTGGGACTTGCAGTCCCAGTCTGTCCTTGGAACATTCTGTTCCAAGTTCCGATCAGCTACTAATTCCGCTGCCTCCAATCTAGCTTCTTCTGTCTCCTAGTCTTCCGTCTCTCTCCGCAGGAGGGTACTCACCGCGCTGCCATCGGCCACGGTGTCGGGCGGATGCAGCAACACCTTGTCGCCAAGCGTGAGACCGGAAAGAATTTGCGAAAATATGCCGTCGGAATGCCCGACCTCCACCGGCGTCAATCGCGCCCGGCCATCGCGCATCACAAAAGTTTTCCACTGGTTTCCCTCGCGAAACAAAGCACCTGCAGGAGACACCAACACATCATCCGCATGCCACACCGCCACGCGCACCTCGACGCGAAAGCGGTCGCCCAATGCCTTGGCCTTGCCATCCGCCGCTTGCAGATCGATCAACACAATGACCCGCTGCTCCTCGACACCCAAGGCCGAGACCTTGGTGAATGCCGCCGGCTCGACACGCCGTACCCTGCCCTTCAAGGCATCCGCCCCACCCCACTGCTCGATCAGCACCTCGTCGCCCGCTTCAATCGTCACCGCATCGCGCGATAAAATTTCCGCCTCGATTTCAATATCCGCAGGGTCACCTATTTCGATGATCGACTGACCCGGGCTCATCATGGTTTCACTCTCCTGCATCACGGTCAGCACCTTGCCGGTGACCGGTGATTTGATCTCCACCACGGGATCTGCCGCGCCGCTTGCCGGTTGTTCAAGCACCGCCAATGCCTGCGCGAGTTCGTGATCGATGACTTGCAAGGCAAACTCTGCCGCGCGCAACTCCGCCGCTTTGGCCGTGGCCTCGGCCTCGACACGATCCAAATCCATAGCCGAAACCGCGCCGCGCTCCTTGACCGCAAATGCGCGGTCACGCTCGACCGCCGCAAGATCCGCCGCAATTTTCAGTGCCGCCTGCGACTCGACCGCGCGCTTGCGGTTGGCCTTGTGCATCGACACCGCTTCCTGCGCTTGGATGCGCGCCCGAGGATCAATCAGTGGCGCGGTCTGCGGCACGATGCGCGTGATGACGGTTTCATTCGCCTTCACTTCGTCGCCCGGTCTCATCACCACCCTTTGCATCATGCCACCCACCGGGGCCGCCACGACGTAGCGGTTGCGGATGCGCGTCTTGCCCTCTTCGGAAACGCGCACGGTCAAAGGCGCGCGCGCGATCACTCCGGTTTCAACCATCACCGGCTTTGGCCATAGACCCCAAACGACCAGCGCTACCAACAACGCGAGCACGATCCACGGCAGGGATCGACGCAGCAAATGCCGGCTGCCCGGCGCAGGGCCCGATGCCCATGGGGCCGCGGATTTCGCATCTGATGATGAAGGGGATGACATGTCGGCTTGGCAGTGAGGATGGACGATCAGTCGCGGGCTTTCAAGACACCTACGAGATCAAGTTGGGAAAGCATGCGGCTGACCAGCGCAAATGACGAGATCGCCGCAATCAGCACCACCATCACCGCGATGGCATATGAGGCAGGGCTGATGAGAATCGGCAGCCTCACGGTCTCGGTGCTGAAGGATTTCATGATCAAAAGCGCCAGGCCGCGGCCAAACATCAAGCCGATCGGCAACGCGATGCACACCAGCAAGGCCAGCTCGCCGACCAACACGCCGCGCACCTCCGCAAGGCGAAAACCCACCACCCGCAGCGTCGCCAACTCGCGACTGCGCTCGGATAGGGCAATGCGCGAGCTGTTGTACACCACCCCAAAGGCCACAATCGTCGCCAGCACAAAGTACAGCTTGCGGATAATACCAATGCTCTGCCCGGTCGTCTCGCGAAACGCCGCAAGCTGATCGCGCTTCACCATCACCACCGCCGCCTGCGGCGTGTCCTTGAGCTCGCGCATGAAATCATCCCACTTCGCATGATCGAGCGCCATGTACGCGCCATTGACCGTATCGCCCTCCTTAAGCATGCGCCTCAAGGCGCCGATGTCCATGTACGCCGCCACGCCCGCATAGTCGGTCACCAATCCCCGCACCGGCACATCGACAAACGGCCGCGTGCCCTCAAGCACCTCGACGCGCAACTCATCACCCACCCGCACGCCCAGCACCTCGGCAAGTTTCTCCGACATCACCATCCCCTCCGCCGGCAACACGATCGGCTGGTCATTGCCATTGAGCAAACGATTCAGATCCGCCCCCGCCGGGATCCCGGTGATCGCCAGTTTCCGCTGGCGATGACCATACTTCAGCCGCGCCGCCACACTGCGGATCGGTTCGGCGCGGATCACTCCGGGCAAATGCTCGAGATCATGCAAACCACGCGTCGATGTCGGATCACTCAAAAACACCGCGACATCCTGCCGCTGCTGGCTGTTCCATTGAAAGGTGAGCAAATAATCAATGCTGTCGCTCATCGCTCCCGGCAGCACCATCAAGCCCGTCGCAAGCGAAAGACCACAGCAAGTGAAAACCGCCTGCCATGGGCGGCGCTCGATGTTGCGCAAGGCCATGCGGAAGGCCGGACTGAAAAATCGCGTCAACCCCATACGCTCAAAGAGCGAGGGCTTGAAGTCCGCCGGTGGCTCGGGCCGCATCGCCTCGGCCGGCGGCAACTTCACCGCCTGCCAAACCACCGTCAGCACGCCCAGCACCGAGACTCCCATGCTCACCGCCAGCGACAGGCCCAAGGCCGAGCGATCCATGCGGAATGACAATTCGGGAAATTTGAAAAACATCGTGTAAAGACCGACCAGATGCTCGCCCAAAACCCTCCCGCCAATGCCGCCAATCAAAGTCCCAATCACACCGATCACCAACACAAACTTGAGGTAATGAACACCGACCTGACGCGATGAATACCCGAGCGCCTTGAGCTGCGCGATTTGCTCACGCTGCAACCTAACAATACGCGAAAGCACCGCATTGACCATGAAGGCCGCCACACTCAGAAACACCAGCGGGTAGGCAAAGGACAAGGCGCGCAAGACCCGCAGCTCATCGTCGAGACGTTGCGCCGAAGCCTGATCCCGCCGCGTGTGTGCGCCGCCACCACCATAAGTTTCCAACAAGCGATCGATCGCCGCGATCACCGGTGCAGCCGCCGCGCCCGGCGCAAGATCCAAACACAAATCGTTGAAGGCACCATCCATGTCGTAGGCCACGGCAAGCGCGCGATAGTTCATCCACATGACGCTGAAACGCTTGTGGTCCGGCAGCGTCTCTCCCGCCCGCGCCTCGAACACAAACTCCGGCGAAAGCCCGATGCCGCAGACGCGCAATGTTTCGCGCCGACCATTGATCACCGCCACCAGCTGATCGCCGATTCGCAGTTTGTTTTCGAGCGCAAAGGCCTCGCCCAAGACCACCTCGCGCCGCTCGTCCGCCCGCGGAAATCGCCCGCTGCGCAAAAAAACGCGGTTGAGTTTCTGCGCGCCACCATCCTGCGGCAGCGAAACAATCTGCCCGGTCGCAGGTTCGGAAACACCGGGCAAATCCAGCGTGACATCGACCACCACCCGCGGCTCGACCGTTGCCACTCCCGGCAAGTCTGCCACTCGCTCGGCCACCGCCAAAGGCGCACGCTTCAAACGCGTGAACACATCCGCCATCGCATGCTCTTGGTAGTACGACGAACGCGCAGTCTCGAGCGTTAGGATCAAACTCCGCGTCATGATCATCATCGCCAAGCCACACGCCATCACCAGACACACCGCCAAGACCTGGCCCTTCATACGGCCAAGGTCTCGCAACAACTTGCGGTCGAGCGGATGAATCATTTCCTCACCATTTGAGTTGCGATGCCGGCAGGCGCTGCGCGTTGCGATGCGAACTCACGATCCGCCCATCCGACAAATGCAGCACGCGATCCGCCATCTCGGCCATCACGGCGTTGTGCGTGATCACCACCGTCAGCGTACCAAGCTCGCGGTTGATCCGCTCGACCGCCTCCAACACGGTGATGCCGGTAGTGACATCGAGCGCGCCGGTCGGCTCATCACAGAGCAGCACCTCGGGCCGCTTGGCGATCGCCCGTGCGATGGCCACCCGTTGCTGTTCACCACCCGAAAGCTGCGATGGAAAATGATCCATCCGCGCCGAAAGCCCCACCATGTCGAGCGCCTCCTCTGGCTTCATCGGATCACGCGAAATGTCGGTGATCAAAGCCACATTCTCACGCGCCGTGAGCGATGGGATGAGGTTGTAAAATTGAAAAACAAAGCCCACGCAATTGCGGCGAAACAAGGTCAGCGCCTTTTCATCGGAATCAGCCAAAGGCCACCCCTTGTAGCGCAGCTCACCCGATGTCGGCACATCGAGCCCACCAAGTATGTTGAGCAAGGTCGACTTGCCACTGCCCGATGCCCCTAGCAGGCAAACCAATTCGCCCGCATTGAGATCAAGATCCACCCCATGCAGCGCCACCACATCAAGCTCGCCAGTCTGGTATACCTTGCGCAACTGGCGCGCCTCAAAAACCACCCCCCCAGCGGGCGGCTCAGCCGGATATGTGGAACTCGTCACAGGCCCGCAACCTAACAGCACCCGCCACAATCACAACCCGCATGTGGCGAGGACCACGGATCGTGACCAATTCACCGTGCCCGGGCGCACCGCCTAGCGCCTCTCAGCAATCGACTGCTCACGATTGTTTTTGACCGTAGGTCGCGGTGGCGCCGTGTTTGCGAAAGAAGTGCTTTTCCGAAAGTGCGAGCGCGGGTGAAACGGCATTGGGAACAAGTGTCAAGGCATGGTATGCCATGTCGGCGACGATCTCGAGAGCGAGCGCGTTTTCCACAGCCTTCGCGGCCGAGGGCCCCCAAGTGAAGGGCCCATGGTTGCGCACCAACACGGCCGGGATGTCGTTCGGGTTGCTGTTTGCGAAACTCTCGACAATTACATTGCCGGTTTCCCATTCATAGGCAGAGGCAATTTCCTCCGGCGTGAGGGCGCGGGTGAGCGGGATGGGTCCGCGGAAATAATCGGCATGCGTGGTGCCCAACAACGGAATCTCAAATGCAGCCTGTGCGAATGCCACGGCCTTGCGCGAGTGAGTGTGCACAACCGAGCGAATTTCGGAAAACGCCAAAAACAAACAGCGATGCGTGGGGGTGTCGGATGAAGGATTGAGCGTGCCTTCGACAACCTTGCCCTCGAAGTCGACAATGACCATGTCGTCCGGCGTGAGCGCGGAATAATCGACTCCGCTTGGCTTGATGGCGAAAACGCCGGCCTGCCTGTCGCAGACGCTTACATTGCCAAAAGTCAGATCCACCAAGCCACTGGATGGCAGGCTTTTGTTGGCGGCATGGCATTCTTCGCGAATATCTGAGTATCGTTTCATGAGATGAATCCACCGGCGATGTGATGATAAACTTCGTTGGCGCGCAGTTCTTGGCGGAATGCAGAGGCGTCAGTCTTGGCGCCGATGACGACGCATTCGATGCCAGCGATGGTGGCGAAGTCCTCCAGATGCTCGCGATTGACGGTGTAGCTGAAGCCAGTGTGGTGGGCGCCACCAGCGTGAATCCATGATTCGCAAGCGGTCGCGAAATCGGGTTGGCATTTCCATACCGCGCGTGCGACCGGGAGATTCGGCAGCTTGTGAGGCGGCTGGATGGCATCGACTTCGTTGACCAATAAGCGGAAGCGATTGCCGAGGTCGATGAGCGAGGCGTTCAGTGCCGCACCGGCAGGAGCATCGAATACCAGGCGCACGGGATCCTCCTTGCCCCCGATGCCGAGCGGATGGATTTCGCACGAGGGCTTGGCCTGTGCAATCGATGGGCAAATTTCCAGCATGTGGGAGCCGAGCACGAGATGGTTGTCGGGTTCAAGATGGTAGGTGTAATCCTCCATGAAAGAGGTGCGCCCGCCGAGATCGGAGGCGATGACCTTCATCGCGCGAAGCAGAGCCGCGGTTTTCCAATCCCCTTCGGCACCGAAGCCGTAGCCCTCGGCCATGAGCCGTTGCACGGCAATGCCGGGCAGTTGCTTGAGCCCGTGCAAGTCCTCAAAAGTAGTGGTGAAACCCTTGAATCCACCTTGCTTGAGGAAGGCCCGCAACGCGGCCTCGATGCGCGCGGCATCACGCAGTGACGCATAGCGTTCACCACCTTTCGCAAGCGCAGGTGCCAATTGATAGCTCGCGGCATATTCATCGCAGAGCGCGTTGATCTCCGAGTCGGCGATCCCCTCCTGGATCGCAACGAGGTCGCCAATGCCGTAACCATTCACCGAGAAACCAAACTTCATCTCGGCCGAAACCTTGTCACCTTCTGTGACGGCGACCTGCCGCATGTTGTCGCCGATGCGCGCAAATTTCGCGCCCTGCCAATCGTGCCAGGCGCGGGCCGCACGAGCCCATGCGCCAATGCGTGAAACCACCGATTCGCTTTGCCAATGGCCGGCGACGACCTTGCGGGCAAGACGCATGCGGGTGTGAAGAAATCCCGCCTCGCGATCGCCATGGGCCGCTTGGTTGAGGTTCATAAAGTCCATGTCGATCTCCGCCCATGGCAGATCCCGATTGAACTGGGTATGCAAATGCAGGAACGGCTTGCGCAAAGAAGAGAGGCCGCCGATCCACATTTTGGCGGGAGAAAATGTATGCATCCACAAAATCAAACCCGCGCACTCTGGACTTGCGTTGGCTTCGAGAATCGTGGCGCGAATCGCGTCGGGTGTCGTGAGGACAGGCTTGAAAACAACCTTCAGAGGCAGCTTTTCGCCAAGTCCGCCGGCGATTGCCTGCGAGTTGGCGGCAACTTGCTTGAGAGTTTCGGGACCGTAGAGGTGTTGGCTGCCGGTGAGGAACCAGATTTCGGGTGTGTTCATTTTCGGGATTGGTATTTGATAGCAAGGAGTTCTTTCATCACGCTGGAAAGATCGGCTTTGCGGTTCACACCGCCAAACGAGTCATGAAGGTTTTGATAAAGCGCAAAGAGCCGGTTGTAGGTTTTGCGAGCCGCCGGGCGGGGTTTGTATTCGATGTCCTTGAGTGAAGTCATCGCCTTTTGTGCGGCGGGAAAATTCTTGAACACGCCCGCCAACACCGCGGCCGAAACCGCCGAACCCAAAGCGCATGCCTGCGAAGATCCGGCCACCAACATCGTGCGGCCGGTGACATCAGCATAGATCTGCATGAGCAGCGGATTTTTTTCCGCGATGCCGCCAGCACACACGATGCGTTTGACGGGCACTCCGTATGCCTCGATCCGCTCGATGATGGTTCGTGCGCCAAATGCCGTGGCCTCAATGAGTGCGCGGTAAATATCCGCTTTCGTGGTATGAAGCGTGGTTCCCATAAGCAAACCGCTCAGCATCGGGTCGACGAGGACCGTGCGGTTGCCGTTGTTCCAATCGAGTGCCAACAGTCCGCTGCCACCAGGCTCGAGCGCGGTAGCCTCTTTGGCGAGACTCGCGTAAAGGGCATCGCTGCCTTCGCAGACGGATTCGATCCACCATTTAAAAATGTCGCCGACCGCTGATTGGCCCGCTTCGATGCCATAGAAGCCAGGCAAAATGGCACCCTTCACGATGCCGCAAATGCCGGGGATGTCCTTCACCTTCTTCGATGCCGGCACGACCGCGCAATCGCAGGTCGAGGTGCCGATCACCTTGACCAAGGTGCCTTCGCGAATGCCACTGCCGATGGCCCCGTAGTGGACATCCATCTCGCCGATGGCCACCGGGATTCCGGCGGGCAGGCCGAGCTTTGCAGCCCAAGCCGACGAGAGCTGACCCGCCGCGGTGTTGGCATCGTGGGCCTTGTCGAAAAGTCGATCCCGAAGCTGCGCGAGCTTGGGGCTGAGCAATGAAAGAAATTTTTTGTCCGGCAATCCACCCCACTCGTCACAGTAAAGTGCCTTGTGACCGGCAGCACAGATGCCGCGCTTGATCTTTAATGGATCCTCGACACCGCAGAGCACGGACGGAATCCAGTCGCACATTTCGACCCATGAGTATGCCGCCTCAAAGACATCGGGAGCAGTCTTCAAACACCGCCAAATTTTGCTCCAAAACCATTCGGAGGAATAAGTGTTGCCGCACTTGGCAATGTATTCCGGGCGGTGCTTCGCAGCGAGTTCTGTGATGCGCGCCGCCTCCTGCCATGAGGTGTGATCCTTCCACAGCCAGCATTGAGCGTCGGGATTTTTCTTCCACTTCGGCAAGAGCCCCAAGGCCCGGTTGGAAGCATCCACGGGAATGGGGCTCGACCCGGTGGTATCCACGCCGATGCCCACAATCAACGAACTGCGAAAGCCTTTCCTTCGCGCAGCCTGCCCAAGCGCTTCCTTCACACAGCGCTCCATGCAGGAAAGCAAATCGCCAGGATGCTGGCGCGCCACATGGTGATCGCGCGGATCAATGATCACCCCCTGCTTGCCCGACGGATAGTTCGCAACCGCCGCGCCAAACTCCATGCCATCCGCACAACGCACGACCAGCGCGCGCACGGAGTTGGTTCCAAAATCAATGCCTAGGGAAAATTGCATGGCACGCATTACACGCGAAATTTTCACCTTGTAAACACAGGAATCACTTGACAGTACAGTCGCATGATCAAATCAGTCTCAATGGCCGATGTCGCCAAGGCCGCGAGCGTGTCAAAAAACGCAGTGTCACTGGCACTTCGCGGCGACCCTCAAATTTCCGAAAGCACCAGACGGCGAATCGAGGAGGCGGCCAAAAAACTTGGCTACCGCAGGAATCCGGTCGTTGGCGAGTTGATGGCGCGCCTGCACTCCGGCGGACCCAAGCGTTTTCGATCATCCATCGCCCTCGTCAACGCTCACAGCGACAAGCTCGCCTTTCGACGCCATCCGACAATTCCAATCTATGTCGAAGGCTGTCGCCGCCGCGCCGAAGAACTTGGCTACCGAATTGACGAGTTCTGGTTGAATGAACCGGCATTCACACCCGAGCGATGGATCAAGATCTTCAAGGCGCGCGGCATACCCGGCGGTGTCATTGTCGGCTTGATGAATGAAAATCGCATTCAGCAAAATTTTCTCCCGGTGGTGGAGCAGATGCCTTTCGTCGTCACAGGTGTGAGAACGCGCGATCCCGCCCTGCCCTTCGCTTGCGTGGATCACCACATGGTGGCGTTGCATGCTTTTGAAAAATCCCTGCAGCTAGGATACAAGCGCCCGGGCCTTGTTTTGGATGAATCCATCGATGCCCTTGTCGAGCACCGATTCACCGCCGGATACCGAACCGGTCAACAACTCGTGCCAAATTCCAGACGGCTCAAGCCATACTTGTTCACCGGCAAAAATCACATGCCGACCTTCTCATCATGGCTTTGCGCGCAACGGCCCGATGTGATTTTCACTCTCTACAACGAGACGCGGGCATGGATTCAAAAGTCCTCCGCCGAGCATCCTCAAAAGGTCGAACTCATCCAATACGAGTGGCGCGCATCCCACCCGGGGATAGCGGGCATCAATCAACACAACGACCTCGCGGGCCAAGCGGCGGTCGACATGCTCGTTGGAATGCTCCACCGCGGCGAACGTGGAGTCCCGGAATTTTCACGCGCCACTCTCATCAACCCCACATGGGTCGACGCAAAAAAATGAGGCGCTCGAATCAGCAGCCTCTTCACCGTGGCTGGATCATCTTGATGCAGGCCGTCCTTGGAGCGCCCCGCTCCAAGTTTTGCGAGGTAGGGCGATGCGGCCTCGCGGCGCCGACACCATCGCCGCAGGCACCCAAGCGGGCAGCACTTCATTTTCGCGGATCAAAAATTCTTTTGAAGAGCACGACAAGTGTGTCGTGCCTCCTTACGAAACGGCTGAAGTTGATGCAAAAAAATCCGCCCGCACTCTCATACGGACGGATTTTGGGGAATGGTCTATGCCAATTTCGCTGATTACTCAGCTGCGGCTGCGGTCTCGGCAGGTGCCTCGGCTGCGGGCTCTTCAGCCTTGGCGGCACGATCAACCCACTCAATGACAGCCATCGGCGCGGAGTCCGACATGCGGGCGCCGAGCTTGGTGATGCGGCAGTAACCGCCTTGGCGATCCTTGGAAGCCGGGGCGACCTCTGCAAACAGCTTTTTGACGGTCTCCTTCTGGTGAAGGAAGGCGATGGCCAAACGGCGTGAGTGGAGGTCATCCCTCTTGGCAAGGGTCACGAGTTTCTCCGCCACCGGGCGCAGGGCCTTGGCCTTGCCGAGGGTGGTTTTGATGCGTCCGTTCTCGATCAGGCTGCATGCCAGGTTGGCGAGCAGGGCCCTGCGGTGCGAGGCGTTGCGCTTGAGCTTGGAAGTTTTGTTGCGATGTCTCATCGGGTGATGCTTTCTAAGTCTGGGGTGTTAGTCGTCGAGGTTCTGCGCGATCAGATCGGCGAGGCCGACCGGTGCCTCGTCTTCCGCACCAAGGCGCGGGCCGCGGCTAGCAGCGCTCGGTCCGGTGAGCAGCGAGGAATCGAAGGTCATGCCAAGGCCAAGACCCAATTCGACGAGCTTGTCCTTGATTTCGTTGAGCGACTTCTTGCCGAAGTTGCGGTACTTGAGCATTTCCGCCTCGGACTTCATCGCGAGCTGACCCACGGAAGTGATGTTGGCGTTGTTGAGGCAGTTGGCGGCACGCACCGAAAGCTCGATTTCGTTGACCGACATGTTGAGGAGCTTCTTGAGTGCGGCATTTTCCTCGCTCGACTCGGCCGGAGCTTCTTCGAAGTCGACAGCGTTTTCATCGTAGTTGACGAACACATCGAGGTGATGACGAAGAATCGCGGAGGCTTGCAGCAGCGCGTCTTGCGGGGTGATGCGGCCATCGGTCCAGATGTCGAGCACCAGCTTGTCGAAGTCGGTCATCTGACCAACGCGGGTGGTTTCGACGGAGTACTTGACGCGGGTGACGGGCGAGAAAATCGAATCGATGGCGATGACGCCGATCGGTTGGTCCTTGCGCTTGTTTTCATCGCCGGTGGAGAAACCGCGGCCGACGCGAACTTCGAACTCGCAGTCGAACTTCACTTTCTTGTCGAGCGTGCAGATGACTTGGTCCTTGTTGACGACATCGTAGATGTGGTCGCCCTGAATATCGCCGGCGGTGATGACGCCTTCCTTCTCGACCTTGATGGTCAGGATGCGCGGGTCTTTGTCGGTGTGGCTGAACTTGACCTTCTTGAGGTTGAGCACGATGTCGGTGACATCCTCGACCACGCCGGGAAGGCTGGAAAATTCGTGTTGCACGCCCGCGATGCGGACGGAAGTGATGGATGCTCCCTCAAGCGAGGAAAGCAGGACTCGGCGCAGCGAGTTGCCGATGGTGTGGCCGTAGCCGCGTTCGAATGGTTCGGCGACAAACTGGGCGTAAGTGTCGCTGGCGGTTTCCTCGTTGCGAACGAGGCGGTTCGGGAGCTCGAAACGAGCAAGTTTGGTGACTGACATGTTGATGCTTGGTTTGCCGGGTTACCCTCCAACGGGCGTGACACCCCGCGAACGGGGCTGACGGAGGACCTACGGCGGATTTTGGATGCCCGCGGGCGGCGAATAAAGGGCGAGTGCCTGCCGCTGGCAAACCATTTTTTGCATTTTGGCACACCAAAACAGCCATTTAACCCGATCGCGACCCGATACAGGCGAAAAATCTCTGGATTTCGACACTTTTCGGGGCGACCAGTCCCGATGAATCCCCCCGGAAAAATCGATGAAATCGAAGAAAAATCTAACTCGCTTCAGTTACAGGACCGCAGCCTTTGAAGGCTGGCGGCTATGCATCAGCCGCGGCGGCAAGACCTTCATGCGCTACTTTCCCGACAAAAAATTTGGCGGTGCACGGCGGTCTTTGGCCGCAGCCGAACGCTCGCTTGCACGCCTCAAGCCATTGCTCGAAAGCGCCAAACGCGCCGGCGGCAAGCTCAGCCCCACGCTCGTGCGCAAGGCGGAAAAACTGTTGGAGGAAGCGGTCTGATGCGCCAGCATGGCCACGCCCATGCCTGTAAGCACTCCCCCTGTCATCCATTGGTACCGTCGCGATCTGCGAATCGCCGACAACCTGTCACTGCATCATGCCGCCTCGATGGGGCGCCCGGTGATCCCGGTTTACTTTCTGAGCGATTGGAAAAAATCCCACCTGTGGACCGGACCCAAGCGTCAGCATTTCCTCTGCGGTTGCCTCGCGTCGCTTGCGAAAAATCTCGAAACGATCAGCGGCCGACTGATCATCCGCAATGGCGATGCCGTCGCGGGCTTGCGTCAACTCATCAAGGAAAGTGGCGCGAAAGATCTTTGTTTCAACATCGACCCCGATCCATTCGGCAAAGCAGTCGAAGAAAAAATCCGCCAGCTTTGCGCGGAGCTCAGTGTACAATGCCATGCGTTTCATGATCACGCCCTTCACACGCCCAATGAGGTGCTCACGCAAAGCGGCCAGCCCTACAAAGTCTACACGCCATACAGCCGCAACTGGCTCGCACTCGAAAAACCATCGTCGGTCGGCAAGCCTGCGAAGCTAAACACACCCGCCGATCTCAAATCACTCGCTCTCCCGAGCCTCGCACACTGGGGCCTCAAGGAGCCCGATGCTCAACTGCCCGAAGCCGGCGAACGCGCCGCACGCGAACGCTTCAAAAAAGCCCTCGGCGGCATCGTGCAACATTACGGCAGCACCCGCGACACCCCCTCGCTCCAAGGCACTTCACGCATCTCGCAGGACCTGCGCTTCGGACTCATTTCCATCCGCACAATTCACGCCGAGGTGATGAAATCCCGCGCCGCCGCCAAGGCGGCCGAACGCGTGGGCATCGACATCTACCTCAAGGAACTCGCATGGCGCGAATTCTACTTCGCCATCCTCCACCACTTTCCGAATGTGCTCGCAGAGGAATTCAACCCCGATTGGCGCGGCCTGCCATGGGATGCGCCGAATGCGAATTTCGAAGCATGGAAAAACGGCCGTACCGGATTTCCAATCGTCGATGCCGGCATGCGAGAACTCCTCGCCACCGGCTTCATGCACAACCGCGTGCGCATGATCACCGCAATGTTTCTCACCAAGGACCTGCACATCGATTGGCGACTCGGCGAATCATACTTCATGCAGCATTTGCTCGATGGCGAAATCGCCTCGAACAACGGCGGTTGGCAATGGTCGGCCGGCACCGGCGCCGATGCTGCACCTTATTTTCGCATCCAAAACCCTTGGTCGCAAACCGCGCGCTACGACCCGCAAGGGAGCTACATCAAACGCTGGGTGCCAGAACTCGCCGCCGTCGATCCAAAGAAATTTCTCGAAGCTCCTGCCGATGGCAAACCGCTCGCGCCCGGCTATCCGCTCCCGTGCGTCGATCACAAATCCGAACGCGAACGCACGCTCGCCATCTTCAAACGTCATCGCGAAAATCGTTGAGATGCTCGCCAATGGGTCACCCCACCAAGCCCAAGCCGCACACTAGAAACCCCTCATGCTTTTACTGCCCAGCGAAGTTTGGCGGGGCTGCTACGCGGATTATCATGCCTTTCCCCCGCGCTTGCCGTGATAACCCCATCGCTGATAGCGGAAAAAACACCATCGCGCAGTCCGGCCTGAAAACATTTCTTCACCCGACGGTCCTCACCCGAGTGAAATGTCAAGATCGCCACCCGACCACTTGGCTTGAGGCAATCGGGCAAGTTTCGCAAAAACGCATCAAGCGCGGTGAACTCCTCATTGACCGCAATCCGAATAGCCTGAAACACCCTGCGCAGCGTGAGGTCTTTTTCCTCATCTTGAATTGCCGCCATCGACTGAATCGCCCGTGTCAGTTGCGCGGTGGTGAGAAATTTCCGGCCCGCCAACTCCTTTGCGATGACTTCCGCTCTCGGCTCATCGGCATTCTCATACAAAACGCGCTCGAGCTTAGTCGCATCGGTGCGAGCCAACCAATCGGATGCGCTCAAGCCACGGGTCGGATTCATCCGCATGTCCAGCGGACCCTCATGCTTGAAACTGAATCCGCGTGATGGGTCATCGAACTGCATCGAAGAACAACCAAGATCGGCGAAAACAAAATCCGCTCGCATCTCACGCTCGGCGAGCAGCTTTGCAATTCCAGCGTAGTTGGAGCGGACCGCCACAAAACATTCAGGCCCAAATCCCCTATCCCTCAAGCGGCGCTCGGTCTTCGGTAACTCGATCGGATCCTGATCCGCGCCGATCAGCATTCCCCCCGGGGAAATGCTTTCCAAAATTCTCGCGGCATGACCTCCATAGCCCAGCGTTGCATCAACCCCGATCATACCAGGCGTCAAGGCAAGCGCTTCGAGGCATTCATCCATCATAATCGGGATGTGCGAGCCGGCAGGTGTTTTGCCGGATGCGATGACCTTTGACACCGTATCCGCATAGCGCAGAGGGTCGCGCTCTTTGTATTTCTCGTCGAAATTGCGTGGATTTTTCCCGTGATACCGCTTGCGGCGCGGTGGTCTTGGCGCGGCGTCATCCATCGCATGTTCCGTCATCGCGCTCATTGCTCGCAGAGCTTCTGCGATCCGTCAAAACCCAAGTGGGTAAGTTCCCAAACGGCATGGAGTCCTTTTTTCTTTCGCATGCTAGGACTTTGAGCGAACTTTGCGCCGCCCATGAAAATCGGCATCGCGCAAATCAATTCGGTCGTTGGCGACTTTCCCGGCAACGCAAAACGCCTCATCGCCGCCTATCGCGAATGCATCGATCAAGGTGCCGAGCTGGTAATTTCACCCGAGCTCTCCCTCGTCGGCTACCCTCCCCGCGACCTAGTTTTCAAATCAAACTTCGTGCCGAAATGCCTCCAGGCCCTCGATTACCTCGCCGGTGAAATTCGTGAGATCCCGATGCTCGTCGGTTATGTCGACCATCATCACCCGCGCCAACCCGGCAAGCCGTTTCGCAATGCCGCCGCATGGCTCGAAAACGGAAGCGTGCGCCATCGAGTTTGGAAAACCCTTCTGCCGACCTACGATGTGTTCGACGAAAGGCGCTATTTCGAACCTTCAGCAACATGCGACCCGATCGAATGGAATGGCAAACGCATTGGCATCACCATCTGTGAAGACATCTGGACCGAGGACTATCTCGATCGTCCACTATACGATCGAGATCCGGTCAAAGAACTCAGCGAAAAAGGCATCGACCTGATGCTCAATCTCAGCGCTTCGCCATTTCATCTCGGCAAACCCGAATTGCGGCGCTCAATGATCGGCGCTATCGCCCGCAAACACCAAATACCGGTCGTCTACTGCAACGCCATCGGTGGCCAGGACCAACTCGTCTTCGATGGTCATTCGTTAGCAGTCGGGGCTAATGGCCGCATCATGGAGCAATTTCCAGGCTTCAAAGAAGCGTGCAAAGTGCTAGACCCGTTTCAGACGCAAAACGAAGACGCTGTCTTCGACGACTGCGATCCTTCACAACTCTACCATGCTCTCGTTCTTGGGCTACGCGATTACGCCCACAAATCCGGCTTTTCCAGCGCATGTCTCGGCTTGAGCGGTGGCATCGACTCGGCGCTCACCGCTGCCATCGCCGCCGATGCGCTCGGCCCGGAAAACATCCACGGCCTCACCATGCCGAGCCCGTATTCGTCGCGCGGCAGTGTCGATGATTCGTTCGCCCTCGCGAAAAACCTCGGTATTCGTTGCGATGAGATTTCCATTCGCGCCCCCTTCGAGTCGATCAAGGCGACCATGCATTCACTTTTCGAAGGCAAGCCCGAGGATGTCACCGAGGAAAACATGCAAGCCCGCATCCGCGGACTCCTGTTGATGGCGCTCTCAAACAAGGACAATCACCTGCTACTCACCACCGGCAACAAGAGCGAGCTCGCCGTCGGCTATTGCACGATATACGGCGATATGTGCGGAGGTTTAGCCGTCATTTCCGATCTGCCAAAAATCCGTGTCTATGAAGTCTCGCGCTGGCTCAATCGCGAGCGGGAAATCATTCCGTGGAGCACGATCGACAAAGCCCCAAGCGCCGAGCTGCGTCCCAATCAAAAGGATCAGGATACTCTTCCACCTTATGAAATCCTCGACGCGATTCTTGAGCTCTATATCGAACACCACCTCTCGACCGATGAAATCATCGCTCGCGGATTTGATGAATCAACCGTTCGCTGGATCCAGCGCCGAGTTGACCTCAATGAATGGAAGCGTCATCAAGCCGCACCAGGTCTGCGCGTGACAACCAAGGCTTTTGGAATCGGCCGCCGCATGCCGATTGTGCAGCGATTCAGCAACTGATTTCCACGATCAGTCGCGACACTCCATCATGCCTCTCCTTCGCGCGCCGGAGGTCCGCTTTCAAAGCGCATAAGATCAGCAACGAAGGTCAGCGGAATATGCCCGGTTTCACCATTCCGGTTCTTCGCGAGAACCAGCTCGGCCTTGCCGGCCTCCGCCTCTTTTTCTTCAGCGTCCTCAGCGTAATAAGCACTGCGGTAAAGCAAGCCGACCATATCGGCGTCCTGCTCGATCGAACCCGATTCCCGCAAGTCCGACATGCGCGGCACGCCAACGCTTTTACCGCTTCGCGTTTCGGGCCCGCGGTTGAGCTGCGCGAGAATCACGATCGGGACCTGAAGTTCTTTCGCCAACCCCTTGATACCTGCGGAAATTTCAGCAATTTCGCGCTCGCGTGAATTCTCTGCCTGCTTCGTGCGGGACTTCATCAATTGCAGGTAATCGATTGCGATGAACTCAAGGCCTTCATCGCGCTTCTTCCGCCGAGCCTTGGCGCGCACTTCGTTGATTGTGATGCCGGGCGTGTCATCGATGAACATGCGCGCGTTGGAGACATCCATCGCCGCACGCTGGATACGCGTCAGATCCCCTTTGTCCGGTTTGTAACCGCGCGTCAACTTGCTCAGGGCAAACTTTGCGCGCGAGAACACCAATCGCTGCACAATCTGGAACGAGCTCATTTCACATGAGAAAATAAGGCTCGGTTTCGACTGCTCGATGCAGACATGCTCAACGATGTTCATCATCAACGAGGTCTTGCCCATCGATGGGCGCGCGGCGATGACAAACATTTCACCGGGCTTGAGACCGTTGCTCATGCGATCGAGTTCCTCGTATCCCGTCGATATCCCCTGCGAGCTTTTTTCCCCCGCAAGCAGTGATTCAAACTGCTCGATGACCTGCTCGACCGACTGCTTGATGTTTGGTGCCTGCGCGGTTTCTGAACCCTCACGGATGGCGAGTATTTTCGCTTCGACGGTATCGAGCAGTCCGGCGACCTCTTCAGGCGAATCGTAGGCCTGCGCGATCGCCTCGTTGGAATTTTGGATGATCGATCGCAGCACATGCTTGTCCTTAACCAACTGCAGGTGATGGCGAAAATGTCCGGGGCTCGGTGCGTAGGAATAAATTTCCGTTACCGCCCCTGGCCCACCTACACGGTCAAGCATGCCGCGGTCGAGCAATCGCTGCACCAGCGAGACCAGCTCGATTTCTTGGCCTTGTTGGAACAGCTCCTCGAGCATGCCGTACAAAGTCGCATGCCCAGGCAGATAAAAATGATCCTTGGTGAGCTTCTCCTCAATCGCCAACCCAATGTATTCTTGTGGCTCCTTGAGCATCGATGAGAGCAGGCTTTTTTCCGGCCCAACTGCATGCGGCAAAGCGCGCGTCACATCATCCACATTGGTCGCCGCTTGTTGCAAATTCGTGGGCGCGGTAGCGGCAGCAGGCGGATTTTTGAGATCGGTCGACATCGGCCGTCATTTCATAAAATCAGCTGATCCGCGTCAATGTCGGCATGATGCGAATAAGTGTGAATAACCTTGGAAGCGCCTTTCAAAACAAAGCCTAATCCTTGCCGGCCGCCCAACCATTGCACATGCTCACGCTGTGCGAGCGGTCATTCAAAGAGTTGCTGAGGCAAGCGTCGGCGTGGACGGCAACACCGTCTCCGCCATCGGGCGCGGATTGCTGGTATTGGTCGGGGTCGAAGGGGCCGACACAGCATCCGACATCGAATGGTTGTCGGGAAAAATCGCAGGCATGCGGATTTTTTCCGACGCGGATGACAAAATGAACCTCAGCATCTGCGACATCTCCGGCGATTTGCTCGTTGTGAGCCAGTTCACCCTGCACGCCTCGACCAAAAAAGGAAATCGCCCATCATTTCTCAAGTCCGCCGCACCCGAAAGAGCCGAACCGCTTTACGAGCAATTCTGCGATGCACTCGAAGCAAAAATCGGCAAACCGGTCAGTCGCGGTATTTTTGGGGCCGACATGAAGGTCGCGCTGCTCAATGACGGGCCGGTGACCATCCTGATGGATTCCCACGCGCGGGAATGAATTGTTTTCAAATCAACGAAACCACTCATCGGGCCCGCCGGGTGGTGGCGAGGGTTTGTTCAGCACGCTTTGATCTTTCGGTATCGAAAGCCGGTCTTCGAGCAGAACGATCGCTGCCGAAACGCCATGAACGGGAAATCCGTCGCGCGTGCGCTCCCAATGCGCTGACAGCGCCTCGTAGGCATTTTCGGGTGTTTCATATATTGCAATCGCCGATGCCAGCAGGTCCATTTGCGGATTTTCCCATGCCTGCAAAACGAAGAGCAGGGCCTTCATCGTTGGCGTGTGGTTGATCTTGCCCTGGGCGTAGAGTCTTCTCGCCTCGGCCAATGCCTCGGCCTCACGACCATCAACGCGGGCCAATGCATAAAATGCCGAGCGTTTCACATAACCGAGCGCCTTGCCGGTGGCATCAGCCTTGCGATAGGCCTCCGTCGCTGCGGCGAAAGACGCATTTTTGTCGCGGAAGGCAGGGTATTTGTTGGAATCGGAAAGCAGAAAACCCAAGCTTGCGAGCATGCTCCAATCATCAGGATTGTTGCGAATCCCCCTTTCGAGAAAATCCCGCCCTTTCAGAATCGACATCCGCCATGTCTCGCGCCGGCGCAGTGGCGGGAGCTTTGAGTCGTTGATGTAATACGAGGCCGCATTGTAGGCCATGTGCCATGAACCCGTTTCCCAGTAATAGCGGGTGCGTGGAGCGAGATCGACGATGGTGTTGAAGGTCTCCTCGACATCCTGCCAGCGTTGTTCGGTGAAATAGGTAAAGGCCCGCAGGTTCAAAAAACTCGCAACCAGAGTGCGAAGGCCCCCAAGCGCGACCGCTGAGCTCGTCTGACCAATCTTGTCGCGTGTGGCAATTTGCAGCGCCGGTGGAAACAAACCCGCGTCGCGAAGCGAATTTCCAAGCGTCTGCTCATAGGGAATGCGTGCCGCTCCAAACGCGAGCAACGCCACCACAAAAATCAGGATTTTGCACCAGCTTCTCACAGGATTAAAATTCCTTGTCCGCAAAAATGAACCAGGACGCGAATGTAAAGAACACCGCGTAATAGAGGCCAACCAGCGCCAACTTTGCGACGGCGATCATCGGTAACGCCTGACCCTCGATCACCGCATCGATCACATTAAATAGCTGGAAATCCGGCAGCACCAGCGAGAGCAGCAATGATGCGAGACGCGCAAAGACTCCCTCACCCGCTTCGCCGGACTGCAGGTAGAGATTGCGGGCATCCGCTTGAAAGTGACCGATGAAGTAGATCAGGAAACTGACAACCGTCGTGAACAGCGTGCTGGATGAAAAGGTGGAGATCAGCAAAGCCAGCGAGGCCATGATCGAAGCCCGCAGAAAGACCGCAAACACCGCTCCTTGCAATGAGGCATTTGGTCCGCTTTCCAGCGTCTCGTTGCGAAGTGAAGCAATCGCGTCCTGAGGCCAACCCATTGCCTTGGCCATCTCTTCCTGCTGAGCGACGACCATGTTGGTGCGCACATGAAGAACGGCGGTCATTAACGCATCCATCAAGGCCAGCGAAACAAAAACCAAAAGCAACACACCGAGGAGTTTGCCCGCGAGGTAATCGAAGCGAGGCACCGGCTTGGCAAGAATCGTGTAAAGGGTGCGATCCTCCGCATCTTTCGGCAAAAGCAGGGCGGTCGCCACCACCGACAACACCACCGAGAACAAAGTCATCGCACCGAGCGACCAGCTTTTGATCGATCGCAGCACATTGGCTCCCACTGCTTCGGGACCTTCGTGCTGGGGTAGATCGAAGAAATTGCTCGCGATCGCGATCACCGCGAAAACCGCAAGAAAGTAAAACACCTTCATCCTCACGAGTTGCGTGAAGGTATGGGTCGCGATGACCCAAACGCGGCTCAGGTGCGAGCCTTTCGATGATGTGGCGATGGTATTACTCATGGTGCGTCTTCGCTGATTTCACGCAGGAACAACCTTTCGAGGGTGGTGCGCGGCTTGCCGGTTTTCACCACCGAGGCACCGGGCGTTGATTCGACCAGCGCCTTGATTTTTTCCAAAAGCTCAAGCGGTGCGTCGCGCAGCACGATCTCCGATTGGTCTTCGATCGCGATCAGATCCTCGAGCCTGCCTTCGCGCACCATCTTGCCGCGAAAGATGATCCCGACTCGGTCGCAGACTTCCTGCACCTGCTCAAGAAGATGCGAGCAAAGGAAAACCGTGATGCCTCGCTCGCGGAGTTTGAGAATCAAATCGCGAATCTGCCGTGATCCAAGCGGATCAACTCCGGCAGTCGGCTCGTCGAGAATCACGAGTCGCGGCTCTTGGACCAATGCCTGCGCAAGCCCGATCCGTTGCAGCATGCCTTTGGAATACCCGCCAAGCCGACGATCGCGAGCTCCCTCCAGATCGACGAGCGCAAGCAACTCACCAACTCGATCTTCAAGCCTACGCCCGCCGAGCCCGCAAAGCTTGCCGTAGAACCTCAATGTCTCGGCACCGCTGAGGTGTTTGTAAAAATACGGGTTTTCCGGCAGAAATCCCACTTCATCGCGCGAGTCGACCTTCAATGAATCGCGCCCGTAAATCGAGCATTGCCCGGACGACGGAGCCACGAGTCCGAGCAATGCCTTCATCGTCGTCGACTTGCCTGATCCGTTCGGGCCGATGAGCCCATACACTTCGCCGGGCATGATGCGGATCGAGACATCGTCGACCGCACGCAATGGTTTGCGGCGAAAGGAAGTTTTAAACTCCTTCACCAGATTGCGAATTTCAACTGCGGGGGTGGGATCAGCCATCGACTTGGAAAACCTAGTTTCGAGCACCGCGTATGGCAACGGACAAATGCAAGCTCACAGGCAAATTCGCCGGAACAACACATCGAGCGGAAGCTGCAGGCCAATGTAGAAATCACCGAACTCGGCATAGCGCGCGGACACCTCGTCGAAGCGCATCTCGTAGACGATTGCCTTGATGTCAAAAGTGTCCTTGGCCAGCAGCGTCACGCCCCACTCGAATTCATCTAGTCCGGTCGAGCCAGTAATGAGTTGGAGGATTTTTCCCGAATACTTGCGCCCTACGCGAGCATGCCCAGCCATCAGCTTGCGGCGCTCCTCGTAGCTGAGCGAATACCAATTGTCCTCGCCACTGCGGCGCTTCGACATCGGGTAAAAACAAATCACCGGCCACCCCGGCAGGACAGGATAAAGCCGGTGCTTGAGATAGTGCGCCATCCGCTCGTCAAACTCCACCAGCGCCGCCTCAAACTCCGCGCTCCCCTCGGTCATACCCTTTTCACCGATCAGCGTTTCCGCCGAGTACTGCTCGCGGGTGGTGGTGTACTCCGATCCTTCGGTCTGCGAAAGATAGGAATATGCCGGACTCAGAATCTCCGGCCCGAGTGAGAGACTGATCTGTTTTTCAAACGCATTGAGCATCTGCAGGTCGGGCCCGAGCAACATGAAACCGAGATCCGCTTTGGGCGTCGTCACCGAAAACACTAGCAAGTGGGTGTCCGGCGTGGCTCGAATCTCCTGCACGAGCTCGGTCAACCTTGTTTTGGCCTGCCTTTTTTCATCATCGCCATAAAGCGACCACTGCGCGTGATCGACATGATAGAATAAATGCATGACGTGCCAACCCTCGCGGGGCACAATCGGGGTGATTTCTGCGTCGGACATGGCGGAACAATCAGCGACGCTCGGTGGAAATGTCCATCTCGAAGAGTTTGATGAAACCATCGCCGGGCACATTTGCCGCGCCCCCTTCATAAACTTCAATCTTCCAGGGCTTACTTTCGCCCGTGCGGTAAGCGGCGTGCATGCCGACATCATCAAAACCCGCGGTGGAGGCCATGGTGATTTTACCTTCGACCGAAACTTGGCGCGTTATGGTATCCCCCACCGAGTCGCCATTCTCATCACGGAACAAGACTCGCAAAACGCCAGGCCCACCGGTGCAGGACAATTCCAATATCGGCAGCATGCGGGTACCTCGCCTCACCACATCCGCCTCCGGACCCGATTGCACCACATGCCGCCAGTAAGTTTTCGCCGCAAGAATCGTCACATGTTTGCCACTGATTGGAAATTTGAGCTTTCTCGAGCTCAACGATTCAACAGGCAGTCGCGTCGACGAATAAATAAACACCCCAGTCAAAACCGCCAACAAAGCAATGACCAGCGCGGTCATGCCAAACTTCTCAAGCATGGAATAATCAGACTGCCGACGCTCAACCGACGGGGCAACCGCCTGACGCGGCGAGTTGGAAACCCCCGACTCAACTGGGGCGGGCGCCACCGCCTCCTCGGGCGCTTCAACTGGAGCCTCCTCCAGAGAAGACATCTCGGGCTGAATGTCGGGCTTCGCAAGTTCTACGGCGTCTTCCAGTTCCTTACCCGTGGCCTTACCACCATCATCGATCCACGTTTCCAAATCATCCAATTCGCGCGAAGATTCAGCAATTTCGGGCACCCGTGTTCCAGACCATTTGACGTCTTTGCGCTGATGGATGTTCAATTTGACGTCACTAACGTCGTGCTGCGGGAGCTCTTCTTGATCAACAGGTTCTGGATCGGATTGAAGCCTATTTCCAGCGCCGGAACCGGCAATCACCCTAGGTACGCGTGCAAGTTTGGCAGCCGGCATGCCCTCACCCACGGAGCCACGTATATTCACCAGCAACGAGTCGACAGATTCATCATCGTCCAGGTTCCACAAGGAGCCATCGATCGATGAAACCTTCATTTCCTTACTGGATGGATCGACCTTATTGATTTGGGGATCCTCCCCTGAGTCGTGCGCGGAATTGGAACTCATAGGCTTAATTGAGGAAACCTATTACCTCCAAAAACCCAGTTTGACCAGCTCGAAGAAACACCCGCAAACATGACGCAAAATTCAGGTTGCAAACTAGGGTTTTTGGGGGCATTGAAGTGCTCGCAACCACATTACTCACATGGCAGACCGAGAAGACAAGAACGCGGAAAACACCAACGGCAAATTCTATGTCGACAGCCAGTGCATCGACTGCGACCTCTGCCGTGAGACCTCCCCGGCCAATTTCACCCGCGCCGACGACGAAGGTTATTCTTATGTTTTCAAACAACCGGAAAACGACGAAGAAGCCGCCCTGTGCCGCGAGGCCATGGAAGGCTGTCCGGTGGAGGCTATCGGCGACGACGGCGACGCATAATCGCCGCCTGCCATGAAACCCAAAAACCCATCCGGCGGAATCCGTGAGGAAATTCTGCGGGAATGGAGAGGCTGCGATGAGGCGATTGACACCAACGCCGGTGTCACGATTGCCGAAAAATGGATCCGCAATGTCCTCAAGTCGATCGGCGCCGGCGACGGGCTCGATGAAGAAGTCGTCCGATCGACATGGAAGGAACTAGCCGGTGATTTCATCGCGAGTCATACCGAACCTGTTTCCGTGCGCAATGGTCACCTCGTCCTGCGCGTCACCCAACCCGCGATGCGCTTCCATCTCGAGCAAATGAAGCCGATGCTACTCACACGCCTTCGAGAACAACTCGGCGAACAACGCATCAAGTCGGTGAAATTCACCCTCGGCTGAAAAACTCCCTCCCCATGTTTCGCAATCTCATTTTTGATTGGTCCGGCACACTCGTCGATGATCTCGGCCCGGTGATCGAGGCCACCAACGCGGTCTTTGAGCGCTACAATTTGCCAGCATTCGACCGCGACAATTTCCGCCGCCAGTTCCGCCTTCCCTACTCGGAGTTTTACGCCGAGTTCCTGCCCGACATTTCGCTCGCAGAACTCGAAACCCACTTTCGCCCGGCATTCAGCGCGGCAAAGACACCCGTCACCGTCCTGCCCCACGCCCGCGAAAAACTCGAATGGTGCACGCAACACGGCATTCGCGCCTTTGTGCTGACCTCAATGGATACCCAAGCCTTCGAGCGGCAGATGGATGACTTCAAACTTCGTCACCATTTCGAGGCGATTTACTCGGGCATCATCGACAAGCGCGACATGATCCACCAAATCATCCAACAGCATCGACTCAAACCACACGAGACCGCTTTTGTCGGCGACATGACCCACGATGTGGAAACCGCGCGCCATGGCGGGCTTTCATCGATCGCCGTACTCACCGGATACCAACACCCGGAAGTCCTCGCCGCCGTGCGCCCCGACCTCACGGTGCCCGACCTCGAAGTATTGCGCAATCTCATGCACCGGCAGGTCGCCGCCCGTCCGATCACCACCGTCGGCGCGTTGATCCACGACGGCTCGGGCCGCGTCCTCATGATCCGCACCCACAAGTGGTCCGGCCTCTGGGGCATCCCCGGCGGGAAAATCAAACGCGGCGAATCGTCGCTCGACTCCCTCACGCGCGAAGTTTTCGAGGAAACAAACCTTCAAATTTCCGACATCGAATTTGTGCTAAATCAGGATTGCATCGCATCGCCTGAATTCATGCACCCGGAGCATTTCATCCTGCTCAACTATGTCGCCCGCGCAACCGGCACGGATGTGCGACTCAACGACGAGGCCGAGGAATTCGTGTGGCTCACACCCTCCGAAGCACTCAAGCTTCCGCTCAACTCCCCGACCCGCATACTGCTCGGCGAAGCACTCAACCGCAAGCTCATCCCTCACGCCCATGCCTGACGAAATCGAAATCCGCCGACTCAAGGTCCATGCCCATATCGGCGTGCCCGATGACGAACGCTCGGCACCGCAAGTTCTGCTCATCACCGCTCGACTGACCCCAAGCCAAGGTTTCGACGGTCTCGCCGATGAAATCTCGCACACAGTAGATTATCACGCGGTCGCCATCCAAATCCAGGAACTCGCCGCCGCACGCCCACGCAAACTGATCGAAACGCTCGCCACCGAAATCTGCGATTTTCTGCTGCGCAACCACCCACTCGCGAAGGTCGCGATCAGCATCGAAAAACACATTCTGCCCGATACTGAATGCGTCGCCGTGCACATCGAGCGCAGCCGCTGATCACATTCACGAAAGCTCGCCGCCGATCCACGCGAGAAATTCCTGATTCCCATCCGTACCGGTGATCGGCGAGGCAATCAGCCCACGCCACTCGCGTCGGCATTCCATCACAACAAAGCGCCGGATCTTTTCCACCGCGCGCTCATGCAGGGCAGGATCGCGCACGATGCCGCCCTTCGAGATGTCCGCACGGTCGAGTTCGAACTGCGGCTTGATCAAACAAACGACGCTGCCCTCGTCATCGAGCACCGAAAAAACAGCCGGCAAAACTTTGGTCAGCGAAATGAAAGAAAGATCCATCACCGCCAGGCGGACTTTTTCCCCGAGATCCTCCGGCACCATGTGACGGGCATTGAATTGCTCTTTGACCACTACCCTCGGGTCGCTGCGAAGTTTCCACACGAGCTGATTGGTGCCGACATCCACCGCGTGCACCTTCGCCGCCCCATGCTGCAAAAGGCAGTCGGTAAAACCACCGGTCGATGCACCGACATCGATGCAGACCCACCCGGTAGGGTCGATCCCGAAGGCCTCCAGCGCACCCTCGAGCTTGATCCCTCCCCGCCCGACAAATTTCGGCTTTTCCCTAACCTCGAGCGCCGCGTCCTCCGCCAACTTCTGCCCAGGCTTGTCGACCACCCGATCACCGATGCGCACCTCGCCGGCAAGGATCAGGCGCTTGGCCTGCTCCCTCGACTCACACAACCCCTTCTCGACCAGAAGGACATCGACTCGCTCAAGTTTCATCGGATTTCATCGCCAGCATATTTGCCCTAGCCCAATGCGCAAGCCGCAGCTCTAAATCGATTCACACCCGCCTTGCCAGCCACCCGGCTTGAAGTATCTTCGTGCCCTCGCCCATGACCCAGTTTCTGAAAAAACTCCTCGGCATGAACTGGCTCATGGTTCTCGTGATGTATGCCTTGCTGGCATTTGGCGTAATCATGATCGAGAGCGCCGCAAGGCACCTGTCCATCGGCGAGCAGGCCCTCAAGGAATTCGGCGGCGCCGGAGCATGGTACGCATCGATGCAGCAACGATGGATCATAATCGGCAGCGTGGTGTACTTTGCCACCGCCCTCATCGACTACCGTTGGATCCGCTGGCTCGGCATCCCATTCTACTTCGTGGGCCTTGGATTGATGATTCTCGCGATGCAACAGGACGATTCGGTTCACCGTCTTTCGCTCTTCGGACTCAGCTTCCAACCGGCACAGCTCGGCATCACCTCCGGCATCATCCTGATAGCTTGGCTTTCGCAGGACCTGCCAAAACTTCATCCGTGGTTTGCATCGCCCATCGCGCGCATTTCTCTCATCGCATCAATCGCCGCCGTGCCATTTCTCATGGTGATGAAAATGGGCGACATGGGTTCTGCCTTGGTGTGGATCCCAGTGGTGGTGGTCGCACTGCTCGTGACAGGCATACCGTTTCGATATCTCACCTTCATGGGCCTCATCGGGGCCGGACTTTTGCCGCTGCTCTATTTCGTGGTGTTGCCGATGGTTTCCAAACGCGGGCCAGAACGTATCGACACATGGCTGCGAATGCTGCAAGGGCGTGAGGTCGATACGAGCAAGGAAGCCTATGCGCCCTACAACATCTCGATGGCCGTCGGCAAAGCCGGATGGAAAGGCGTCGGTTGGAATGCAGGACCCGAAACCGGCTCGCTGCACGCAAAAGCATTCATCCCCAAAGACACCGCACATAACGACTACATCTTCGCGGTGATCGCCGAAGAAACCGGTTTCCGCGGCGGGCTCATCATGATCACCGCCTTCGCCATTCTCATGGTGCAGGGCCTCATCATCGCTTTCTACAGCCGCGATGTCACAGGCCGACTGCTCGCGAGCCTCGTCGTCGCACTTTTCTTCGCCCATGTCTTCGAAAGCATCGGCATGTGCCTGCTGCTCACCCCGATCACCGGCATCCCGCTGCCACTCGTCAGCTACTCGGGAACCTTCGTGGTGGTCTGCATGATGCTCCTCGGCCTGATGCAAAGCGTCTGGATCCACCGAGCCCCCGAGTCATCCGGTAGCGAATTCGCATAAATCACCTTATTCTCCCGCGTTCTCCAAGCCATGACGGTTTTTCCGGGCTTGCCCGCCGATCACTGCGAGGTTATCTCCCAGCCGCATGGCAAAGAAACCAGTAGTTCTGATCATTCGCGACGGATGGGGCGTCAACCCCGGCGGTCAAGCCACCGCCCAAAAGGATGGCAACGCCACCCTCCTCGCCCACACCCCTTTTCACGATGAATTGCTCGCCGCCTACCCCAAGGGCTTCCTCAGCGCCTCGGGTCTCGATGTCGGCCTGCCCGATGGACAAATGGGCAACTCGGAAGTCGGCCACCTGAACCTCGGCGCCGGCCGCATTGTTTATCAGGACCTCACGCGCATCAACAAAGCCATCGCCGAAGGCACGCTCGCACAAAACCCAGTCTTCACCACCGCCCTCGAAAAAGCAAAGTCCAGCCGACTCCACTTCATCGGACTTGTTTCAGACGGCGGCGTCCACAGTCATCAGGATCAACTCATCGCGATGACTCGCCTCGCTCATCAAGCCGGCGTAAAGGACATCATGATTCATGCGATCACCGACGGCCGCGACACCTCGCCCACCGGCGGCGAAGGCTATCTCGCAAAAGTCGAAGACGAGGCAGCCAAATGCGGCGCACGCATAGCCACCGTGATCGGACGCTACTTTGCAATGGATCGCGACAAACGCTGGGACCGCGTGAAACTTGCATGGGATGCAATCGTGCTCGGCAAAGGTGAGCCGCGCGAGATCCTCGCCAGCGAGGCTGTTGCGGATTACTACCGCAAGGACAAGACCGATGAGTTCATGCCGCCGATGATCTTTGCCGAGGCCGACACCCAACGCATCCGCGACAATGATGTGATCCTCTTCTTCAATTTCCGCGCCGACCGTGCCCGCGAAATTTCCGATGCCTTCCTCAAACCCGATTTCGATGGCTTCGACCGTGTCGTCACTCCCAAGACGCACTATGTGACGCTCACCGAATACGACGAAACCTACACCTGCCCTGCCATCTTCGCTCCGGAGAAACTCGACATGGTGCTCGGCCAAACAGTCGCCGCCGCGGGTCTGAACCAACTCCGCATCGCAGAGACGGAAAAATACCCGCATGTCACCTATTTCTTCAATGGTGGTGTCGAACAAGCCAACGCCGGCGAGGACCGAGTGATCATCCCCTCGCCCAAGGATGTGCCGACCTATGACTTCAAGCCGCAAATGAGCGCGCCGGAAGTCACCGACACCGTGGTCTCCAAACTCAAGGACTACGACCTCGTGATTCTGAACTTCGCCAACCCCGACATGGTCGGTCACACCGGCGTGGTCGAAGCCGCGATCAAGGCATGCGAAACCATCGACGCCGGAGTCAAAGCAGTCGTCGAGGAAACCCTCCGCCTCGGCGGCAAACTCCTCATCACCGCCGACCACGGAAACTGCGAATACATGCGCAACCCCGATGGTTCACCCAACACCGCACACACGACCTTCCTCGTTCACGCAGTCTATGTCGCCAGCGACTCGGATAAATTCAAAGTGAAGGACGGCATCCTCGCCGATGTCGCCCCCACTCTGCTCGACATGCTCGGCGTGCCCAAGCCCGCCCAAATGACCGGCCACTCACTGCTCGAGAAAAAGTGATCCAAGGAGGCACCACACTCTTGTGGTGCTCTTCAACCATTGAATGCACGACAAGAGTGTCGTGCCTCCTTATAGCTTGACTGTCCATAGCTGTATTCGTCCCATCATATGTATGGACGGATACCTCAATCCATCTGAAAAGATCCTCAAGCACGGAACAAAACTTCCACACTGGCAACAATCGGAGTCGATGCAGTTCGTCACCTTTCGACTTGGCGATGCCATGCCTCAGCAGAAAATTCGCAAATGGAAGGATGAGCACGCAATATGGCTAAACATTCACCCGAAGCCATGGCCAGCGGATCTCGAAATTGAGTACCATCAGCGCTTTTCAGCAAGATTGGAGCGATGGCTCGATGAAGGATCAGGATCTTGTCTGATGAGAAACCCAGAAATCAGGAAAATGATCGAAGACACACTGATGCGCGATCAAGGAACCCGCGTCCACCATCATGCATGGGTGATCATGCCGAATCATCTGCACTTGCTGTTCACTGCACAAACAAACCTCGAGAGCCATGATCAAAACATGGAAGGGCGTTTCATCACGTAAAATCGGACAAGGCCGAATATGGCAAAAAGGCTATCGGGATACGATGATTCGTGATGCGGACCATTTCGCAAATGCGGTGCGTTATATCCGGCGCAACCCATCGAAACTAAGACCCGAACACTTTACCCTCTGGCAAAGCGATCGCGCGCTGACGATCTAAGGAGGCACCACACTCCTGTGGTGCTCTTCAACCATTGAATGCACGACAAGAGTGTCGTGCCCCTTAGATCATGCCCATACGCGTAGGTTGCGATTCCCGCGACCGCGATGAACGGTGATGGTTTGCATCATCCGTCATGAACATCCATCCGCTTTCGCTTGATGAAGCCTTTGGGCAGATGGATTCCAGCACGCAAGGCCTCACTGCCGACGAAGCTGCCCGGCGCTTGTCCCTTGGCAACGCCACCATGCGCAAGCCGACCCATACGGCATGGGCCTTGTTGCTGAATCAATTTCGCAGCCCCTTGGTGCTCCTGCTTCTGGCAGCAATGGCGATCTCGCTTTCACTCGGCGATCGCATGGATGTGCTGATGGTACTCGCGGTCGTGCTGATGAGCACGATGCTTGGTTTCTGGCAGGAATACCGTGCCTCAAACGCGGTGGCGGCATTGCTGAACCTGATTCAAACCAAAGCCAAAGTACTGCGCGATGGATCGGAAATTGAAATCCCGGTGCACGATGTTGTCACAGGCGACATCACCATTCTCAACGCCGGCGATACGATCCCTGGCGACGGACTCCTGATCGAATCCAAGGATTTGTTCGTCGATGAATCCGCGCTCACCGGCGAGAGCTACCCCTCCGAAAAGAACACCGGAAGCGTGCCGGTAAATGCCAAGCAATGCGAAAGGACCAACGCGGTCTTTGAAGGCACCCATGTCGTGAGCGGCACCGCTCGCGCCTTGATCATGAGCACAGGCACACAAACCGAACTCGGCAGCATTTCCGAGCGGCTTCGCTTGCGTGCGCCCGAAACCGAATTCGAGCGCGGCCTGCGACGCTTCGGCGAATTGCTGATACGCGTGACACTGGTTTTCGTGATCATGATTTTTGCGATCAATGTCTTCTTTCACCGCCCTGTACTGGAGTCATTCATGTTCGCACTCGCGTTGGCCGTGGGCATGACTCCGGAGCTCCTGCCCGCCATCGTCAGCATCACCCTCGCGCGCGGTGCCAAACGCATGGCCGAGGAACATGTGATCGTGCGAAGGCTATCATCGATCGAGAATTTCGGCAGCATGAGCGTACTTTGTTCCGACAAGACGGGAACACTCACCGAGGGGCGCGTCAAACTACACGCCGCCGTGGATTCCGATGGCCGCGAAAGCTCCAGCGTCCGGCTCCATGCCGTGCTCAACGCCACATTTGAAAGCGGCTTTACCAACCCGATCGATGAAGCGCTGCGATCGGATACCGAAGTTAAAACCGCCGGCTACACCAAGTTTGATGAAGTACCGTACGACTTCATCCGCAAGCGACTCAGCGTGGTGGTTACAAATGAGGCAAACAACGGTCACCTGATGATCACCAAGGGTGCCTTTGCCAATGTCATGGCCACCTGCACCAAGGTGGCCATCGACAAGGGCGAAATACCCCTCGACAACATGCGCGAGGCCTTGCAACGGCAATTTCACGATTACAGCATCGCAGGCCACCGCGTGCTTGGGATCGCAACGCGCGATGTCACCGGTGATCCTGTCATCAACAAGGATGACGAGCGTGACATGACCTTCGAGGGCTTTCTGCTCTTCGAGGACCCACCCAAGCCAGATGTCATGACCGCCATCAATGATCTGCAGGACTTGGGCGTGAGCTTCAAGCTCATCACCGGCGACAACCAACTCGTCGCCCGTTATTTGAGCCAAAGTATCGGCATCAAAAATCCGAATCTGCTGACCGGTTCTGACTTGCGGCAACTGAGCGATGCGGCATTGGTCAAGCGGGTTGGCGAAATCGACATTTTTGCAGAGACCGAACCGAACCAGAAAGAACGCATTCTCATCGCCCTGCGTAAATCGGGCGAGGTGGTGGGCTACCTCGGCGATGGCATCAATGACGCCTCCGCCTTGCACGCCGCCGATGTGGGGATCTCGGTCGATAGCGCCGTCGATGTCGCAAAGGAAGCCGCCGACATCATCCTGATGCGTCGCGACCTCGGCGTCCTTGCCCGTGGCGTGCGCAATGGCCGCATCACATTCGCCAACACGCTGAAGTACATCTACATCACTACCAGCGCAAACTTCGGCAACATGTTCAGCATGGCGGGCGCCTCGTTTTTCATGCCCTTCCTGCCCCTGCTTCCCAAACAAATCCTGCTCAATAATTTCCTATCCGACCTACCCGCGCTCACCATCGCCACCGATAGCGTCGATCCCGAACAAGTGAGCCTGCCCCGTCGCCTCGACCATCACTTCATCCGCCGATTCATGATCGCCTTCGGCCTGGTCAGTTCGGTCTTCGACTACCTCACCTTCGGCGCACTGCTGATCGTTTTCCGCGCCACCGAAGCACAATTCCAAACCGGATGGTTCATCGAGTCGCTCATGACCGAGCTGTTCATCGTGATGGTGATTCGCACCCACCGCCCGTTTTTCCGCAGCAAACCCGGACGCATTCTTGCAATCGCCACGCTCCTAGTCGCAGCCACCACGATCACCCTTCCCTACACCGCACTCGGTAAAATTTTCGGCCTCGTGCCCTTGCCATGGCACATCATGTTCACACTCATCGGCATCACCACACTTTACCTGCTGGCAAGCGAGTTACTGAAACGCTTCATGTTTGCCCGACTAACGCAAGCCGACTCTCGATCACGAAAACGCCGATGATGCTAACCGCATGCTACGCGCGATCTTCGCCCTTCTTGGCATTTTCCAAAACCATCGCCACCACACCAAAGATCAGCACGACAAGCATCGCTAGGTAAAAGCCCCAGATCGTCGACTTGCCGGCGGTGAAGCCGTAGTTGTGCAAACCAACTCCAAGGAAATTCACATGCCACCACGAGAAGGTCACCACGATTGCGGTAAACACCGCCGACAAGTGGAGACCCCACTCGCGCAGAAATCCACCAAGCCGCGCGTGGAGGATCGCCAGCGTCCAAAGCACAATCATCAACGCACCATTTTCCTTCGGATCCCATCCCCAGAAGCGACCCCACGAATAATTGGCCCAGATGCCACCGAGCACCGTGCCCACGAGCGAAAGGAAAAGCGTGAGGCATAGCATGCCGTAAACCGCACGCGTCAACGAGCGGCGCAGGCCGGCATCGCCTCCATCAAGACCAAGACCACGCATCAGGATGTATCCAGTCGACATGAACGCGCTCAGCAAACCGCCGGAATATCCCAGCGTGATCGTGATGACATGCGTCGCGAGCCAGAAGTTCGAATCCAACACGGCCACCAGCGGATCCATATGATCATTGGCATCACCCAATTCATATCGCCGAGCAAGAATCAAAAGGATCGTGCCGATGATCGGTGAAAGCCCGAGCGCGAAACGACGGCCGACCATCCATTCAACGATCAACGACAACATCACGACCGTCGTACCGATGAAAATGATGGTATCATAAAGATTTCCGACCGGTGGCCGACCCATGATCATGCAGCGCATCACGATTGCCGAAATGCAGCAGGCCAAGCCGGCAAGGGTCAGCGCCCACACCGCCCACGACAAACCCGTGGCAAGCTTTGTACGACCGCCGAACCACATGCCGAGCGCCGCAAGGGTACCCATCAGGAAAAATGCTACGGCATAAAGGAACTTGTCGCTGCGCTGATAAATCGTTTCGAGCGGCACGGAACCGCCCTCGCCACGAGCCTTGGCTCTCGCCTCGATCCTCTCGCGAAAGGCCACCCAGTGCTTGCGGAATGCAACTTCATCACCCGAGCTTCTTGCAATCGCTTCAAGCGCCTTCACATCGCCAATCGAAGTCTCGGCATCTTTCGCGCTGCCGGTCATGACATCCATGATCGCATTGCCCGCACTCTGCCATTGCTTGTCGGATGCTTCCGCGGGTGGCAGCACAAACAAGCCGAATTTAGCGAAATTCGCCGCATCCAAAACCTGCTGAAGCAGACCCTGCAAACGCCCGCCCATCGCATTGCCCGCCGCGCGCGACTCTTCGATCTGACTCCGGATCTGCGGCGCTGTCATCATCAGCGCGCTCATCTCCGCACGACGGTCAGGCCCGCCGGCCTCACCGGATCCAGGCAGCACCACCCCCGCCCGCGCAAAGGAAAAATACCCGAGCAGACTCTCGTAGGTCCGCATGTTTGCCGACAGATCCGCGAGTTGGTTTTGAAGCGGATCACGCTTCTTCGCTTCGATCATCTCGAAGCCCTTCACCAGCTCGCCGAGCTTCTCACGGCCAGGCTCAAGTTCCTCGTAAGAATAACGATCGCGCTTGCCGCGAGGTTTCACGCCGATCGACTCGAGCGCCGCCGAATTATCGACCCGGAAGGTCGGTTGACGCATCGCAAACTGTGGGCGGAAAAGTATATCGAGCAACCACGCGGTCGGCTTCACCCGGTATTCCTTACCTTCGGCATCGGCAAGTTTCATCGAGCGCGCACCATGAATGCTCAGCATCGAGAATCCGGCATAAGTGCCAAACGGCTTGATCCGCCCCCCATCCTGCAAAGGCAAAGTCTCAACCTCACGCAAGGTCTCCTTCGACCACGGGACATAGCCCTCGACACTGCGCAGGTCGCCTTTCGGCATCATGTCGACAAGCATGTTGTAAAATGCGGCGCATACTCCGACCGCAATGATCACTGCCGCAATGCGGCGCCCTGCACGCGATGGTTGGTCAGACATGGTTCTTCTTGCGGCTGGTGGTTCCGAGATGAGTGAAAAGCCTGAGCAGAAATGTCACCAACATGCCAAAAGTGACGATGTAGAGGCTGTACTCGGGCCACATGTCGGCCGGATTGCGGACAACCTCAAAGACCGAATAAAGCTTCTGTCCCGGACCCGCGCCGGGCGGACCGTAACTCGCCTGGAAAAAGGTCAACCCCTCATAGCGCATTGGCTCGTTCATCTGGATCGTCACCTTCGACTCATCGCCCTTTTCGATGCGCGTGACATGACTCACAAACTTCGCCGGTCTGGTTGTTCCCGGGTGGAACTCGGCCTTGAATTCATCCAAACGCAGCGCGAATGGCATCGGCCACAGGCGCTTGCGCATGTCAACCGTGAAGGTCCTGTTCTCATGCTTGAGGGTGAAGGGATGGAAACTCGCACCCGCAAGAATGAAAGGCGTCTGCTTGCTGCCATCACGATTGATGACCCTCGCATAGCATGCCGCGGTATTGGACTCGGCATTCACCTCCCCCGGCCGCGGCATGAGGTAGTAGCCATCGACCACCAAGGGACTGCCGCTCGGCGCACGCTCGACAACCGATACGGGCAATGCGTTTTTCTCGTATCCGGCAATCTCCAGATCAAAGGGCAAATTTGGGAATCGGAAAACCCGCTGCTTGCCGCGTGTGAGATCCGACATATCACGGCCGCTCACCACATGGATATCCGCCGGCTTGCCATCTTTGACCTCAGCGACCTCGACGACATATTCGAAATAATCTTCCGCCGCATCGTTGGTCTCACCCTCACCCACCGCCATGTTTCCGCGCTGCGAAAAGTGGTGCGCCACACCGCCCGCAATGAGCATGAAAATGATGCCTAGGTGCGAGATCAGGTTACCGATGTGCTTCCATCCCTTGCGGATGCGAATCACGCCACCGAGCGTGAGATTGATCACCAAGACCACGCCGACCCAATAACCACCGGGCAATGGCAAGGGCACCATGCGGCCACCGATCTCGGGGATAAGAAATGGCGAGCGCCAGTCGAAATACTTTTCCAGCGTCGCGTAAAGCCCCCTGTCAATTTGCTCCAAGGTCGCAAACCAGGTCAGCAAGCCAAGGATGATCAGGAGGATCGTCGCCAAGCCAAAGCCGGACAAGACATCAAAGGCCTTGCCGAGCCAGCTTCTCGATTCGCGTTTCGGTGATGGTTCAGATTCAGTCATGCCAGTGATTTCAGCGCGGGCTTTGATCGACAATTTTCAAACTTTTTGCAAAGGCCTCGAGTGTGGCAGAAGCCGCTTTGACCTCCGCCTTCGGCCCCACCATCTTAACCGTGAGGATGCGATCTCCGGCATCACACACGACACCTGCCAGCGCGTATCCCGGCTTGGGCCCGGCACCCATGCCCGAGGCATAAGTTCCATCAGCCTCGACCCACACGCCCTCGAACCCCGCCACCGGAACCTTGCGCATCTCCGCCAAATTCTGCGGGCTGATTTTTCCCACCTCGAACTGACCCAGCCAGCGGTTGATGTTATCCAGCACGCTGCCAGATGCGACCGACACCCATGCCTCGCCCAAGCCGCTTTCGCCAAAGCGGTAATTCAGCTGACGAAACTGCGAGGGCGGCACTTCGAGCCAACCGAGTGGCGTCTCGCCCTTCACCGGGCTCGACTTTGCATCACGAAAACGCTGATCGCTCGTCGCGTTGAGCATCCCGGGCTTGTCGCGGGTCGAAAGCGCGCGGGTTTCGGTCAACACGACCTCTTTTTTTTCGCTGCATGAGCAGAAAACTATGCCGCAGACGCCAAGAACGGGTGCGATACGCATGACGGCGAGGCTGTAAACCCGCATTTGGTACCACGCAAGCGGAATCGGGCAATTTCACCACCGGTGTCTTTTGTGGATGCATTGCCATTCCCACCCGCCTAGGATCAGCAGCGAAACCAGTCCGCATGCCCGCCTTCTCCACCTGCTGGAACAGCCACCGCCACGCCGACGGCGAGCCAATGATCGAGGAAATCGTCGACCTCGGGTTCGATCGCATCGAGCTCTCCCACGGCATGACCATCGCCAAGCTCCCCGGCATCCGCAAAGCCTACAAGTGCAAACTTTTCACCTGCACCGGAGTCCACAATTTTTTCCCATCGCCCGTCGAGGTGATGATCGATGCGCCCGATGCCTATCAGTACACCTCGCACCGCCAGGCCGAACGCCAACGCGCGATGGCGATGACCCTTCAAAGTTTGGAAACCGCCGCGGAGTTTGAGGCGCAGTACCTCGTCCTGCACATGGGATCGGTCCCTATGAACCACAAACGCTGGACGAAATCGCTCACCGCACAGCTCTCGGAAAAGGGCCCGCACGATCCCTCATTCATCAAACGCAAATTGCAGTTTGTAAAAAAACGCGAAAAAATTTCCGCGCTCTACTACCAACGCGCGATCGAATCACTCAGCACGATCGCCACCCGCGCCGCCGAACTCGGCGTGAAGCTTGCCATCGAATCGCGCTCACGCTTCGAGGACATGCCGACCGAACGCGAAATGATCGCACTGCAAAACCATTTCGCCGACAACCCATGGATCGGCTACTGGCACGACTTCGGCCATGTGCAACTCAAGCACAACCTCGGCCTGCTCGATCACGCGCAATGGCTCGAGACGATCTCACCGCACTTGATCGGCGCCCATGTCCACGATGTGAAATGGCCCGCATCCGACCACCGCCCCCCCTTCACCGGCACACTCGATTACGCCGAGCTGTTCAAATTTTTCCCCGCAAATTGCCCGCTGGTCTGGGAAATCAACCCCAGACATGAGGCCGCAAATATCAAAACCGCCCTCGCAAAATGGCGTGAGCTTCTGCCCGCCCTGAATTGATTGCGATTCACCTCGATCATAGGCGGAGCCCCCACATAGCAGCCTCATGTCATCCAAAGATCCGGCGTATTGCGCCAATGATAAATGACACCGGAGATGTTAAGTCGTAAATACCTGTCAAAGCGGCTTGACGGGTGTGTTGGGCTATTGTTACACTCTTGCAAGCTCACCCACACACAGACCAATTTCAACCTTATGAAGAAGCTCCTACTCGCCACGGCGATCCTTGCTGGCACCAACCTCACCGCTCACGCCGATAACTTCGGAACGGGGGCAAATCAGTTCACCATTGACTTCACCAGGATCGGAAATCCAGGCAATGCCGCCGATACGACTGGCTACGGCTCGGTCGGTTACGCTTATAGGATCGGAACCTATGAAATCTCTCAGGACCATATCAATAAGGCCACCGCATCTGGGCTCGCTCATGTCACGGCAGGAGGTTGGAGCGGTGACATGCCAGCGGCCAACATGAGCTGGTATGAGTCGGCAGCTTTCGTGAACTGGCTCAATACCAGTAAGGGATTTACTTCTGCCTACAATTTAACATGGAGCGGCAGCACCTGGAACATGGCTCTCTGGACAGTCACCAATGCTGGTTATGATCCGAATAACGAATACCGCAACTCTCTGGCCAAGTATTTCCTGCCGAGCGAGAATGAGTTCTACAAGGCGGCTTTCGGAAAGAGTGACGGAAGCGGTTATAATCTTTATCCGACCGTCAGCAACACCGCCCCCACGCCTGTTACAAGCGGGACCGCCTCAGGAACGGCTGTCTATAACCAAGGTTGGATACCACCAGGTCCCGCCTCTGTCTATCAAGCTGGAGGACGTAGCTCCTACGGGACAATGGGTCAAGGAGGGAATATCCAAGAATGGCAGGAAAGTTCCTCTGATGGCACGAATAACAATACGGGCGATCAACGCATGGTTCGAGGCGGTTACTGGTTTGGTGGCTCTAGTGATGCTCTCGATTCCTCGACCCGCTCCAGCTATGGTCCAAGCACTGATATCGTAAATCTTGGTTTCCGAGTTGCCAGTGTCGATGTTATTCCCGAACCCTCCACCTATGCCCTATCCGGACTCGGAGCATTAGCTCTAGTCGTGACGCGTCGTCGGAAGATCGCCTGAGTTTCCAGACATATTTAAAAAAACCATCCTCGATAAGGAGGATGGTTTTTTTGGGTCACCCCCTTTTCCCACCCCTAAGCGGCTCTCCAGTGTGTTGTCCGCCCTAGGTGAAAAGCAATTTTCGAGCATTCATCTCGCATTCGCGCTCAACCTGCCAACACTCGCCATTGAATGTGGGCGCGTTGAGGGGCGCGGTGGATCCGGTGGCAACACCAGCTCTTACACTGATGCCGTTGTGGTAATTTCCGACCACCACGCCGGAGAGCACGGGGATGGTGGTTTCCAGTTCAACTCCGAAGGTAATGGCTTCAGCCTTCTTATCTGATGGTTTCATTTAGGATCTGATGCCGGAGGGATGTGCGTTCCGACATCCTTCCTCCTGCCAGCCATCCGCGCGTTTTGTCGCGCGCCATCCGCATCCATATTTTTCACCATTTACTTCGACGCCCACTCGTTGGCATGCGGATTGAACTGAACCGCATCAATTATCTTGATCATTGCAAATTTATAGTCAGGCTATCGATATGCAATCTTTTGAACGTAGCGCAACCCATGAACTGAACGAGTGTCTCGCTCATTTTCCAGCCGTGGTTCTTACCGGACCGAGACAGTGTGGGAAGACCACATTGGCCCAAAAGATCGCCGAATCTCTCAAAAAACCGACTCTCTATCTCGATCTCGAAAGTGCGACCGATCGGCGCAAACTGACGGACCCAAACGCTTTTCTCGATCCGCTCTCCGACCATCTGGTTATCTTGGACGAAGTTCAACGCGTTCCTGATTTATTTCCACAGCTTCGGGGCATCATCGACCGCCGACGCACTCCGCGTCGCTTTTTGCTATTGGGTTCGGCGTCCCCACTGCTACTTCGTCAATCTGGCGAATCACTCGCCGGTCGCATCGCCCATGTTGAACTCACCCCGTTCCGAATTTCGGAAGTAGGAGCGAAGCGGCTTTCCCAGCTTTGGCTACGAGGCGGCTTTCCAGACAGCCTGCTGACTCCCAGCACCAAGGTTTCCTGCCGTTGGCGTGAGGAGTTCATTCGCACCTTTCTTGAAAGGGATATTCCCCAACTCGGATTCCGAGTGCCTGCCGAAGCTCTTCATCGCTTGTGGCAAATGCTCGCTCACCACCATGGCCAACTCCTCAACAGAAGCCAGCTTGGCCAGTCGCTCGGAGTCACCCCAGCGACCATCGGCCATCATCTTGATATGCTCTCCCAGACTTACATGGTTCGAAGCTTGCCACCCTTACTGCCAAATTTAAAAAAGCGATTGGTTAAAAGCCCTAAGGTCTATCTGCGAGACAGCGGCATACTCCACACGCTGCTGGGGCTGGAAACGGAATCCGATCTTCGCGGGCACCCAGTTTTTGGCGCATCATGGGAAGGTTTCGCGCTGGAACAAATCCTCGACCAATATCCAGGTTGGACTGCGAGTCACTACCGCACAGCAACCGGTGTGGAACTCGACCTCATTCTCGAAAAAGGTCGCCGCCGCATCGCATTCGAGTTCAAGGCATCATCAGCGCCAGATGTCACACGCGGCTTCCATCAGGCGATTGCAGACCTCCAACCGGAACACACCTACATTGTCGCTCCGGTTGAAAAGTCCTATCCTATCGGAAACAACGTGACGATTCGACCCCCATGGTGTGAGTGAATTGAACGGTGCGGTGATCGACAGATTTCTTGACACAATAGCCGTATCACCGTACTTACGGGTCATGAAAACCACCATTGAGATCCCCGACGCGATTGCACATCAGGCAAAGATCGTAGCCGCCGAACGTCGCACCACTTTGCGTGGCCTGGTTCTGCAAGGTCTGGAGCACATCCTTGCCGAAAAGCAGGTGAAGGCTCGGGATCGAGCCAAGAAGCTATTTGCCGAAATGGACAAGCTTCCTGCTTTCGTCGCCAAGAATCGTCTCAGCCGCTCGGATGCCAATGCACGCTGAATTTTTCCTTGATACGAACATCCTCCTTTACGCTGCTTCTGGAGCCGCGAAGGAAACAGCAAAGCGGGTTGTGGCAAGGGACTTGCTTGCTCGGGACGGTGGCGGTTTTTCAGTCCAAGTGCTTGCGGAGTTTTACGTCAACGCCACGGCGAAGTTCAAACTCCCGGAAGACAAGGTGGTGCGAATTCTGGAATCTCTCGAAAGCTATCCGGTGCTTCCAGTCAGTGAATCCGTGTTTTGGTTAGCGCTTGAGGTCAGGAAACGTTATCAGATTTCATACTGGGACAGCGCGATCATCGCTGCAGCCGCGGAACTCGGTTGTGAAACGGTCTATTCCGAAGATCTCAACCACGGGCAACTCTACGCGGGAGTTCGTGTCATCAATCCATTTCTCTGAGCCGCATCAATATTCACTCGGCAGCAAGATCGTCGTCGTCGATCTATCGTGCTCGGTGATGATGTAGAGGCGGCCGCCAGCGGGTGTGCGGTAGCAACTCAATAGCCGGAACCCGTCGTCGAGCGCTTCATCATTTGTTCTGCGATCCTCGTCCCAGAGTGCTTCGCCCCAATCACCGCAGTGGTGACGTCGCAGGTATTG
>JBIKIR010000052.1:0-14952 GCA_044361475.1 Luteolibacter sp. | reverse complement strand
CATCATCGCAGTGGCGAGAGACTGGAGTGAACCTTCCAAGATATCTTCTCTCATTCACCAGTGGATGCGCGATGAAGTAAACGCTTCCGCCGCGATCTAAAGTCTAATAGCTAGGTGATATTGGTATAAATCCATGCGAACAGCTCTGGGACATCATCAAGGATGAAATAGGCAACCGGGTCTTTGAAACAGTTGAGGAATTGAGAGAGGTGACCTTGCCCGTCCTGCAGCGCTATTGGGATGACGCATCCGCAGTACTGCGCTTGGTAGGTCGAAGCTGGCTGCTCGATCAAGTAAACGCTTCGAACAAAAAAGCGGAGTCACATTAATTTAGGAAAGTCGTATCAGGATCATGAAGGCTAAGTATTTCCAGGATACCGACACGCTTTACCTAGAGCTTCGGAAAGCCAAAGTGGTGGAGACGCGCGACCTCGATCATGACACGCTACTCGACTACGATGGCGATGGGCAAATCGTTGGGATCACGATCGAGCATGCCAAGACTCGATTGGATGGTCCGCGCATTGAACTGGAGACGGTGACTGCTTAACCGTGTGAGGCGGGGTTGGTCCTGACCAACTCACCATTCTATTTCCCGGATAAATTGAATGGCTCCAGCATGCAGAACTTGGAACAAAATGTTCCAAGGACGGACTGGGACTGAAAATCCCAGCCACGATGAAGATCCAGCTTCTTCTTTGACTCAACATCCACAATCCATGATCCGCCATCCACGATCTTTCTCCGCGAAGTCCTCTGCTCGCTCCGCGCCTCGGCGTTTCGATTTTGTCCTGCTACTTCACGGACAGTGAGCCTGGGCTTTCATGAAAGAGAGAATGGGCGCCGCGAGGCCGCATCGCCCTACCGGAATTGAAGAAGTGGGCAAGATGCCCACGCTCCTTGAAGACACGGGCGGGACGCCCACGCTCCCGTTGAAGAAGCGGCTTCCTCTTCGATCCATTATCCACAATCCATTATCCACAATCCATTATCCACAATCCATGATCCGCCATCCACGATCTTTCTCCGTGAAGTCCTCTGCGCGCTCCGCGCCTCGGTGTTTCGATTTTGTCCTGCCATTTCACGGACAGTGAGCCTGGGCCATCATGCAAAGAGAGAATGGGCATGGCGGTTGGAAACCACCGCCACGGTGGAAGAATTGGCCGAAACATTGGCCATGCAGAACTTGGAACAGAATGTTCCAAGGACGGACTGGGACTGAAAAATCCCAGCCACGATGAAGATCCAGCTTCTTCTTTGACTCAACATCCACAATCCACGATCCGCCATCTACGATCTTTCTCCGCGCCCCTTTGCGACCTTGGCGGCTTGTATGTTCATTCTTGAAAAGAGTCGGCGCTGCGAGGCCGCATCGCCCTACCGGTGAGAATATGGAGCGGGACGCTCCATGGACGGCCTGGAGCAAGATGCTCCAGCCACTTGAAGGAGAGCTCCTTCCATCTCCCCCAATAACCTCTAACAAATAACCTCAACTCTTCCGCTCAACACTCCTCCGCTGCGCGGACGGCTTGGATGACGAGCTGTAGGGTGGTGCGGCCGCGGAAGTGGTTGCGGTCGATGGTGTAGGCGATGTCCCAGGGTGGGTCGGGCAGGGGGTGTTCGCCGCCGCCGAAAAAGACCGCATCCTGCTCGTGATAGCCTTGGCGCAGCATCAGGCGCAGGTGATGGTTTTTCATGTGCTGGGGCGAACGGCTCAGGCCAACGCATCGTGAAATGAAAATCGGCTGCGGGTTGCCGTTGCCGAATGGTTGCAGCAGGTCGTAGTCGGCCATGAAGTCGAGCGACAACTGATCGAAGCCCAGCTCCATGTCATACATCAGCGTCGGCTGGCGTTGCTCCTCGCTCGTGTTGCGCAGCACATAGTCGGTGAAATTTTTTCGGAACGAATCGATTTTATCCTCTTCAATCGAAAGGCCGGCCGCCATGGCGTGACCTCCGCCCGCGAGCAAGTCGTCATCGCAAGCACGCAGGGCCTCGACGAGCGAAACCCCTTCGATGCTGCGGCCCGAGCCCTTGCCGATGCCACCCTCGTCGATCGCGATGATGAAGGTCGGCTTGTGATACTGCCGCATGAGCCTGGAGGCAACGATGCCCACCACGCCGTGATGCCAAGTGCGCGAGCCCAGCACGATCACCGGATCGCGTTGCGGGTCGAAGCTTTCATTGAGCAAGTCAACAGCATCGGTGCGAATGCGGTTTTCAAAGGCCTGACGCTCGCGATTGTAATCATCGAGCTTCAAGGCGAGCTCGCGTGCGAGCCTGCGGCAATCGGTGGTAAGCGTCTCGAGCGCATCCTCGGGCACATCCATGCGCCCTGCGGCGTTGAGTCGCGGCCCGATGCGGAAGCCGACATCCATTGAGGTGGTGAGACCACTGATCCCCGCCACTTCCTGCAGCGCGCGCAAGCCGGGGTTGAGCGTGCGCGACAAGTGCTGCAAGCCATGGCGCACCAGCAGGCGGTTTTCCCCAACCATCGGCACGATGTCGGAAATGGTCGCCACCGCGACGAGATCGATGAGCTCCTTAAGATCCAGATCGGTCTGACGCGTTTTCAGCAAAGCGTGCCCCAGCTTGAACACCACGCCGGCCGCGCAGAGGTAGGTGAATTCCGTGCCGCACTTCGGGTTGACCAATGCGCAGCAATCCGGCCGCCCGTCCAGCAGCGGCTCATGATGGTCGACAATCACCACATCGACCCCCGCTGCACGCAGATCCGCGACCTGCGGAATCGACACCGTTCCGCAGTCGACGGTGATCAGCAAATCCGGCTTCGGACCCTCGGCCATGCAGCGTGCGATCGCCGCATCGCTCAGGCCATAACCTTCCGGCCCGCGCCTCGGAATGAAATGCCGCGGCTGCAAGCCATAGGCCATCAGGATCCGCCGCATGAGGGTGATCGAGGAAACGCCGTCGACATCGTAGTCACCGTAAATACAGATTTTTTCCCCGCGATCCACAGCCTGAAGGATCCGCTCGACCGCCGGCCGCATGTCGGGAATCAGAAACGGATCGGCCAAATCCCGCAGCCGCGGCCGCAGGTAGCCCTCAAGATCGACCCCTGCCGGCAGGCCCCGCTGACGCACCAATTGCTCGAGCACGGCCGGAAATCCCCCCGAGGACGCGTCGCCGTCCGCCTGGAACGGCTCACCCCGTGGAATCCATCTTGATGCTTGAACGCGCATAACCCCTGAACAGACCCTAGAAAGGGAATTCACCAACTTTCAAGGTCGGAAAATTTCTGCCGCGCATTTCCTGACACTGCGACACTTTGGCGCGCACAAAATGCGTCATTTTGTCGCTATTGGGCGACTACAGCGTGTCTCTAACAGACGGAGAAATTTTTTAAGTCATTCAAAATCAATAAATTACGCAAAATTTCCCAATGCTGGCACGATGGATGCGAAAGCTGGGCCGAACCACAACGCCCGAACGGGCAAATTTGAAAGGAAAACAACCTCATGTCCAAAATCCTCGGAATCGACCTCGGCACCACCAACTCCTGCATGGCCGTCATGGAGGGCGGTGAGCCGACCGTGCTTGAAAACTCGGAAGGTGCACGCACCACCCCATCGGTCGTCGCCTTTTCCAAGAGCGGCGAACGCCTCGTCGGCCAGGCCGCCAAGCGCCAGGCCGTGACCAATCCCAAGAACACGATCTTCTCCGCCAAGCGCCTGATCGGTCGCAAGTTCGCCGAGCTGACCGAAGCCGACAAGCGCATGCCCTACAAGATCGTGGCCGCCGCGAATGGCGACGCGCACATCGCAGTCGAAGTCGCCGGCGAAACGAAAACTTTTTCCCCACAGGAAATCGCCGCGATGGTCCTCGGCAAACTGAAAGCCGATGCGGAATCGAAACTCGGTGAATCGATCAAGCAAGCGGTGATCACCGTGCCTGCTTATTTCAACGACTCGCAACGCAATGCCACCAAGGCAGCCGGTGAAATCGCCGGACTCGAAGTGCTCCGCATCATCAACGAGCCGACTGCCGCGGCGCTCGCCTACGGACTCGATAAAAAGTCCGACGAAAAAATCGCCGTCTATGACCTTGGCGGTGGTACCTTCGACATCTCGGTGCTCGAAATCGGCGATGGCGTGTTCGAAGTGCTTGCCACCGATGGCGACACCCAACTCGGCGGTGACGACTGGGACAACACGCTCATCCAATGGATCGTCGACGAATTCAAGAAGGATCAAGGCATCGACCTCTCGGGTCAGCCGGACGCGCTGCAACGCATCAAGGAAGAAGCGGAAAAAGCGAAGATCGCCCTTTCATCAACGCAGTCCTACGACATCAGCCTGCCCTTCATCACGGCCGATGCCACCGGGCCGAAACACATTCAGCTTTCGCTCACACGCGCGAAGCTCGAGCAACTCACCGACTCGCTCTTCGAGCGCACCAAGAAGCCCGTGCGCGATTGCCTCGAGGAAGCCGGCGTCAAAGCCTCCGACATCAATGAACTGGTGCTCGTCGGTGGCATGACCCGCATGCCGAAGGTGGTCGAGACCGCCCGCGAGCTCGCAGGTCAAACACCGCACCAAGGCGTGAACCCCGACGAAGTCGTCGCCATCGGCGCATCGATCCAAGGCGGTGTGCTGCGCGGTGATGTGAAGGATGTGCTGCTGCTCGATGTGACGCCGCTCACTCTTTCGATCGAAACGGAAGGCTCGCGCGCCACCGCGATGATCGAACGCAACACGACCATCCCGGCCAAGAAGTCGCAGATTTTCTCGACCGCTTCCGACAACCAACCGGCCGTCGACATCCGCATCTGCCAAGGCGAGCGCCCGATGTTCTCCGACAACAAATTGCTCGGCAACTTCAAGCTCGATGGCATCACCCCTGCCCGCCGCGGCGAGCCGCAAATCGAAGTGACCTTCGACATCGACGCCAACGGCATCCTTCATGTTTCGGCCAAGGACAAGCAGTCGGGCAAGGAACAGAAAATTTCGATCCAAGGTTCCTCCGGCCTCTCGCAGGACGAAATCGAAAAAGCCAAACGCGATGCCGAATCGCACGCCGAGGAAGACCGCAAGCGCGTTGAGAAAGTCGATGCGAAGAACAAGGCCGACAACCTTGTTTTCTCGACCGAAAAACAACTCGGCGAACTCGGCGATCAAGCACCGGCCGAATTGAAGTCGATGCTCGAAGGCAAGATCCAAGCCGTGAAGGACGCGATCGCCAGCGACGATGTCGAAAAGATCAACAGCGCCTCAAGCGATCTCGAAAACTCGCTCCAAGCACTCTATCAGGCCGCGCAACAAGCGCAGGGCGGTGCCGCCGGTGCCGCGCCCGATATCGAGCCCGACGAAACGGCATCCAACGAACCGAAACAGGCAAAAGGCAAAGTCGTCGACGCTGAAGTCGTCGATTGATCCGTGGCGGCGATCACCGGTCGCCGCAAACCACCTCAAGAAACCCGGCGACCAATGATCGCCGCCACATTCATGAACCTCGCCACCAAACACCAACGACTCGCCGCGCTGCGACCGCTCTCCCCAGAGTCGGTCGCCAGCATCGCGGCGGAGTGGGATGTGCGGATGGTGCATGAGTCCAACGCGATCGAGGGCAATAGCCTCACACTGCGCGAAACGGAAATGGTGCTCTCGAAAGGAGTCACCATTTCCGGCAAGCCGCTCAAGGATCATGTCGAGGCCCTCAACCTCGCGGTCGCATGGGAACGCGTGAAGCAACTCGCCTCCACCGGCAACAAACTCAGCGAATCGGATCTGCTCGAACTTCATCGCATCATCCTTACGCGCGTTGAGGACAGCCACGCGGGCCACTATCGCAGCGGCTCGGTGCGCATCAGCGGATCGAACCACCTGCCACCCAATCCGATCAAGGTTCCCGACCTGATGGAGGCGCTCTTCAACGAATTGAAGGCGGTGCCCGACGCGATCGAAAAGGCTGCGAAAATCCATCACGGCATCGCAAGCATCCACCCCTTCGCCGATGGCAATGGCCGCGCTGCGAGACTGGCAATGAATTTCGTGCTGATCGCTGCAGGCTACCCGCCGGTTTCGATTTCCATCGACCGCCGCGCGGATTATTACAGGGCGCTCGAAGCTGCAGATTCAGGCCATTTCCAAACTTGGCTCGATTTTATCAACCGCTCGGTCGAGGAGGAACTCGACCGCTGGCTCAACACTCTCGAAGACGCGAAACCGAATAAGCAAGGCTCTTGAATTGGAGTTCACCCTTTTCCGCTTCGCGTCTCTCTCACCAGAAACAACAACAAACAAACAACAACATATGGCAAACATCAAACCACTCGGACAACGCGTACTCGTGAAGCGCATCGAAGCCGACGCCGTGAGCGCCGGCGGCATCGTTCTTCCCGACACCGCAAAGGAAAAACCTCAGGAAGCTGAAGTGCTCAGCCTCGGCACCGGCGGCAAGGATGAAGATGGCAAGACCATCGAATTCACCGTCAAGGTCGGCGACAAGGTGCTCATCTCGAAATACGGCGGCACCGAAGTGAAAGTCGACGGACAGGAAGTCCTCATCATCAACGAATCCGACATCCTCGGAATCGTGGCCTAAAGGCCACGGTTATTCGTTAGAGGTTGAAAGTTAAAGGGCACCTCCCTCTGACTCCGGCCTTTGCGAAAGACCGCATCTGCAACCAATAACTAGTAACCACTAACTTTTAACCATAATACAATCATGGCCAAACAACTGCAATTCGACGAAACCGCCCGCCAGGCTTTGCTCCGCGGCGTGGAAAAACTCGCCCGCGCCGTCAAGGCGACACTCGGACCTGCCGGTCGCAATGTGATCCTCGACAAGAAGTTCGGATCGCCGACCATCACCAAGGACGGTGTCTCCGTTGCCAAGGAAATCGAGCTCGAGTGCCCCTATGAAAACATGGGCGCGCAACTCATCCGCGAAGTTTCCAGCAAGACCTCCGACATCGCGGGCGATGGAACTACTACGGCTACCGTACTTGCCGAGGCAATCTACAAGGAAGGCCTCCGCAATGTCACCGCCGGCGCCAACCCGATTTCGCTTCAGCGCGGCATCATGAAGGCCACCGAGGCCATCGTCGCCGAGCTCAAGAAGCTCTCGAAGAAGGTCTCCGACGCGAAGGAAATCGCCCAAGTCGCATCGATCTCGGCAAATTCAGACAAGGAAATCGGCAGCATCATCGCCGAGGCGATGGACAAGGTCGGCAAGGACGGCACGATCACCGTCGAAGAAGCGAAAGGCATCGAAACCACTCTCGATGTGGTGGAAGGCATGCAGTTCGACAAGGGCTACCTCAGCCCCTACTTCGTGACCAACCCCGAGAGCATGGAAGCCCTGCTTGAGAGCGCCTACATCCTCATCAACGAGAAGAAAATATCCTCGCTCAAGGACATGCTCCCGCTGCTTGAGAAGGTCGCCAAGACCGGCAAGCCGCTTCTCATCATCGCCGAAGATGTCGAAGGCGAAGCCCTCGCCACCCTCGTGGTCAACAAGCTGCGCGGCATCCTCAACATCGCCGCCGTCAAGGCCCCCGGCTTTGGCGACCGCCGCAAGGCCATGCTCGAAGACCTCGCCATCCTCACCGGTGGCCGCGTGATCACCGAAGACCTCGGCATCAAGCTCGAGTCGGTCGAACTCAGCGACCTCGGCCAAGCCAAGCGCGTCAACATCAGCAAGGAAAACACCGTCATCGTTGAAGGCGGCGGCACCTCCGAAGCAATCACCGGCCGCGTCAACCAGATCCGCAAGCAGATCGAGGAAACCACCAGCGACTACGATCGCGAGAAGCTCCAAGAGCGCCTCGCCAAGCTCGCCGGCGGTGTGGCCGTCATCAATGTCGGCGCCGCAACCGAAACCGAAATGAAGGAGAAGAAGGCCCGCGTCGAAGACGCCCTTCACGCGACCCGTGCGGCCGTGGAAGAAGGCATCGTCGCAGGTGGTGGCACCGCGCTCATCCGCGCTCACGCCGCCGTCAAGGACCTCGGCCTCTCGGGCGACGAGCTGACCGGTGCCGGCATCGTGTCGCGCGCTGTCGAAGCTCCGCTTCGCCAACTCGTTGCCAACGCCGGCCGTGAAGCCGCGCTCATCGTCGAGCGCGTCAAGAGCGGCAAGGGATCGGAAGGTTACAATGTCGCAACCGACAAGTTCGAGGACCTCATCGCCTCGGGTGTTGTCGATCCGACCAAGGTGACCCGCACTGCGCTGCAAAACGCAGCGTCGATCTCCGGCCTCCTCCTCACCACCGAGTGCCTCATCACCGATCTTCCTGCCAAGGAAGCTCCCGCAGCCGGTGGCCATGGCCACGACCACGGCATGGGCGGAATGGGCGGAATGATGTAACTCATCGTGGCGGCGATCACCGGTCGCCGCCAAACCAATCAATCAAAGCCGGGCAGGGAAACCTGTCCGGCTTTTTTGCGTTCATGCGATGATGGCAAATCGTAGCGGCGATCACCGGTCGCCGCTGTATGAAAAAACCTATGAATTGACCTTCCCAAGCTCGCCGCTTTTCATTCAGCTCATTGCATGGCCGCGCGACTGCTTCTCTTTGACTGCGATTCAACACTTTCGGCGATCGAGGGCATCGACGAACTTGGGCGTTTGCGCGGGCCTGCAGTTTTCAAAGAGGTTGAGGAAATGACCGCCGCCGCGATGGAAGGTGGCACGCCGATGGAGGCGATCTTCGCACGACGTCTCGACATGATCTGCCCGACCAAATCCGAGCTCGAAGCGATTGGGCGTCAGTACATCGACACGGTCGAACCGACGGCGCTCGAGACAATCGCCAGGCTCAAAAATGCCGGCTGGCAGATTGCGATCGTGAGCGGTGGTTTCACCCAAGCGATTCTTCCGCTGGCCGACTTCCTCGGCATTGAACGCGTCGAGGCAGTGGAATTGAAATTTCACGCCGATGGCAGCTATGCAGGGTTTAACGAGGCCTGCCCGACATGCAGAACCAAGGGGAAAAACGAAGTCGTGCGTCAACTTCGCGAAGAAATGAATGCCGATTTGGTGATCCTCGTCGGTGATGGCGCAAGCGATCTCGAAGTCAAAGGCGATGCCGACATGGTCATTGGCTTCGGCCGCTATGCCGTACGGCCAAAAGTAAAGGCCGGCGCCGACGCCTTCATCATGTCCCTCGCCGAGCTGCCAGAGCTCGTGGCGGCCCGTGGCGGCGGTTTTTAACCGCCAAGCCTTTCTTTATCTCTTTCCGCGCCATAAGAGTCGGCGCCGCAGGGCCGCGTCGCCCTACCTGGGATTGAAGATGCGGGCAAGATGCCCACGCTCCCTTGAAGAAGCGGCTTCTTCTTATTCTTTCCCAATAACCAATCACAAATAACCAATAACTCTTCCCCGCATCTTGCGCTGGCGCGATGCATCGATTCGGTTTATCAAGTCCCCCTTGCCTGCGGGCGAAACTGTCATGATTCCCGATCTCACCGTCATCAAAGCCGGCACCGGCGTGCTCACGAAATCCGCCGATGGCACGCTCGACCGCGCCGCCTTGGTGCATTTGGTCGCGGCCATCGCGGGGCTGATCCAAGCCGGCCACCGTTGCCTCTTTGTTTCATCCGGCGCTGTCGGCTCGGGCGTTTCCGCATTTGGCCTCGCCGAGTATCCGACCGATACCGCGACCCGCCAGGCCTGCGCCGCAGTGGGTCAGGCAAGGTTGATGCAAACTTACAGCAGCCTCTTTGCAAACTTCGACATCACGGTCGCACAAGTTTTGCTGACCGCCGCCGATCTCGCCACGCCCGAACGCGCGGCCTATGTTTCCGACACGCTTACTCGACTGCTCTCTGAGTCGCGCATTTTGCCAATCATCAACGAGAACGATTCGGTCGCGGTCGAGGAATTGAAATTTGGCGACAACGACATGCTCTCGGTGCGCGTCGCAAAACTCGCAGGGGCCAAGCGCGTGATTTTGCTCACGAGCGTCGACGGCTTGCTCGATCCCGAAACCAAACAACTCATTTCCGAAGTCGCCGACATCGACGCGGTATTTCGTCATGTCCGCGATGACAAAGGCCGCTTCTCGATGGGTGGCATGGCATCGAAACTCGAAGCGGTGAAGTTTGCGGTCGATGCCGGCATCGAGACGCACATCGCACACGGCCGTCATCCGGAGCGCCTTGAAAAAATCATCGCGGGACAAGGGCTTTCGACGAAATTTTTGCCGTCCTCTAATTCGATTTCATCATGAGCGCGATCGAGGAAAGCATCCTGCAAATGGGGCGTCAGGCCCGCGCGGCGGCCTATCGTCTCGCACAACTTTCATCCGACGAGAAGAACGCGATTCTCCGCGCGATGGCATCGTCGATCCGCGCCAACGCCGCATCATTGATGCAGGCCAACGACAAGGATCTCGCCGCCGGTGTGGAAAAAGGTCTTTCCGCCGCGATGCTCGATCGCTTGCGGCTCGATGAGGCGCGCATCGAAGCGATGGCTGCCGGCATCGATCAAGTCGCCACGCTGCCGGATCCGGTCGGGCAAGTGATGGATGCCTGGGAGCGCCCGAACGGCATTCGCATCGAACAAGTGCGCGTGCCGATCGGCACCATCGGCATCATTTACGAAAGCCGCCCGAATGTCACTGCCGACGCGGCCGCGCTATGTTTCAAGACCGGCAACGCCACGATCCTTCGCGGCGGCAGCGAGGCGATCCATTCAAACCGCGCAATAGCCGCCGCACTCGCCTCGGCCGGCGCGCCCGAACATGCGATCCAGCTCATTCCCTTCACCGATCGTGAAAGCGTCGCCGCCCTCGCGCAAATGGACAAGTGGCTCGACCTGATCATCCCGCGCGGCGGCAAGGGTCTCATCGAAACGGTCGTCTCGCTTGCCCGCATGCCGGTGATCAAGCACTACGACGGCATCTGCCACCTGTTTGTCGATCAGGCCGCCGATCTCGACATGGCGGTGAAACTCACAGTCGATGCCAAGACCCAAAAGTGTGGAGTGTGCAACGCGCTCGAAACGCTGCTCGTGCACGAAGCGGTGGCCGCCGAATTTCTGCCGATGGTCGCCACCGCGCTGCGCGCAAAAAATGTCGAGCTCCGCGGCTGCGAAAAAACCCGCGCGATCCTCAGCGATTGCATTCCCGCCACCGATGAGGACTGGGACACGGAATACCTCGACCTCATTCTCTCGATCAAAGTCGTGAGTTCGATCGATGAAGCGATCGATCACATCAACACCCACGGCTCGCATCACACCGACACCATCGTCACTGCAGATCAGGCCGCCGCCGATCGCTTCCTGCGCTCGGTCGACTCCGCCTGCGTTTTCCACAATGTCTCCAACCGCTTCGCCGACGGCGGCGAATTCGGCTTTGGCGCCGAGATCGGCATCTCCACCGACAAACTCCACGCCCGCGGCCCCATGGGCCTGCGCGAACTCACCAGCTACCAATACCGCGTGCGAGGCAACGGCCAGACAAAGGCATCGGTGGGGTGACGGGGTGGGGCATTGAGTGACCCCCCATCACACCAATCCATCCTTGCGTGCTTGTTTCCAGTACGCGTATTCGGATCGGTTGAAGTCGATGTACTCGGGTGAGAGGTCGCTCGAGTACATGGTGTAGCTGGCGTCGCCTTGGTTGAGCTGAATGTCGATTTCGAATTCGTTTTCGGCGACGATGGCGCGGAGTTCTTTCATTGGCGTGGCCGCTTGGAGGCCGCCGAGGCAGGCGGCTTTGCCGCCGATGTGGATGTCGACGAGTTCTTCGCGGATGCGTGCGCGCGAGTAGCCGACGGCGTGAATGATGCGGCCCCAGTTCGGATCGCCGCCGTTCCATGAGGATTTGACGAGCGCCGATTTGCAGACGGCTTCGGCGACCTTTTTCGCATCGAGGTAAGTGCGGGCGCCGGCGACATTGACCGTGACAAATTTCGTGACACGTTCGCCATCGCGGACGACGGCCTTGGCGAGCTCGAGCATCACCCAGCGCAGCGCTTCGCGAAATTGCCGGCAGCGTTTGCCGTTGCGGCGGATCGGTGGCATGCCCGACGCGCCGTTGGCAAGCACCATGACGGTGTCGTTGGTCGACATGTCGCCATCGATGGTGATGCGGTTGAAGCTTTCCTCGACGCATTCCAGCACCGCCTTGCGCAGGCATTCGCCAGGCAGGTTGGCATCGGTCGTGATGAAGCAAAGCATCGTCGCCATGCTGGGAGAAATCATGCCCGCGCCCTTCACACATCCGCCGATGCGCACGCGGTGCTCGCCGAGGTCGAATGAGATCGCGACTTCCTTCGCGCGCGTGTCGCTGGTCATGATCGCAGCCGCGACATCGGGTCCGTTTTTTGGGCCGAGTTTGGAAACCAGTTCATCGGCGCGCGGCGTGATGCGCGTGATTGGCATCGGCAGGCCGATCACGCCGGTCGAGCACACGCCGATTTGCGAACGCTTGAGGCCCAGCGGGACAGCGACCGCATCGCACATCGCGTTGGCGTCCTCGATCCCTTGCACGCCGGTGCAGGCGTTGGCATTGCCGGAGTTGGCGACGATCGCGCGCAGTTCGCCCTTGCGCAGGTGGGATTGCGAAACACGCACGGGTGCGGCCTTCACGCGGTTGGTGGTAAAGGTGCCGGCCGAGGCGCAGGGCTTTTCCGAATAGATCAACGCAAGGTCGAGTCGGCTGGCTTCGGGGTTCTTGATCCCGCAGCTCACGGCACTGGTCAGAAATCCCTGTGGCGCGCCCACGCCACCTTTGATGCGGGTGAATGGAAAGTCCATGATCGGAGAGGAAAGGGAGGGGGATGCTGCGCCGCGATCAGAAACTTTGCAACCCGGCAGTTTCGCCGAGCCCGAACATGAGGTTGAAACTTTGGAGCGCCTGACCGCCCGCGCCTTTGCCGAGGTTGTCCTCGGCGCTCATCAGGATCACGCGACCGGTGCGCGGATCGTGCTGCCAGCCGATGTCGACAAAGTTTGTGCGCGTCACCTGCTTGGTATCGGCGCAAGCGCCGCGGCCAAGCAAACGCACGAAGGGCTTGCCCTCGTAAGCCTTCTCGAGCGCCGCGCCGATCGCTTCGGGCGCGAGGCCTTTGCGGAGTTTCGCCGTGGTGGTCGTGACGATGCCGGCGTTCACCGGAATGAGATGCGGGATGAAACTGATCACTACTTTTTCGCCTGCGGCGATGCCGAGTTCCTGCTCGATTTCCGAAAGGTGGCGGTGCTTCGGCACACCGTAAGCGCGTGCGCTTTCATTGCACTCGCAGAACAGAAGCGACAGCTCGGCCTTGCGCCCGGCACCGCTCACGCCGCTCATCGAATTCGCCACGATGCTGTCCGTTTCGATCAAGCCATCACGCAGCAACGGCAACAAGGGCAACAAAATACTCGTCGGATAACAGCCTGGCGATGCGATCAGACGAGCCTTGGCAATTTCATCCGCACGCAATTCGGGCAGACCATAGACCGCCTCGGCGAGGAGGTCGGGCGCAGGGTGCGGATGACCGTAAAATTCTTCGTAGACCGCGGCGTCGCGCAGGCGGAAGTCCGCGCTCAAGTCGATCACCTTCACGCCTCTCTCAAGCAAGGCGCGAGCGATTTCCGCCGCGACTCCGTGGGGTAAGGCAAGGAAGGCCACCTGCGCGCCGCTGGCAGCGATCTTGTCGGCATCGGGCTCGATGAAATGAAGATCGCGCGTCCATGCCGACTGAAAGCGCGGGAAAACTTCGTTCAGCGGCCGACCTGCCTCCTGACGCGATGTCACGGCCACCAGATCCGCGGACGGATGACTCAACAACAAGCGCAGCAATTCCATACCGGAATAGCCGCTGGCACCCACGATGGCGGTTTTGATGAGATTCATGCGGCCCATCTGATCTCACGATTTTCCGTGCTTGCCAATCCGCATTTCCCTTGCTTGCCTTCTCGCCCGTTCACAAAGCGGGCTGTAGCGCAGTCTGGTAGCGCACTTGCCTGGGGGGCAAGGGGTCGTGGGTTCGAATCCCGCCAGCCCGACCACTTAAACACCAATTGTAAATTGGGCTGCGAAGAGCCCAAAACGCATTGCCCCCCTTTCATCTGGCTGGCGGGATGAAGAACCCACGGAGTGGGTTTGAAAGCGGCGGGAGCTCTAGCGACCAATCATTCATTGCCGAAGGCCAAACTGGCTTGGCCGGAGCGAAGCGCAGGCAATCCCGCCAGCTGGAGTCTCGTTTTGCTTTGAGGGCTCTTTCGCTTTGAAGAATCGCCACAGGGTTGGATTGTCCCTACGGAAATAGGACGCTCCAAGGAATAACAAGCGGATAGAAAATCACGATGAGTAGGAACGAAACTGCAATACCCCAGTGAATTTCTTTTCGAGAGTCAGCATTTCTCAAACGTGGCAGGACATAGATAACCAGCCAGACTGTCTTATAGATGACTTGGAGAAGCAGAATCGGCGCAAAGACAATGGGGTGAAACAACCCTGCGACTGAGCACATAAGAATAGCTGTCCACAGGGATCCAGTGATTGTTCGCCACCCAGGGCTCTCAGGAAAGTGTCCTCTGGATATTGGCAATAATCCAGTCAGCGACCCAAACGCCACAGGCACAAGAATTGCTATGTTGGCCAAATATGGGATCAGGAGGAGGTTCATTGGCTGATTCTGCCAAGAATCCACGAAGAATCAAATCGCTACGAATTTCCTACAAGAAAATGTGCAAGGCCCAGTGAGATTGCACGAAAGCCCGTAGAGACAATGGGAATGAAAATTCGCAGCTCAATGGGTAAACAGGCCGTACCACAGATCTACAATCCGCGATCTGCCATCCAAAATGAATGGTCGGGGCGGCGGGATTGCCTGCGGCCATGCCAAGATGGCTCGCGATGCTCGCTGATTTCAGATCGCCGTCACGGACGGCTAATACCAAAGGCTCCAAGGTTATGGACTGTAGAATAGCGATCTTTGCGGCTTCTTCTCGGGGAGCGCGCCCGCCCTCGGGCGCACCGCCACGCGCCCTCGCGGG
>JBIKIR010000009.1:0-56212 GCA_044361475.1 Luteolibacter sp. | reverse complement strand
GGCTACTCGAACCTCTCCATGTCGGTCGCGGGGCGCAACCGACGGCACCCGAGGCGGGCGCGCTCCCCGAGACCGGACGCTACCGCGTCACTTTCCAAAAGTCCAAAAGCTATCGGCTTTTGGTATAAGAAGGGCTTTAGAATCGTGGCTTTGTATGCGATTTCAATTGCACCAGAACCACACACTTGGCTCCAACCGCGTCCCGACTTACCATTTCATCATCGGCAGCGGGTTCAGTGGCCTATTCCAGAATTCCTTGCACGTGATGCGGATCAGGTTGTTGTGAAATCCAAGGTTTGGAAATGCGGCTTGGACTTCTTTCACCTGCCCGCAGGTGAGTCCAAATCGCCGAAGCCCCTTCGTGGCATCGACCCAATCGCCTTTTCGGAACACCTCGACGAGGGGATGCGCCGAAGCCGGGGCTTTGCGAAAACGGTGGTGCAGGTCGATCATTTGGGTGATCTCCGGAATCCATGACGCCAGCCCCCGCTCCTTGAGATATACTTGCGCAAGACGAATCGATGGCTCCAAATAATCAATCACATCCCCGGGCCACATGCCGAGGTCATGAAAACACGCAGCAGTCACCAATTTCGCTTCGTCGTCCCCTTCGCACTGGTGGAATGCGAAGCAGAAATGAAGGACGCGGTACACATGGTTTTTGTAGGCCTCATACTGATCGCCAATCACCGCCGCGCGCGGCGATAGAATTTCCTCAAGCAATGGAATGTGTGGGCGAATGTGCATGCCAAATAGTTCAATTCATACACGGCTTGGCAAGCAATTCGCGTATCGCAGCGCAGGGCCATCATTGGGGCGGACCTTTCGGAACGCTACTGCCGCATCGGCGGCATTTTTTAGTATCGCAAAGCGGACTTGGCATGGCCGTAGCGAAGCAAAGGCAAAAAGGTCCCTGCCTATCAATCCCGGTAGGGCGATGTGGCTCTGCAGCGCCGACTCACCTCCGCAGGCGTCAAAGCGAGTCGGCAGCGCGCTCCTCTTGAAGATGCGGATTCCTCAGTTACCACACATCAAAAGGACCTTTCGGAGAAAGGTCCCTGCCTTGAAGAAGGCGGTTCCCAAGGACCTAGCCCAAATTCGAGATCGTCTGGAAGATCGCGGTGATCATCAGGTAGGCCATGGTGCCGATGAGGCCGGCCATGATGATCAGAACCGTCGGCATGATCAGTGCCATGATGCGCTGAAGGTCCTTGTCGAGTTCCTTGTCATAGCGTTCGGCCGAGCGGCGCAGTGATTGGTCGATTTTTCCAGTTTGTTCGCCGACGGAGATCATGTCGATGAGAAGCGGCGGGAATGCGCCGGTGCGGATGAGCGCTTTGGAAAACGAGCGACCGTCGCCGACTTGTTCGATTACTTTGTCGAGGCCGGCGCGCAGCGAGCGGTTTTGCGTCGCATCGCGAGAAAGTTCGAGGGCACGCAACAGCGGCAAGCCATTGCCAACAAGGTTCGCCATCGTTTCGAGAAACTGCACATAGAAGCGACTGGTGATGACCGGTCCAACCAGCGGCAAACGCAATTTGATGCGATCCCATGCGGGTTTGTTCGCTTCGTTGTCTTTCCATGCCTTGAGGAAAATGAAGGCGGCAACGAGTAGGAGCAGGATGACTAACCACCACTTCGAGAGAAACTCCGACGCGCCGATTAAGATGGCGGCTCCCAAAGGGATTTTTCCACCCGGCGTGCTTTCGATCAACTGCGTAAGTTGTGGGATCAGCGTCGTGACAAACACGATCGAGACCCCAATGCCAGCCAGCACGAGGAAGGCCGGATAAATCATCGCGAGCACGAGTCGGCTTTGCAGCTCGGCGAGCGTCTTGAGGTAATGCGCCTGACGCTTGAGAATCGTATCGAGCGCGCCCGAGGCTTCGCCTGCTGCGGCGAGCGAACAGTAAAGCGGCCCGAAGCTCGGGCTTACTTTTTTCAGCGCGACAGAGAAATTGACACCATCGCGCACGATCTGCCTGATCTTGAAGGAAACTGCCTTGAGGTTGCCGAGCTCCTGGCGGTTTTCCATCGACTTCAATGCCGGCTCGAGTTGCAAGCCGGCGCCGAGCATGTCGGACAACTCTTCGGTGAAGAGCACCACTTCCTGGCGCTTGAGCTTGATCGGACCTTCAGGGATCGGCGCCTCATCGGGCTTTGTCGAAGCGGCCGATGACTCATCCGATTTTGGTTTCGCACCTTTTCCCGCAGCGGGCACGACTCCCGCCGTTTCGCGCAGGTTGACCGGTTGAAGCCCCTTGCGATCGAGCATGTGCAAGGCCTCGGGACGATCCGCCGCATCGAGCTCGCCGCTCGTGACTGAGCCTTTGGAGTTGAGTGCTTTGTAAGCGAAGACGGGCATGACGAATAAATCTAACGGGCGAGCGTTACGGCTCAATCATCACCGCCACCGATGTCGGATGAGGTCACCGATATCACCTCCTCGATGGTGGTAGAACCTTGCATCACCTTGTACCAACCGTAGGTGCGCATCGGCACATAGCCATCGCGCAGCGCCTGATCGCGCATCTTAGGGGCCGGCGCGCCGTGGGCGACGAGCTCCTGCATCGCAGGGGTCAGCAACACGACTTCGTAAATCGCAAGACGTCCGGAAAATCCCGTGCCACGGCAGCGGTCGCATCCACCCGGCGAATAGATCGTGCCCTGAAGCTCATCCGGGATGCCAAGGTTGCGGCGGTCGACGAGGCTGACCTCACGCGGCACGCGGCAGTTTGTGCAAAGTTTTCTCACCAGGCGCTGCGCGAGGAAGGCGCGCACGGCGGCGGAAACAAGGAAGGGCTCGACCCCCATATCGACGAGGCGGCTGATCCCGCCCATCGCGTCGTTGGTGTGAAGCGTGGAGAAAACCAAGTGACCGGTCAGCGATGCGCGGATCGCGATCTCCGCGGTCTCAAGGTCGCGGATCTCACCAATCATCACGATGTTTGGATCGGCACGCAGGATTGATCGCAGCGCGTTGGCAAAGGTGAGCCCGATCTCCGACTTCACCGCGATCTGCATCACGCCGGTGAGTTTGTTTTCCACCGGATCCTCGACCGTGACAATGCGCCGCTCGGGGTGGTTCACTTCGCTGAGGAAGGAATAAAGGCTCGTCGATTTTCCCGACCCCGTCGGCCCGGTGATGAGGATGATGCCGTTGGGCAGGTGAAGCAGGGCTTCGATTTTTTTCTGCACGAAGGGCTCCATGCCGAGCTTCGCGAGATTGAATTTTTCCTGGTTGAGCAAACGCAGTGAAACACTTTCGCCCTCGACCGTTGGCACCGTCGCCACGCGGACGTCGATGGTCTGACCTTCGAACTGCAGGTTGATGCGGCCGTCCTGCGGCACACGGCGCTCGGCGATGTCGAGGCGCGCCATGATTTTCAAACGCGCAATCACCGAGCTTTGCAGAGCCTTGATGTTTTCCGGCACCGCGACTTCGATCAAGCGACCGTCGATGCGGTAACGAATGCGGAGGTTCGTGCTCAGCGGCTCGACATGGATGTCGGTCGCGCGTTGGTCGAGGGCCTCGCGGATGATCTGATTGACGAATTTGACGACGCTCGCCTCTTCATCGTCATCTTGGTCGATGACATTTGCCTCGTCCTCGCCGGCATCGAGGTGGTCGTAATCGAAATCGCGGCCCTCGAGGATTTGTTCAAAGGTATCGGCACCCACGCCGTAAAGCCGACGAAGCGCTTCGTGCAGTCGCTTGCGTGATGTCATGCACCAATCGATCGGCAGCGCGAGTTCTTGTGCGGCGACCTGCCTCGCGACGAGGTTGAAGGGGTCGAAAGTCGCTAGCTTGAGGCGCTTGACTCCGTTGACTTCGGTGATTTCCACCGGCAACAGGCGATGGCGCAGGGCGATGCGCGGGCCGCAGGCTTCGCGCAATGGCAGAGGCACCTCGGCGACCGGAATGACATCCAGCCACTCCATGCCCAGGTCGTGGGCAAGCTCGCGCATGTATCGCTCCTCATCGACAACCCCGGCATCCAGCACATCGTCAATCGGCGAGCACTGGCGTTGCGCGGCATTGCGCAGGACCTCGTCGAGTGCGGCAAGGTCCTCGCATCCGGTGCGGCGGGCGGGTTCGATCAGTAGTTGGGTCATGGGCGACGCTTTCCTTGTCGCTTAAAACCGCCGGACCTGCAACCTGTCTCTTGAAATAGACACAAAGCGGTCTTTGTTGCCTCCGCTGCCGAAAAATATGTGGAAATACCCACTGCTCCGCCCATCATTGCCCACAAGCCCGTGAAAAAACCTGCATTCTGCGTTTTTCTACTGCTCGCCTGCAGCGTGTCCTGCGAAAAACGGGCAGCCAAAATGGACACCTCATCCCTGCCCCGAGCCGAGGCCGCCGCTGTCCGTGTGCGACCATCCCTCGAGGCGGCGCTTGCGGAAAAAAATTTGAAACTCGGCGATAAAGTCTTCATCCGCGCCTTTAAGGAAGAGCGGGTGCTTGAACTTTTCATCAAGGATCCATCCACCAGGCGCTACGAACTTTTCCGCAGCTATCCGATCGCCGCCGCATCCGGCACGCTCGGCCCAAAACTCGCCGAAGGCGACCGCCAAGTGCCGGAAGGATTCTACGCCGTTCCGCCCTCAGCGATGAATCCGAACAGCCGCTTTCACTTGGCCTTCAACATCGGCTACCCGAATGCGCTCGACCGCTCGCTCGAACGCACCGGCAGCGCGATCATGATCCACGGTGACCGCGTATCGATCGGCTGCCTCGCGATGACTGATGAAGTGATCGAGGAAATCTACACCATCTGCACGGCGGCGCACAGCGGCGGCCAGGCTGCCTTTTCCGTGCACATTTTCCCCTTCCGCATGACCCCGCAACGCATGGACATGGAAAAAAATTCCAAATGGCACGCGCATTGGGAGAACCTCAAGGAAGGCTACGACCACTTTGAGGAAAAACAACGCACCCCACGCGTCACTGCGAAGAGCGGACGCTATCATTTCGAAGCGCTTGAGTGAAGGCGCGTTAGCCAGATGAGCGATCAGGCATTCGTGCGCTTCGCCGCATCGAGAAGTCCCGCGGCGTAGGCTTCGAACACGCGGCGGATCTCATCACGCACGCGGCGAAACACCGCCATTTGCTCATCCTCGCTGCCGGTGGCGTGCGCGGGATCGTCGAAACCCCAATGATGGCGATTCAGCTGACCGGGGAAAACCGGGCATGCCTGATCGGCGTTGCCGCAAACGGTGATCACCGTTTCGACTTGGTCGTTGAGAAATTCATCGAGGTGCTTCGAGCGATGATCGCTGATGTCGATGCCGATTTCGGCCATCGCCTTGATGCCGAGCGGATGGACATAGCCGGCAGGATTCGAGCCCGCGCTTTCGACGCGGTAATTATCGCCGAGCGCGGCTTGGAGGATGCCTTCGGCAAGGTGGGAACGGCAGCTGTTGCCGGTGCAGAGAATCAGGATGGCGGATGGTTTCATGGTTTGGTTGATGTAAAAAAATTTCAGCAGCTGCCGCCCGGTCCGCAGCAGGGTGACTTGCCGCCAATCGCGGGCAATCGCCCGATGGATGGAAGTCCGCACAACTCGGGCGCGAGACACTCGGTGTGCTTGTGCGCAAGACGCAGCACCACCGCGTCGGCAGTGAGTTCAAAGCCATCGATGGTGTACTGCGAAATCACGCGATCCTCGTACTCGATCTCCACGGGCACGCTATCATCCGGGAAAATCGACTGCGCCTTTTCGAGGATCCCGGCCATCTTGCCGGTCTCGATGCGGTGCTCGTAATCTTCGCCCACCCACACCTGCAACTGGCAACTCGACCGCTCGCGCAGCTTGCCGCCGCAGTCAATGAAGGTTTTTTGCACGAAGCCCACCTCGGTGATGTGGAAGGAAACAGGAACCGCCGAACCATCGGGCAAGGCCAAACGAAAATGGCGCTGCGAATGCTCGACCAAGAGGGATTTGAGTTCGGAAAGATTCATGGCTTGATCGTTGTTTTGGCCGATTTTGCGAGCTTCACCGGCCCCGGACAGCAACTGTCCTCGCGGCGAGCCAAGCGCGCTTCAGCACGCTTCAGATCAGCCGCACGCAGTCCGCTGCCGGGGAAGTTTTTCAGCACCGCCCGCAACAAAGGCAAATGCCCGCGCGCGATGCGAAAATAGGTCCATTTCCCGCAGGTCTCGCTCTCAAGCATGCCCGCCTTGCGGATGATCTGCACATGGCTTGATACCGACGATTGCGGCATTTCGAGGATGTCCGCCAATTCACAGACGCACAGCGCTCGATCCGCCACCAAGCGGACGATCCGCCAGCGCGTCTCATCGGCCATCGCACGGAAAAATGCCAGCGGCTCACTCATGACGGGAATTATCGTTACGAAATTTTTCGGAATGTCGAACTGAAAATGAATGAAAAATTTGCCCCCGCACCGAAAAGGGCGCTGTTTCACAAACACAAAAATACCCGGCGGTTTCCCGTCGGGTTTTTTTGTGTTTGATCGTAATGTAAGGCGGCGCATCGCCATCAACAAAAACGCCGTTTTACCAAACGCTTTGTTTCACATAGATCACATCGTAGGGCCTCACATAAAACGGGCTGCTCTGCGCTGATGTGAGCGTGTCGTTCATGTTGAGCAAATACCGCATGCTTTTGCCATTCTGGTTGCGCACCAGCACGACCTGCTTCGGATTGGCCATGCGCGTGAATCCACCGCTTTCCATAACCGCCTCAAGCACGGTCATCGGACGATCAAGGGGGATCCTACCCGGCCGCAAGACCTCGCCCGAGACATAAACGCCCGCCGCAGCGTTCTCCAAGGATATCTGCACATTCGGGTCCTGCAGGTGCGGCTGGTAACGCGCCATCAAATTCGACTGCAGGCCCCCAATCGTCTGACCGGCTGCCTGCACATCGCCAACCGTCGGCAGGCTCAACCTACCATTGGCTGGAATCTTCTGGCGCGTGTCCAACTCCGGCGCTCCGCGAAAAGTCACCTTCACTTCGTCACCCGGCGACAGGACACCGCCGAATCCGGCGATCCCCGCTTCCGATGGAATGGCCGCCGAGCTGCCGCCATTTCCGCAACCAACCAAACCGGCGGCCAAGGCCAATGCCGACAAGGTTCCAATGATCAGGCCGCATGTCCGCCTGCCGACTCCATCTTTACTTTTTGTCTTCATGATATTCATTTTTCTACTTGTTCACTATCGGGATAAAAAATTTCAGTTTTCCGCTCAAATCCCCCACTCGAGGTGGTCGATCCAATCTTCCGGCAGCGAAGCTCTTTCGACGCGGCTTGCGATGCGCCCTTCCCATTGCGGGTTGAAGGATGTGCTGGTGCCGTAGACCATGATGAGATCCTCCGCGCCAATGCTGCGAATCGCATGCCCCACCCCAGGCGGAATCACCACACCACCGGTATCGGGACCACTGCGCATGTCGCCGGAGATGATCAAACGCATGACACGCCGCAGCATGCCGTCCCTCTCATCCACAAGAATCATCTCGCAGATGCCCGTCAGGAAAAACATCACATCCCATTGCTCAAGACCATAGGGCCTGCGCGAATAATCATCGGGATAATCGACATAAAGCCCATGAAACCATTCAGCCGGATCTACACCATCGGGCAGGTATGGTGGATGAATGTGAAAACCCTTCGCGCTGTCGCGATGCATCATCGCCGATGCCCACTGACTCGGAAAAAGCCCGATCTTTGAAAGCACACCGTCATCCAATCGTGCGAGCTCCGCAAAATGCCCCCTGCCCTTTTGCGGATAAACCTTGCGCGGAAAAACTTCCACGCCCGGAATCCAGCAATCCGCCAATTCCGCACGGGCCGAGATGGCATCCATCACGCCGATGCCATCACCCGAAACGCGCTTTGCCAAAGCACCGGAAGCATAGTTTCTCGTTTCCAACCTCGATCTCGCCTGCGGCCGCAAACCTCTCCATGAATTTTGAATCGCCATATTCATCGTTTATTGAACTGCACTAAAGCTGCTTGAGATATTCGCCGTACGGCGTGCCCTCATACTTCGCGACCGATTCATCGAGCTTGTCGCGATCGATCATCCCTTGCGTCAAAGCAATCTCCTCAGGGCACGCAATCTTGCACCCCTCGCGCTCTTGGATGCCCCGCACAAAGTGCGATGCTTCGGCCAATGATTCAGGCAGTCCAGTGTCGAACCATGCAATGCCATCATCAAGCAGCTCAACCTTCAACTCGCCACGCTCGAGATACACGCGGTTCAAGTCGGTGATCTCAAGCTCGCCGCGCGCGGATGGTCGCAGGCACCGCGCATAATCAACGACCTTGTCATCGTAAAAATAAACGCCTGGCACGGCATAATTTGACTTCGGTACATCAGGCTTTTCCTCAAGCGAAATAGCCATGCCATCTTCATCGAACTCGATCACCCCAAATTGTTCGGGATCGTCGACCTCACACCCGAAAACGGTTGCGCCATGGGTTCTTTCAGATGCATTCAAAAGCGTATCCGGCAAGGCCTCGCCATGCATCAGGTTGTCGCCCAACACCAAACACACCGGCTCGCCTTCAATGAACTCCTCACCAATCAAAAAAGCCTGCGCTAGGCCATCCGCGCGCTCCTGTTCGGCATAAAAAATATCAAGACCCCATTGCGAACCATCACCCATCAAAGCATGAAATCCGCCAAGATCACGTGGATTCACAATCACCAGAATCTCTCGTATCCCGGCAAGCATCAGCATCGAAAGCGGATAATAAATCATCGGCTTGTCATAAACCGGAACGAGTTGCTTGCAGACGGAATGCGTGATCGGAAAAAGCCGACTACCAGTTCCCCCAGCAAGGATGATCCCCCGCCGCGTGGGAGCTTTCTCCGCAGTCATTCCAATGCCATCGGTGAGAATGTCCTGAATCATTCCAGAACTCCTCTCAGCCCCAGGCGTTGCCCGAGATAGCTTTTGTGTTCGATGCCACGGATCCATTCCTCGTGATCGATGTACCAGCGCACGGTCTCACGCAGACCTTCGCTAAAATCCTTTTTTGCACGCCATCCGAGTTCTTTTTCGATGCGTGACGGATCAACCGCATAGCGGCGATCATGACCCGGCCGATCCTCAACAAAGCGAATTAGATCATGACTGATCGTGCGCTCGCCGGATGGCATCGTTTGCCGAACGACGTCGATGATTTCATGAACGACCTCGAGGTTGCTCTTCGCGCAGCGACCGCCGATCAGGTAATTGTGACCCGGCATGCCTTTAAAAAGCGCCGCGCACAAGGCACTGCAATGATCCGAAACGTGAATCCAGTCGCGAACGTTTCCGCCATCGCCATAGACCGGCATCTCCTCTCCACGCGATGCCTTGCGAATCATCAAGGGAATCAGTTTTTCCGGAAATTGGAATGGACCATAGTTGTTCGAGCAATGCGTGGTGATCACCGGCAGCGCAAAGCTTTTGAAGTACGCGCGCGCCATGTGATCCGCCGCAGCCTTGCTCGCACTGTACGGACTGTTGGGCGCGTAGGGCGAATCCTCGCGAAAAGGCGCATCACCATCTTCAAGCGAACCATAAACCTCATCGGTCGAAACATTGAGGAAAACACCTGATCCACCATCGGCCACAGAACACATACGTCCATCGCGACGTCCGCGTTTTCCAAGATAGCGGTAGAACGCTTCAAGCAATCGCTGCGTGCCGATCACATTCGTCGTGATAAAATCTGCCGCATCGTCGAGCGATCGATCGACATGCGACTCGGCAGCCAGATGCACGACGGAATCGATCCGATGCTCGTGCAGCAATTTGCCAACCAGAGCGCTGTCACTTATGCATCCCTCAACAAAAACATGCCGAGGATCACTCTCAACATCCGCAAGACTCGCGCAGTTACCCGCATAGGTGAGCTTGTCGAGATTGACCACTTTCTCGACGACGATGCCCACCTCGCCCGGTGATTTCCCAAGCAGGTGTCTGACGAAATTTGATCCGATGAATCCGGCTCCGCCGGTGACGAGTATTCTCATGAAAGCAATGGATTGGGTGAGCGCGACCATGAATTGCAAAAGCACTGACAGGTCACACATGAAGTCATTAAACCATGAACCGTCCGCTTTGAATCACGAAATGGCGTAATGCCTCGCACCATGACTGCGGATGGATTCCTGTAAGTTTGGAAAATCGACCGCTGTGCAGCGCGGAATTTAGTGGGCGTGATGCGACGAATGCCTCGACCTCTGCCAGTGAAATACCCCTGATTTTTTCGGCCAAATTCGACATTCCACGCATTCTTGCCATACTAATGCAGGCCTCGCCCCATTCCTTCAACGAGCACGTTCCTGCATTGCAAAGATGGACCACCCCCGACGCCGGGCCCTCATCATTTCCGAAGACCAAAGCCTCCAACCATTCAGCGAGATCAACCGTGTAAGTTGGTCGTGCGAATTTGTCTTCTGGTAGCGTGGGACTTTCGCATGTTGTTGCCTGACGCACAATCCATTCAGGGAAACCCGGTCGAGACGGACCAAACAACCATGAAACACGAGCCACCAAATTTCCATCCGATGCCGCAAGCACCCGGCGCTCTCCATCATGCTTGGTATGACCATACACGCTGATCGGCAATGGCGGATCTGTTTCGCGATATGGCACGGCACTCGATCCGTCGAAAACCATGTCGGTGCTGATGTAAGTCACATGCGCGCATTTTTTTGCCGAAACCTCTGCAATGAATCCCGCCGCCTCAGCATTGATCACATAAGCCTCGCGCGGATGCGTTTCGCAGTAATCGACATCGGTCAGCGCAGCTGTCAAAAAAAGACACCCGTAATCAATCGCACCGAGTACGCGACGGATAGATTCTCCATCGGTGAGATCAAGATCACTGCGGTCCAAAGCGATAACCCGATGCCGCTTCGAGAGCTGCCCTGCAAGGACAGAGCCAAGCCTGCCGCCGGAACCAACAACGACCACCGACGAATCGCGCACACCAACCGTGCGATGATAATTTTCATCAAACCACATGAGCTTCAATCATTACGCGCCATTTTTTTGAAAACCATTTTTGCGAAGCCGTATAGGCCATCAGAACCATCAGATTTCTTGCGAGACACTTGGGACCACTCCATAAGCCAAGACCCGATCGCGCATGAGAAAATGCCGCCTCACGACATCCGATCGCGCAGGCGATTTCGGCCAACCTCGAAGAAAAATAACCCATATTCCTGCGCACGAAACGCGCTGTCACAGGGTCAATTTTCAGCAAGCGACGATAAGCCTGCACTTGTACACGCAGGTAACAGTCGTACCTGCCATACGCCACACCCGCATCCATGTCATCAGACAAGCCTGGCGTCGCACGCATGCGCTGCACACGCACAAGTTGCTGGTTTAGTGCGACAAACCCATGTGCCAATACCAAGCGGTGAATCAGGCGCGTGTCCTCGGCCACACGCAAAGACTCGTCAAATGGCGAATCCCCTCTCAGACATGAGCGCCGTACCAGCATCGATTGGATGAAGGGGTGGCGCTGATAAAGAAATATCGAGCAGTCACGACGCGGATAATATCTTGCGCCACCAGATTCGTTGCCGGAATTCATTAAGGGCAAGTCATCAAGCGCCAAGCCATCCTCATCGACACTCATGCAAAAGCAGACCACCGCATCATGCTCGCGCAATGCCAGCACTTGCCTTTCGATTTTGGCAGGGTGCCAGAGGTCGTCGGAATCGAGAAATGCAACCCACGATCCCTTCGACTCACGAATGCCGCGGTTTCTCGCAGCAGCCACACCGCGATTCTCGGTTTTGACATATCGGATCCGATCACCAAAAGCCTCAAGCACATCGAGAGTACCATCAGTCGACCCGTCATCCACCACGATCACCTCACAATGCGGCCATGTCTGATTCAAAACGCTTTGAACTGCCTCGCCGACCTGTTCCGCTCGGTTGTAAGTAGGTATGATGACGCTCACTGCCTCATCGCCAATATCAACATCAATGCATAGATCTTCCGTGCACCCTGAGGCCGTTTTTTTCATAAAATTTGGCATATTTCGCTTCTCTCAAATGGCCAACCGCCGTGGCGTGTTCGAAGACCAAGCGCATTTCCGCCTCATCGCAGCCATCACCGTCCGATGATTGCGGATGCGTCATTCGCCACCATCGCAAGACCGCAGCTGTGCGTGCGGTTTTGAGCATTCCGCCACGGCATGGCCAATGCTCCCAGTGATGACCCACATAGGCCTGCGACAATCCGCGGCTCCATGCAGCATCGAGCCAAGCCATTCTTGTCAGACGACCCTTTTCCGGATGATGAACGACGCAAATATCAAGTCCATCCGCAATGCGATATCCGGCACGAATCAGTTGCGAGGAAAACAACACATCGTCGCAATAGCCCAAAGCACCCGGGCCAAGTGACGAATCGTAATTCGGAACCCTCTCAAGCACATGACGCGCGATCGCCATGTTGGCTCCGACATACGACTGCGGCCTGCCACGATCGAGCCAACAGGTCTCTGCCAACCAGGCGCGATGCATCGGTGTCATCCACGACCGCAACAAATCGGACGCCAAGACCACACCGCCCGCCACCGCATCGGCATTCGAGCCAATCATGGGCTCCAGCATTCCACCGATCCAATCATTGGGGAACCTCACATCATCATCGGCTGAAAAAATAAAATCACCTCGCGCTTCAATGAATGCCCGGTTCATTCCAGCGCTCTTGCCGCGCTTCTCTTCGAAAACATGGCACACCGATATTTCATCATGATCAAAAGCTCCCACGACACGAGCTGTTTCATCGGTCGATCCGTTATCAATCACCATCAACTCACAGTCCAAGCCCACCGGCACCACCACCTGCCGCAATGAATCGAGCGTAGCAGCAAGATGCTCAGCACGATTGCGCGTCACAATGACGATGCTCGCTTTCATTAATGCATGAAATAGAAACGCCTTATCAAACAGCGACCAAACTCTGCAAACGCGTCACAAATGTCCCAACCGGATCCACGGGCATTACTTCAAGCAATCGCTCTTTGGCGGATTTTGCCATTGCTGACCATTCATGTCGACGCTGCCACGCTCGCTCAAGCGCATCATCAATATGGCGTACCGTGGGGGCCTCGGCAATGAATCCGTCGACGCCGTCACGCACATGCTCGGCATTTCCCGCCACATCCGTTGCCACCACAATTCGCTGGCACAACATCGCCTCAATGACCGCCAAGGGCAGACCCTCGTAGCGCGATGGCATGAGCAGACCGTGATGCGTTTCCCAAATGGCACGCACGTCATCAGTCTGACCCAAAAAACTCACATTGTCCGCCGCACACATTTTTGCCATCCGTTCGAGGCTTTGAAGATACGGACCCGTGCCATAAAAACTCACCTCCAGCGGACGAAGCTTCCATTTTCGCATCGCCATGACCTGCAACACAAGATCCTGCCCCTTCGCCATCGGTTCAAGTCTGCCCACACACGCGAGTCGCACGGGCCCCTCCATGTCAGGATCGGTTAAATCAAATTCGTGCGAAACATTCCATGGATTGCTGACGACCTCGGCATTGACTAATTCCATGCCGCACTGGAGTTCCATCAAGCGGCGATTCGCATTGGAAACAAAGTACACGCTTTCCGCGATCTCCAAGCCGTTTCGCAAATCTACGACCCACGAATCCATCGGCCACCAGGCCTCATGATGCGCTTGCACCACCAGCGCATATTTCAAGCCAAGATTCCTGCATGCACTCATCCATGGCAGCCCTTCCCATGGTCCGCCCTGTGAGATGACGACGAGATCCGGCTTGAATGAATTCAACCATCGGATCGATGCCACATCAACCGTTGGCGCAGCATCACGGGATATTATCCGTTCGGCCATACGCCGCATCAGTGATTTACGCCTCGGCCGATAATGCATACGGGCGCCGCAAGCCGCTAGATTGCCGAGGGCTGGATGCTGCTGATCCCACTTTAGAACAGAACACCGAACCTCATGCCCAAGGCCGCATAAACGCATCGCGGTGCGACTCCACAATTCCTCACTGCCACCCCACGCAAGGCCGGCCATGGTCGAAACAAATGCCACTTTCATGTATAATTACCAAACGGTGTACGCATAAATCTCGCGCTGCAAATTCCGCACATGCCGTCGCGGGTAAACCGCGAGCAAGGCCCCTGCCAATGCCTTGGCACCAAGCGCCGAAGCCTGACGCTTCAGCCCGGAATCCTGCCGCATTCCGCGTTGCACCAATGGCATCCATATATCCCGCAAAATCTCCGGAAGAAACAAGCAGGCAGGGACATGACGATTGAACAACACCACCAACTCGTCGATGATCGCATCATTGCCGACCACCGATTTGTTCGCACCAGTATATCGGTAATGACTCAGCACCTCTTCGCTACGCCGCCAATTTCTTTCGTTCTGCACAAAGTGACACCAAAGCTCGCGGTCCATGCAGTAATGCAAGTTTTCATCGACCAAGAATTCTCTCGCCACCGCCGATCTTCTGAAAAAACAACTGGGTTGCCAAATACCATCGGAATAGGGATACCTTTCCCATTCGGCACCTGCCACCGGGCTGTCATGGATGCGCCCCCCCTCGCAGTCATATTGCAATCGGCATGCCGCTGCCAACACATCCATCGCAGGCTCGCGCATGAACTCGAACGCAACCTTCCATAATGCGTCGGGTCGCAGAAGATCATCGCTGCACAACCAACTGACGATGTCTCCATTCGCAATTCGAAATCCGCGATTGATCGCATCGGACTGACCTTTGTCAGGACCGCTGCTCCAACTCGCAAGCCATGGATCATATTTTTTGATGATGTCCACCGAACCATCCGTACTACCGCCATCGACAATGATGTATTCGAGGTTCGGATAGCGCTGCAATAGCACCGAGCGAATCGTTTCTTCGAGGTATGCGGCTTGGTTGAAACTCGGCGTGATGAGACTGATCTTTGGAAGTTGCATCCCCGGCACCTGCAACAATGGCGGATCGTGTTTTGGTACGCTCCATGGCCAAGCTTCAGGCCCTGCTGGTGCAGATGGAAAGGAATTGATGTTCATGCCAACAGATGCGGCTCCCAAAACTCACGGTCATAGCGTTCCCACGCATGACAACCAAAAGGCATTTTACCGCCATTCATGCTAAAGCATTCGCGCGGCGCGACCTCGAAGGAAAAACGCAACCCTTCGTGAAATGACGCCACGCGAAAGTCGGGAAGGTAATACTTTGCCATGTCCGACCAAAAGATGTCGTTGTTACGATTGTTGGTCGCCGGATCCATGAACTGCCGCCACTCATCCACCAAGCGTCGTAGGGCATCCCAATTTGGAAACCATTTCGCCATTCTCTCCATCCAGTGAACAACAAATTCCGGCGTCCACATGACATGCAAATCAAGCCAACGACTTCCCCGGATGTAACGATGCCTCGCTTGAAGTGCCTCGATCGCTTTGGATACTCTCAATAATGCAAAGCCGCCATTGCCAACCCTCGCCCGATCGACCCATGGGCTGTCCCCACACTTGAACCATGGGGCGCCGACGTAGTCATATGCCATGTCACACCACTCGGCCAATTCGTCTGAAAAAACGAGACTATCGAGGTGGTAAAACATGACGTGCTCATAGTGCCTGAATTTTTTGTAAAAACCCTGCTTCATCAACAACAAGCCATGCGCGGCGGCCGATCCGAAATATCGCGCACGAAAACGCATGGTTTTGATTCCATCAATACGGCAACGTGACCACCACGGTGCGATCAGATAGATATCATGAGCGCCTAGATAGCGCTGCAAATGCTTTAGCGAAATGCGCTGCGATTCGGTCAATGCGTCATTGCCCGGCCACGGCACCACAATCGCAACACTCGGCTTGGGTTGATCCATGATGCATGCAAATCAAACGACAAATCACTCCACACCCAGCAAGGGCCAGGCAAGGTCACGGCGGCTGATCCTGTTCAAAGGCAGAGGCCAGCGGATGCCGATAGCGGGATCATCGTATCGCAATCCCGCCTCGTGACCCTTCAGATAAGATCCATCCATGAGGTAAAAAAGGTCAGCCTCATCAGTGAGAGCCTGATGCCCGTGGGCCACTCCATCCGGAATACACAACGCAAGCCCATTGGCATCGCTCAGTTCAAAAGCGAGATACTGAAGCATCGTCGGTGAACCCTCCCTCATGTCGACAACGACATCCCATGCGGCACCGCGAATGCATCGCACGACCTTGGCCTCATGAATGCCGAATGCCTGATAATGCATGCCACGAATCGTTCCTTTGCCACGGCTTTTCGACAGGTTAGCCTGCGATACATGAAAGGGAAATCCCGCGTCGCTAAACTCTGACTCGCAGAATGACCTTGCAAAACAGCCTCGCGCGTCTTCATTTCTCTCGAGTTCAACGAGAAAAACACCTTGAATCGCAGTCTTTCCAAAAATCATGATCTTTTCTGAATCGTGAAATTACCCCCCCACATGAATCCTAGCAAAAAACTCAGGGTTGCTATCCTCGGCACCAGCAGCTTTGCCGAGGTTTGTCACATACCCGGCATCCTCTCGCATCCGAACGCCGAAGTCAGCGCAATCTATGGGCGTGATGCGGAAAAAGCAAAATCACTCGCAGCCAAATTCAATATCCCGCACGCGACGGATGACCTCGAAGCCCTTTGCGCCGATCCCGACATCGACGCTGTCACGATCGCCAGCGCCAATTCGGTTCACGCCAGCCAAGCAATCATGGCACTCAGTCATGGCAAGCATGTCTTCTGCGAAAAGCCCATTGCGATCAATGATAGTGAGGCCGCCGCCATGCTCAAAGCGGCAAAACTTGGCAAAAAAATTCACCAAGTCGCTTTCACCTTCCGATACAATTACGGAATCCGCGAACTCAAGCACCGCATCGCTGCTGGCGATATCGGCACGCCATTTCACACTCGGATCCAATATGACCGCTGGGATGGACTGGCGTCCACCAGCAAAGCGAGCTGGCGCGATCGTCGAGATGTCGCCGGGGCCGGACTTCTCTTCGACCTCGGCTCGCATTTGTTCGACATCCATCGCCATGTGCTCGGCCCCCTCGAATCAGTCGTCGGCTACACGCACACCGTGCCTCGCATGCTTCCCGACAAGGATAATGGCGACATGATAGAGATCGAGACCGACGACATCGTCAACGCATGGATCCAACATCAAAACGGTCTGCGAGGGCAATTTTTCATCAGCCGTGTCACACCGCCCTTTGCGGAGCTCGGCTATCTCGAAGTCATCGGCAGCGAGGGCGCACTCAAGGCGGCGCTCAGCCGTGGCGGCGTCGATTTTCTTAAAGCCTCGAAGCCCGATTCACCGGAATGGATCAATCTGCCATTGCCGCCGGAAGCGTCTGACGGCAAAACCCATGCGCTCGACATGATGATGCGTGCATTTGTCGATGCCTGCCTCGCCGGAGAAATCAATCGTGAGGTTGATGCATGCTTCGAGGATGGCTGTGCCGCGCAGTTCGCCATGTCTGCATTGATGAAATCACAAACCAGCATGCGATGGGAAAGCATTCCATCATTCGGTCAACTCGCCTAACAAACCTGCCTCGCTGAGTCTCTGCGCGGCTTGAAGGATAACTTCGAAATCGATTCCGGAAATTTCCGATATCGCCAACAAATCGTTAGAACCATCGGAATATCCCAACACCCACAACAAGGCCAACTCATTGAAGGCGCCGGACTTTGTCCCTCCAGTTTTGTCGTACAATCCGTATTTTCCCAGCATCGGCTCGGCCATCGGCTTAAGGTTCAGATGGCGCGCGTTCTGATCGACAGCGAACATGACACGCTCAAGTTTTTCGAGCGTGTCCCGCAATGCTTCCGCTGTGATTAACGACATGTCATCGGCGCTCGTATGATACTCGGGAAAAGTTCCGTAACTGCTTCGGCTAAGACATCCAACCGGGAGGTTAATGCCCGGTGATCCGTACTGACGTTCGTCATAGCCATAGGGCATGAACTCACGAATCGTCGCGTTCGGACATGAGCTACGAAAGACCGATTCAACCGCGCGATCGATCAGTGAGTTTTTACTTTTTGTTCGCTTGTAAGTGAGAGCCCCCGGATCACCCACACAGGCCAGCACCAATCCACAGACAATTCGTGGTATCAATGACTCATTCGATGCCAACCATGCGATGGATCCGATCGTACCCGGAACAAATAGGAACCGATAGGAATAGCGCAAGGGTTGATCCAACAAGCGCGATGCAAGCTCGGCGGCCATGACCATGCCCGAGAGGTTGTCATTCGCCATTGAAGGGTGGCAGCAATGACAGGAAATCAAAACCTCTTCATCGCCGATTCCAGGGATCAGTAACTCGCCATAGTTAAGCTCACCATGAAACAACTCAGTATCGACGCAAACATCATATTCACCATCATCGAGTTGATCCAACGCATTCTGCGTCAGGCAAAAACCCCAATCTTCATTGTAATAGCCCGTGCGATACGGAATTGCATCAGGCATATTGGGATTTGAATGCAAATGCGGCAGCAGTTCCGGCAAGGACATCCGTAGTCGCACCGGCCTGCTGTAACTGACGAGATGGAGATTGTGATCATGAAAGTTGACCAGATCATTTCCCGATGAATCACGGATCCACGCCTCTCTCACCTTCCACTCTTGTGGCACCGACCAGTCGAAAACCCTTGTGCCACTGGGCACGGCTTTGATTTCGATTGGAATTTTTTCCGAAAGCATTCGCAGCGATTCCCGCAATCCGTCACCTGTGATGCTACGGCACAGCGGAAACAAACGCTCCGCAAGCGCATGCATGCGCTGTCCTGAATCTTCTTCCATGCACAAACCTCCACACGACCCACTCACTCAAACACCCTCACATTTGGTATCGGAACCACAAATCGACCACCCCATTCACGGATTCCCGACATTTCACTGCGCACCTCGTCACTGATATTCCAAGGAAGAATCATCACATAATCCGGACGAGTCTCGAAAATTTTCGATGGCGGATGAATCGCCACATTGGCACCAGGAATATAGCGGTCCTGCTTGTGCGGGCTCTTGTCGACCACATAGTCGATCATGTCCGATCCAAGTCCGCAGAAATTCATCAGCGTCACCCCCTTGGCAGCAGCACCGTAACAGACCACCGACTCGCCACGCTCATTGACATCAATCAGGAAGGTCAAAAGATCGCGCTTGGCCGCCTTCGACCTTTCTGCAAAAGCTCGGTAGGTGCCCATTTCAGCCAAGCCAAATGCTAATTCGCGCTCTCGCATCTCCTCTACATGGCCCGTCGGTCGAAGCAATTCGGAATCGCATCCAGCATGCTTGCCGAAAATCCGAAGCGATCCGCCATGAGTCGGCAATTCCTCGACATCAAATATCTCAAGACCATAACGCGCGAAAATTTTATCCACGCTCAACAAGGATAAATACGAAAAATGCTCATGATAGATCGTATCGTACTGATTGCCATCAATCAGCCGCATCAGATGGGGAAATTCGAATGTAAAAATGCCACCAGGCTTGAGTGCGATCTTGACGCCCCTCACGAAGTCTTTGATGTCCGGTACATGGGCAAGGACATTGTTTCCTATCAGCAGGTCAGCGCCACGCCCGTCGGCATGAAGCGTCCTCGCAGTTTGTGAGCCAAAAAATCTGACTAAAGTTTCGATACCCTTCTCTTCGTTCGCGTACCGCGCAATATTCGCTGCAGGCTCAATTCCAAGAACCGGTATGCCTCGTGCGGAAAAATGCTGGAGCAAATAACCGTCATTACTCGCAACTTCTACCACGAGGCTATTTTCATCGAACCCAAATCGGTCGATCATCATCCACGCGTACCGTCTAGCGTGTTCGACCCATCCGCTCGAAACACTGCTAAAATAAGCATAATCACTGAATATCGCTTCAGGGGGTTCGAATTCCTCAAGCTGCGCAAGAAGGCATTTTTCACACACCCATACCTTGAGCGGATAGGCCTTCTCGCCCTCGGACAAATTTTCCGCCTTAGGATAGGAGTTCGCCATCGGCGACATCCCCAAATCACACATCAAATGATTCAAAGGCTCTTCACAATACCTGCATGTTGCGGTTTTTGTCATAAATTTTGAATTTGCACGATTAAGCATGTGTCATGCTTCCGGACTTCCAGTAAAAACCATCGTCGATCTGACCGGTCCTGATCAAAAATTTCAGTTGTTGAAGCCGCGTGTAGGCGCGGTTCTCAAAATCCTCGCGCTTGAGATCGAGCTGTCTGAACAACTCATGAAACTGGCGAATGCCATCATCGAGACTCCATTGACACCGAAAATCCGGCAGGTGCCTGGCAAGTTTGTCGAAAACCACGCGGTAGCTGCGTTTGTCATCCGAGCCATCACCATACTCAACCGTACATCCCTCAAAGCGTTGCGCGACTGCATCGGCTATTTCGCTGACCCTATGGTTCAGATCGTTGTTTCCGATGTTGATCACCTCGCCGTGAATTGCTTCTGACGGCGCGTTCAACGCGCATAGAATCGCTCTGCCGATGTCGCTGGCATGAACCAAAGGCCGCCACGGGCTGCCATCACTGCTCATCCGGATGGATCCACTCGTCCATGCCAGCCCGCATAGGTTGTTAACCACCAAGTCAAACCTCTGACGCGGCGAAGCGCCGAATGCAGTGGAATTCCTAAAACACACTGGCGAAAAAGCGGGGCCAGCCATGGCAATGATATCACGCTCACAAAGCGTCTTGCAATGCGCATAAGCTGTCTGTGGGTTTGGAGGAGTGAATTCATTTACCTCGTTGTCACCATCTACCGCGCCATATACCGAACATGAGGACATGTAAATGAAACGACCAATGCCCGCCTGCTTTGCCAACTCCGCAAGCCTCACAGAGCCATGGTGATTTATCTCACGCGTGATGCCAGGAGCCAATTCGCCTGCAGGATCATTCGAAAGTTCCGCCATGTGTACCAACGCATCATGCCCTGCAAGATCACGCGATTCCAAGGAGCGGATGTCACGAGTGATCGTCTTCACCTGGTCGGTGCCAGATTCATATAGCCAACCCGACCTGTAGAATCCGACATCCACGCCGGTGACTTCATGCCCCTGCTCTAACAACATCGGAACAAGCAATGATCCAAGGTATCCATCCGTACCGGTAACAAGTATTCTCATGATTGAAAAAATTGGAAAAATTTCATGATGCCAAAGCCTTACGCGCAAGATGACGCCCTATAACCAAAGATGCAGTTGCTGCGGGTGATGGAGCGTTGATCACGTTCAAATAGCCTGGCCCCTGATCAATCAGGAAATCATCGACAAGCCGCCCGTCATTGAACACCGCCTGCGCACGCACACCCGCCACGCAGGGCATGAGGTCATCAGGACCAATCTCCGGAAGCATTTGTCGCAAGCTATTGACGAAATATTTTTTCACCAGCGATCGACGCATCTCAGCGAGTCCGCTAGCAAGATGCTCGGAAGCCATTTTCCAAAATCCACCATACGCAAGCGTTTCTAAAAGATCACCCGCAGCAAAGTCGGTCTTTCGGTAGCCTTCGCGCTTGAATGCCAACACCGCATTCGGACCCGCATGCACGCCGCCATCAATCATCTTGCTCAAATGCACACCGAGAAACGGCAACTTTTCATCTGGCGAGGGGTATATCAGTCCCTTGACCATATGCGATTTGCTAGGGACAAGACTGAAATATTCTCCACGAAACGGAATGATTCGCGCGCTTGGCGGACGGCCATTCAACTGACTAATCCTGTCGCTATGGAGTCCTGCGCAATTGATGATATGACGAGCGGGAAACACATCACGCGTAGTTTCAATAAAACGCATCCCGCCCGAGTCGAGTATGTTTAAAACATTTTGATCAAAACAGATCTCACCGCCTACAGTTTCAATGTCGTTGATCATGGCATTGCAAACATCCGGATAACTTGTGATTGCAGTCGAGCGCACATGAAGGGCCTCAAGGCATGAAACATGGGGCTCAATTTCTCTGGCTTTTTCACCGTTGATCCATTCAGCACCGATCCCATTGCATGTGGCATTGTTGAAGAGCTTTCTCAGCCCTGCAATTTCCTGGTCGTTATTGGCAATAATCAGCTTGCCGCATGTTTTCATCGGAATGCCTTGATCAGTACAGTATTCCTTCATCGCTTCCGCACCTTCCTTGCAGAAAGCTGCCTTGAGGCTCCCCGGCTTGTAATAGATGCCCGAATGTATCACACCCGAGTTTCTGCCACTTTGATGCCTTGCATATGTGGCCTCCTTCTCAATCACCACCACCCTAGCACCTGGAGATTGCAGACACAGCTCCCGTGCGGTCGCAAGCCCTACAATGCCTCCACCAATGATCGCATGATCATACGGCTTCATAACGCACCAACCTTTCTCCGCCACGGCATATCACCCTTTGCCGCAAGCTCCTCAAGGACAATGCGATCCCGCAATGTATCCATCGCATGCCAAAAACCATCATGTCGCCAAGCCATCAGTTCACCAGTAGAGGCCAATCGCTCTAGTGGTTCCATTTCCCACACTGTCTCGTCATCTTCAATGAGATCAAGCACTCCAGCCTCAAGCACGAAGAATCCGCCATTGATCCAAGCGCCATCTCCCTTTGGTTTTTCACGAAATGAGGAAATGTCATCACTTCCACCTTCAAGCATGAATGCCCCAAAACGCCCCGGACTCTGCACAGCCGTCAATGTCGCGAGCTTTCCATGCTTTTTGTGAAAATCGACACATGCACCGATGTCCACGCTTCCAATCCCGTCACCATAAGTCATGCAAAAGGTCTCTCCATCAAGGTATCTCGCCGCGCGTCGGAGTCTGCCCCCAGTCATCGTAGACTCACCGGTTTCCACACAGGTCACACGCCAATCCTCACTTTCACGGCGATGGATCACACGCGTCATACCACCAAGGTCATATGTCACATCCGATTGATGCAGTACATAGTCATCAAAATACTTACGAATCATTTCCCCCTTGTATCCACAACAAATAACAAAGTCCCGAATGCCATGAGATGCATAAATATTCATAACATGCCATAAAATCGGCTGACCTCCGATCGTGATCATCGGCTTCGGACGAATGCTGCTTTCTTCGCTAATTCTTGTACCGAATCCGCCCGCCAAAATGACCGCCTTCATTATATTATGAATATTATTTGCTAGGCAATGACGCCATGTTTGTGCGGTGATGATTTGATAGAGGAGCCCTCATGAGTCTCTTGTCGATACCCCACCACTCGCGCCGGCACACCTACTGCGATAGCATTTTCCGGCACATCATCGACAACCACCGCACCCGCTCCGATCACAGCGCCCGCACCAATACGCGCACCTTGTAGGACAGTGACACCATGTCCTATCCACGCTCCTTCGCCGACGACGATGCTACCTTTGCTGGCAAGGGCCTGTTCCATGATCGGTCTGCCCAAAATCATGCCATGATCATAGCTGTAAAAGGCACAGTTCGGTGCTATCTCAACATGACCGCCAATTGATACATCAGATATGAACGCATGGATTCTGCACCCGGGCTGAATGTGTGTGCCTTGGCCTATGTGGATGTTTCCACCCAGCCCCGTTTCCAGACAACTATCTCCATAAAGGTGTACACGGTCCGCGAGCCTAACCGATCCCCCTGCCCTGTTTCTCGTGATCATCAAGTGATCACCGATATACACATACTTTCCAGTTGAGATCAGCGGATTTGCAACCACCGCAGTCGGAGCAACGAATCCCTTGTCACAGTAATTCGCAAAATGAGATCGATGATGAAACGGCAGCGTACCCAAGCTGGCAATCTTGGCAGCAAACCGCCCGCCAACACTCGGGCCCGATCGCTCCAAAAGGAAAAGGATCCACCTACCGTGCATCCGCCTTATCAAGCGAACCGATGATTTTTTTATGCTCATTCTAGAATGACCGCCCAAATGCTGAATCACTGTTTCGACACGACCCGAGTCGGGTGAACAATTTGGAACTCTTGGTGATTGATCTGGGAATGTGAACACTGACGAGATCTACATTACCTAGATATTTGTTTTTAGATGTTTTTACGATGTGTCCTTTCACTGATGAAACAATCTTCCAATTATCCTTATTTGTGTCCCTCCATTCAACAATTACCGAAACTTTTGCATCATCAAGGGCTATTTTGCTTCTTATGAAGGAGAAAACTACATATCTTAATTTTTTTCCGTCACCATCAGGGTCAGAAAAAGAAAGTGATGATTTAGGAAAATTTGATGACGCGGTCTTGATTTTTGGGTTCGTTCCAATTACATATTCAACACCATTAGATAAAGTATCTTTGTCAAAATCATCGATAATATTTCCGGTTACCTTATTTCCTACCATCAATTTTTAAAATTTTGACAATTTTGATAGGTTTGCTTTCAAAAATAGATACATCATCTATTAACAAATCGGAGTTGTAACTTTGTCTCAAAGGTAAAATTTCAGATAAATCCTTCAAAGTTATACGTGTTTGGTTTCCCGCTGCAACAAATTGCGCGGAAAATTCCATCCATGTCGTACCTTTATTAGGCGAAATAATATTTTCGACTCGTGAAAGGATAAATGCGCCATCACCATTTGCAATTGAAACCTGCAGAACTTGTCCTCTACCAGCGGATTCAGTAACTATTCCCATTTTAAGTTTCACCAAATATGTGGTGCCGGTAACAGTTTTGAATAATTGTGATAATGAGCCTGAAAAATCATTGTTGCCGGCACTAAAAAGCGACATTCTTAGACCTTCTTTAGGCAAATAAGATGGAATTGATCCAAGTTTAGTACTAGAGAATCCAACGGGTCTTGCACCAATATTCCCAGCAACCTCCCAGCCTGGAATCGTGCCAAAATCGATGGGCTTTCCTATTTCAAAACCAGCATTTTTTAATATATTAGCGCCAGTAACTCGTTCATTCAAAGACTGACCTAAACTAGGATCAATTGCTACTGTTGAAATAGTCGCTACCAACATAAGATATTTTATAATTTTTTTCATTTTTTTATTTCCTCATCGGACCAAATTATGAACATGGAAGTTTGCTATATACATAACGCTAACAAGTAATAACGTTTATACGCAAAAAAGTTATTTACGCACGCCTAATAGAAAATAATGTCGCAAATAATTCGCCAATATCATGCTCATGCGTTGTGAAGCCTCCACAGTCGGATGATAAATAGTATCGTAAAATTCTTTTTTTGATACTAAGGAATCCCTCAAATATCCTATAACGTCAATTCTCTGATCGAAATAGAAAAATCTTAGCACGTTCTCAACAATCTCAATTCGATTCGATTCATATTCCTTGCGATCAACCATACTTGGAAATCCGGCCAAGACCTTTACTCGATTTGCTTTCGCCCATTTGTTAAACTCCGAAATCAACTCAAATCCCTCCTCCTCAAGAGAAATTCCCCTTATGAACGGTTCACAGATACGCTGGTCTCGGTCTTCGGCAAGTGCCGGACGGCGGGAGGCGTGATGGCCCGTCATATCACCATGATCATCCAACCAGACCACATCATATGGATTGTAATCGGATGCAGGTGAAAGATTTTCTTTGACCCATTGGCTTTTGATCCCCTTGCCGATTCGATCCAATGGAGTCATCAACGCAATTTCGATCTGATCAGCCAATGGAAGCGTTAGGTAGTGATTCGAATTTCGTGATAGCATGTAGTCGAGGTAAGTGATCGCGGCCCATTCACGACGGTTTTTTTCTCCAAAGCTTAGCAGTTCGTATTCTGGAAAAAGCATGACCGCATCACCCGGCCTAAGCATTTTTTTTCCCTCCCTCAAAATGCAATCCATTCCAAGCCCTGCATGAAGTCCGCCATTAATGACCGGGATACCTAATTCCGCTTCGAGAACAGATGCTTTGAGTCCAAAAAGAGTTCCAGACCCGCCGAGCAATACCAACTTTGGCGCTTTGATCGATTGAGCAGCTATTTGTTTCCGCTCTATAAGATCGTGGACCCAGGCCGAAGAAGCGGTAGGCACGCCAAGCTGAATTCTCACAGCAAACATGAAAATCAAAAGACCGATAACCAGACCTACCGGAATAGCGCATAGAAATTTTTTCGGGCATCTCATGCTGGATCAAAAATTAAAGTAAATGAATGGACTCGGCACCGCCGAGAACCTCGAGTAAAGAAAACCGGTCAGCAAAATTCCGGCTACCAAACCGTGCCCTATCCCAAGCCGTTGCGTCGTGGGCAAATAAATCTCTTTTTGATTCTTGCATGCGTGCTGATTGAAAAATAACTGCCTACAGTTTGGTACTGCTACAACAATGACTATAAGTGCAGCCAGATGCATCGACAGCCAATACCACCCAATAGCAGGATTTGGCATTTCAACTCCCCTGATGAATTGAGACATAAGCGGAAATTTAGACGCCATATCGGCCCATCGCTGCGGAATGGCGATGCCGTCAAAACCCAACATGGCTTCTAACATGCGAAGTGCGGAAGCTACATCTGGCGATCGGAAAAACACCCACGCAATCATCACAGCAGCCATCGTAAGGAACCAAGCGAATGCTGACCAAAACAAGCCGCCCGGCCTCCACCCCAACCATTGAATCACCTTCATCCACGAAAGATGCGTGACCAGATACAATCCGTGAAGTGCGCCCCAAGCCACAAATGTCCAGCCCGCTCCGTGCCAAAGACCACTGATAAGAAAAACCAGTATGATATTCCGAACATGAATCCGAAAGCCTCCACGGTTTCCACCCAAAGGGATGTAGAGATAATCGCGAAAGAATCGAGTAAGGCTCATGTGCCAACGCTTCCAGAAATCACTGATACTAAGTGCTTTGTATGGAGAGTCAAAATTGACCGGAAACCGTATGGCAAACATGATCGCCAAACCAATCGCCATGTCGGAATAACCCGAAAAATCAAAATAGATCTGAAGTCCGTATGCAATCGATCCGATCCACGCACTGAACCATGTCAGCCCGTCACCCTTGGCAACATGATTGAATATCCAATCGGCATGCACTCCGACAGGATCTGCCAGAAGGGTTTTTTTGTACAACCCTACAAGGAAAATAGCTGTGCCCGTAGCCAGACATCCCCAATCCGGCCGCAGATCACGATTCGCATACTGCGGTACGATCTCGGAATGACGCACGACCGGTCCGGCAATTAGGTGCGGAAAGAACACCACAAACAAACAGTAATCAACAAAACCACAGCGCAAGCTGGGTTTTTTTGCCACATCGATGACATAACCGATTTGTGTGAATGTATAAAAAGAAATCGCTAACGGCAAGACGATAGGTGCAATTTCGAAGGAAACATCGAACAAGCTGCCAAGGCTTTCCTTGAACATGTTCGAATACTTGAAGTGAAACAGCAAAATCAGGTTGGCGCATATTCCCGCTATCGCTACCGGCCAATGCCGATGGCTTCCGGATTTCCGACCAATCCACTCAGCAAGCAAGTAGTTGAATCCCATCGAAACAACAAGCAGCGCTGCAAATCCGAAAGAAAACCATGCGTAAAAAACCATCGATGCCACCACCAACAAAAGCTTTCTCAACAATTGGCAACGTGACGGAATCAAATGAAATGCCACCAGCGTCAACGGCAGAAAATACAAAAGAAAGTCCCAAGAAGTAAATGGCATGTGTGAGACGGGTAAGAAGTCAGATTCCTTGCTTTGCAGTGTTACTTGGAGTTGCTAGCAATGCTGTTCGTGTCCTTATAGACTCAAATGCCTTGATCAATTGCTTCTTGTGGCAACGCATTTTAGCAAGGACTGGGTTAACACGCTCGATCAGGCTAAAGCGTACAGAATGACTTCGAAAGATGGTCCATGTCATGCTCTCCTCGACATTTGAAAGCGCAGACTTGTAACCCGAACAGCCCGCCATGAAGTCGTACAACTTTAATCCCCGATCCGCCAACGCTTGCATTGCAAGCATATGGCACACAAGTCCTGGCATTGAGTTTCGATCTACCATATCATATTCAAAACCGCATTGGTAAAGGTAGAATCTTTCCTTGTCGGCAAATCCGTAGAGATAACCAAGTGCAGCGTCTCCTACACTGACACGCATCACAATCGTGCGGCCATTTCCATGGTTGCGAGCAATCATCATGCGGTGAAATCGAACGAAACGCGGATTGCTAAAACAACCAGGCTCACCTTTTGCAACCCAGCGTTTCTGGTGCAGCATCTCGAGTGAATCCAGCCACTCAAGGCCTTGCACAACTGAACTGGCAGTTTCAACGCACAGCTCACCCAAAGCAGAATATTCACGCATTGCCCGACGAATTTTTGCCCGTGTTTTGGCATCCAGAAGCGACACAGGGTCTCCTCCACTCCGTTTCACCTCTTCGAGATCCATCGCATGCGACTTCATGGTCATGTCAAATCGCTGCATCCCATATTTTCCCGGATCAATCGCATCAGACAACCATTCACCACGACTCGAGCCAGGAACACTCAACTCACTAACACGACGGACTTGCTTCAACCATTGACTGATCATTGCAGACCTGATCTCATCTTCAGAAGAGGCCTCTAACAGAAAATCATTGTGCTCAATAACCATGTCGAACTCTCTCACACCGGTCTCATGCAAGTGCTCGGTATCACAATATGGAACATTGCATATTTTCTTGGATTCACCGCCCGCGAGAATGCCAAGACCCACGATCCGTCCATCCCGCTCCGCTCGCATCAATCGCAAAGGCCATGCCTGTGGTAAATTCGCCAACCACACACCTATCCATGACCATGTAACAAAAAATCTCGCTCTCGAACGGCACTCGAGATCATGCCACATGTTTTCCAATTCCGCGATCTCAGGAAGCCCGCCAATCTTCACTACGATACTCATTTTGTATGAAATTTATTCAAAATTGCTATCTCCCCCTCTACCTGTTGCCATGTGTGTTCGACCAATACCATATCGCGCCAACCTTCATGACGCAGCTTGCCCGAGCCATGAAAATCACCGTCGATCACATCAATTGACACAGCATCTTCGACATAATCTTCCATCACGCCATTGCTTCCCACATATGTATTGATGTGATAAGTACCCTCCATCAATGGCCATTTAGGAATTATGAAATCAACCCTGCCATAGCCAGAAACAATCAGCTTTCGGCTATCGACAAGCGCAGTTGAGAGAGCGATGTATGATCTCGCTTCTTTTTGAATCTCAATGCAAAAAATACAGTTTTCAACCGTCATGCCGTCACCAGTAAAATACTCAACAGAGAGGCGAACTTCGGATCCGGAGATTGCTTCACGCATTACACTTCCACCCGCATCGCGCATGGAGACACCAATGACTTTCACCCGACCTTTACCAGAACGATCCTCGCGTTCTTTGAGCGCGACCTTAACCAAAGATGCACCATGGGATATGTAGGTAGAGATTACATCTTCGGTTGGACCATCAGCAATAATTTGCCCCTGATCCATCAGGACGCATCGGGTGCAGAGGTTTTGAATGAGCGGAAGTTGGTGACTCACGAGAAGCACTGTCCGTCCTTCGCGTGATGATGCGTTTTCCATTTTACCAACACATTTTTTTTGAAACTCCGCGTCGCCCACCGCAAGCACCTCATCAATTATCAGTATCTCAGGCTCAAGGTGTGCAGCTACTGCAAAAGCAAGCCTCACATACATCCCGCTGCTGTACCTCTTCACCGGGGTATCAAGAAACCTCTCGACCTCGGAAAAATCCACAATTTCATCAAAGCGGCTTTTGATTTCTCGGCGACTCATGCCAAGGATAGCGCCATTGAGAAAGATATTCTCTCTGCCAGTTAGCTCGGGATGAAATCCCGTGCCGACTTCAAGCAAGCTTGCCACTCTTCCACGCAAACGAATACTGCCACTTGTTGGCTCGGTTATCCGGCTCAACAATTTAAGCAAGGTCGACTTGCCAGCACCGTTGCGCCCGATGATTCCCACCATGCCGCCACGCTCGACCTCAAGGTCCAGTTCCTTCAAAGCCCAAAACATCGATTTGTTTGCTTCCCTTTCACCAAACACTCCGCGCAAGATTCCCATAGGCTTGCGCACCGCATTTTCGAGTAAATGTCGCAAGCCATCAGACTTATCACCCTGCCTCTCAAGATGGTACGCCTTGGATAGCCTGCTGACCGAAATGATTGATTCACTCATGCGATAGTTCGCTCGTCTCTATGGGGATTAAAATACAATCAAGCTTTGATCACCCGACAGCCGTTATGCTTGACACCGGCCATCACGTTGCGTGTGTCGACAACACATTGGGCCCAATCGGCCAACTCCTGGAAGTCGATGCAATCATGCGCAGTCGCTATGACGACCACATCAAACGCGCTCACCACCACCTCCTTCCATTGCACGGATTTTGCCCCGGCCCACTGCGCATGTTCACGCGTCATGCCAATCACCGGAATATATGGATCATAGTAGGAGACCCTAGCCCCATTGGCCTTGAGCTGATCCATGATACGGTAGCTAGGAGACTCCCGTTCGTCATCGACATTCGGTTTGTACGCAAGGCCAACAACCAAAACGCTCGAATCCATCATTGGTCGATGGATTTTATTGAGCGCTTCAGCCACTTTTTTTACCACATGGTTAGGCATGGACGTATTGATCTCGCCCGCAAGTTCAATAAACCTAGTCGAGCTGCCAAATTCATGAGCTTTCCAAGTGAGATAAAACGGATCAATCGGAATGCAGTGCCCACCCAAACCGGGACCCGGGTAGAATGACATGAATCCAAAAGGCTTGGTGCTGGCGGCATCAATCACTTCCCAAATGTCGATCCCCATTGCCTCGTAAACCATCTTGAGTTCATTCACGAGCGCGATGTTGACGCTGCGAAATATGTTTTCCAAAAGCTTTGCCGCCTCGGCAACCCGACACGATGAAACCGGCACTACATCCGTCACGGCCTTACGATATAGAGAGATGGCTTTGTCGAGACAGGCGTCGGTATAACCTCCGACAAGCTTCGGCACATTGCCAACACAACTCGAAGGATTCCCTGGATCTTCACGCTCCGGAGAATATGCCAGATGGAAATCATCTCCCGCACACATGTTCGATCCGGATTCCAAAACTTCTCGCAACAACTCATCGGTTGTCCCCGGAAATGTCGTCGACTCGAGAACCACCAAACTACCCTCACGCAAATGCGGCGCAATGGACTTGCCGGTTTCAAGCACATAGGAAATATCGGGGTCACGGTTCCTGCCCAATGGCGTCGGCACGCACATGATTACCGCATCCGCATCAGATACTTCGGAGTATTCGACTGAAGCTCCGAACAAACCTTTTTTTCGTAAATTTAAGATTCTTTTGGCGTCAATGTGACTAATGTGACTTCGACCTGAGTTCAAACCGTCGACTTTTCGAGGGTCGATATCGATACCCGTGACCTTTACGCCCGCCTCAGCAAATCGCAACGCAAGAGGCAGACCTACATAGCCCATGCCGACCACTGCCACTTCATCAAATTCACGCGGTATTTCCAATTTTTTCATCTGCACCTCCGCTTCGGTAATGTCCAGTGTTGATTGCATACGATACCTTTTCATTTCTATCAATGTTTCCTCTATTAGCGCCGCTCAAATTATGTCGGCAAAAGTTTTTTCCGTTTTTCTGAAATAATATAATCCACTTACGATCAATGCGGTGATGGATATGACCGAGAACAAGAGTTCCATGCCACTAAGGCAATTCTCGCCTAACAATGCGTATCTGAATCCATCGATCACACCAGTCATCGGGTTGATGTCGTAGAAGAATTTCCATTTATCAGGAACCTCTGTGCTGCTGAATCCTACTGGCGATATATATAATCCAAATTGTACGATGAACGGAATCACATATCGAAAGTCGCGGTATCTTACCATCAATGCCGACACCCACACACCCGCACCAAATGCAGCACCGAAAGCCAACATGACAAAAAACGGCAGAGTAAAAATCCGCAGGTCAGGCATATGACGGTAATAAAGTAGCAATAACGCTAGCAAAACCGCACTGATCATAAAGTCGACAAAGCTCGTCACGACACTGCCGATCGGTACCACTAGCCTCGGGAAGTACACTTTGGTGATCATTCCCTGATTCGACACAAGACTGTTGCTACTTTCGGCAAATGCGTTTGCAAAAAACTGCCATGGCAACATTCCGCACAAAACCATCAGCGGATAAGGAACACTGCCCGATGACATACCGGCAAATTCACCAAACACAATTGTCAGCACGATCATCGTCAACACAGGACGAATTACCGCCCAGGAAACGCCAATGACAGTTTGCTTGTACCGTACCAGTATGTCGCGCCATGCCAGAAAATAGAGCAGTTCCCTGTATCGCCACAGGTCACGCCAGTACTGACCGCCGCTTTTTCCGGCTTCAATCGTGATCGAACTCATCGTGTCTTAGTCGTTTTCTTTAACAGTCACCTTTTGGGTCACTGCTTCTGGAATGGTTCGTCTTGCGATGAAATTCCCGATACTTGACTGTATGCGCCCGATCCTGCCAACAAATCTATCCATCAATTCCGGGCTCAAAAGCCGCTCCTCGTTTAGAATCTCACGAGCGTTGCGGAGCAGGCGTGTTGCTATGTTTCGCCGCATTTCTACAGCGCGGATTAATCCTGACTCAAGGACACCAGTGAGCGCGATTCGTTGCGCTCGTGCATGCTCTAGAGGATTTTTGACACACTCGACACCAATCCCTTTTGTTTCATTTGACTTGATGACCATCGGCGTCGTGATCATTCCCCAAACTCCACCAAGCGAAGCTAACTTGAGAGCAAGGTCATGATCTTCCAATAAAGTGATACGCGGGTTGTATCCGCCCACCTTCACGAAGGAATCGCGCCTGATCGCTGCAACTTGGTTGAACAATAAAAATCGACTGGCGAGCACCTCACCCGGGTTATGCCAAACAGCTTCCTCATACTTGCTTTCGATCCCGGCAATGCCAAATGCGTTGGTATTTATTTTGACTGCCCCGTCGATAATCTGCGCGTTACAAACGCAACAAGTCATTGCATCACCATAGGCCTCCATCAATGCGACCTGACGCGCTAATTTATCGGATGTCCAAACATCATCGGAGTCCAGGAAAGCTAAAATATCGCCACTTGCATGACGCGCGCCATGGTTCCGCGCCGCTGACGGGCCGGCGTTTTTTTGACGCAATAGTTTGATTCGCGGCAAAAAAATTGAAAGCCGCTCCGCAGAATCATCGGTTGACCCATCGTCGACCACTATGATCTCGATCGACGGATAGGTCTGATCCAAACTGCTTTGGACAGCATCAATTACCGTTGTAGCGCGGTTGTAGGTGGGAATGATTACCGAAACCTTCTTCACAATTTTTTATGATTTGGAATATCTATTCAGATTTCCACAGATTAATCATCGATCGAGAACCGACGCAAAATCTTAGCAGGCACACCGCAAACGACGCTACCTTCCGGAACACTCTTGGTGACAACCGCATTGGCACCAACCACTGATCGCCGCCCAATGCGCACACCTTTCAGTACCACACATCCCTCACCTAACCACACGCCATCCTCAATGATCACTGGTGATGAGACCAGCTCCCTACACAAGCGCGGCGGTAGTTCGCATTGATCAAAGACATGATCATGATCAGAAATGTAAACCCTACCGGCGATCAACACATCCCTGCCGATGACCACTCGATCAGCAGCGCCGCAATGGAAATCGAATTGAATGCTCGTACCATCACCAATCTCTATCGCTGCACAATCTCTCACGACTTCGATCCTCGATCCCCTTCTGATGCTCACGCCCTTCCCGATCCGAACACGACCGATGTTAGTCAGTAAAGCGGGCGAAGAGAGTCTCGATCTAAATCCGAATCCACCGAAACGCCACGACCACCTTACATAGTGCGCCACGGCGCCAACGCCGCGCCACATTCTATGGCACTTACCATTCATGTCATGATCGGCATCGCAGCCATACGTCGATCGAAATTTTTCTCCTCCAATCCGATGAATCCACTCATCCCACCAATGAGTACCCAGTAGAAAACATGCATCTGGTCAAAATACGAAATCGATAAAAAAGTCACCGCGTGAGCAACCAACGCGGATGCCAAACACCATAGCCGGAACTTTTCGCGGTTTTCACTTTTTCCTGTATATGGGCTACGCATAATTTCATGACCCAGCAGACGAAATGACCGCCACTGGATCGCAAGCAAAGCTCCAGTCAAACCAAGACCTCCAGTAATCCCGAGTTGAATGTAGTAATTAGTGATATCGCAATTATTCGGATCGTTCGCGAGCCCATATGGCATCCAATGACGGGTAAAGTCGGTGCCAAATGCCCACCATTCATCGAGATGCTGCAATGCCATGTCGATCAGATACGCGCGGTGCCAACCAGTACTTCCACCGACGAAGTCCATCAGTGCCATGAGATACCACACCGGACGGTTCTTGATAAAATGCAACACTATCAAAGCAACCACCAACCACACTAAACCCACACCTACCCGCGATCGCCATTTCCATACGCACATGACCGCTACCGCAACCATCATTGTACCGATCGGGCCACTCGATGATGTCGAAAAAATTATCACCAATGCCGCAATCATTGCGGATAGTGCGAGATTTTTATTATCACGCCAAATCGATACAAGAAAGGGTAGCGCGGTGGCGGCAACTGTCCCGGCGAGAATCGGTGTTCCAAATGAACCCTGCGCACGTATCTTCCCGTCACGCACGATTGTCACTAACGATTGATCTCCCAGTAGCCGATACGGGTTGTGACTGGTAATTCTCTCATACAACATCATGAGACCGAAAGGAATTAGTACCGCAGCAAGGCCGATCGCGAATCGCTCAAGCGATTCCCTCTCCGCCAGATAGGCGCGAGCAAAAAGATATGTGCCAGCTACATCCATCGAGATTCTCAATCGCGTGATGAACGCATCTCCCCCATTCCACGGATACGCAAATCCACTTAGCATCACGATCATGATGAAAAGTCCGACGATACGGTCGATTGGGTGTGCGATATCAATTTTAAAATAACCACCAGACCACGCCCTAAGAACACCTACGATTATAACAATGCGTACGACCGTGAACGATCCTACAAAAGGCACAAACGGCGTATGACACGCTGCGATCAACAATGGTAGAAACGCCCATCGATACGGCAAACAGAACTGCAGACCTGCGAGAATCAGGCCTAATATGAGCAAATTTGCGTTCACTCGCTATCTTTTCCCGCGCTTATTCGATGTTGAAACAAGATCACTCGGTCTTAAGCCCGGTTGGTTTGCTTGGCTTGACGGCCGGAATTTTCACAAAGTTATCCTGACCACTCCAACCATCGACACCCGTGTCGTAATCCATCTGCCACCAGGTGATGTTGTTCGCGTCCTTGCCGACAGGACCACCTATGATCGTGCCCTTGGCAAGTGCAACTTGAGCACCGAGCAATGTTCCTGTCAATGCACCGGTCGCGCGGACATTGGTGCTGCTTGATAGTTCGACACGATCCCCGATGACAAAGGTCACCGGTGGCGGCGGCGGGGGTGATGTACTTTTTACCAAATTGTCCTGTCCGCTCCACCCATCAACTCCAGTGTCGTAATCAATCTGCCACCAGGTGATGTTATTGGCATCCTTGCCGATCGGCCCGCCAATGATCGTGCCCTTTGCCAATGCCGGCTGCACGCCAAGCAAGGATCCGGTTAGCGCTGCAGTCGCGCGAATATTGGTATTGGCTGTGACCTCGATCCGGTCGCCAATCGCGAATGTCGCTGTCGGCGGTGGCGGAGTGATCACGGTACCCGGCGTATAGGTTTTGAAGGTATTGTAAAATTGTTTGTGAAAAGCCGGGGTCGGGTTGTAGTTGAACTCACCTTGGTAAGTAGCCCCCTGCTCGTAGTTGAGGTGGCGCTCTTGATAAAGATACATTTGCTCCCATTTGCTCAACGATCGTATGCCCATGACCCTGGCAGCCATTGCCGGCGCGGTGAGCTGACCACCACAAATATCACGATAAAAGGCGTTCCAATTATTTGCATCACGAGTTGGGTTGTCGGTATGTGTTTCCCCCCATTCCGGCATCCCGATGTTAGCACTGGTGTATGGCAGGCGTGGCCTTCCATCCGCCGTGTAATGCACCCGATCCACATCCGCCTGTGTCACGAAAAATGTTTGGCAGTATTCCGAAAATCCTAGCTGTGTTCCATCGAGCCGTGCTTTGAGCGAAGCATCATCAAGTGCTGTCGCAGCGACCATCAACGGCGCCAGGCGCCCGATGTTGTGGCCCCCGGTGTCATACCAACGCCCGCCTGCCGCACGAATACCGGCAATGTCGATGCCATACTGAACATAGTTGATGAGCAGCTTGCGTTTCACATCATCCGTATAATTCATGTTTAACATCAAAGCGACATCACCAGTCTTGATCGCCATGTCTTTGCCGTAGCCATTTGCGGCCTGATACGGCGTATGAAGGTATCGACCGGTCCAGGTTAGATCCTTCTCAAACCAAAGTTTTTCAAAATCCGCCTCATAGTTTGCCCAATTAGGAATCGTCGTGAACCCCGTGGTCGGAAGTTTCTGCAATTTGGCGAAGTTGAGTGACGAGGCATTCCACGGACTCGTCTTGATTGGTGCTCCGATATACGCAGGCCTAAAGCTTCCCGTTGCCGGAGGCGATGACACGCAGGTCAACACCGCAAAGATTTGCGTAAGACCCCATTGCTGGTAATTAACTGCCGAAATACTCGATATGAGCGAGCTATTTGTAGCCACGGTGAGTGGCATTTTGATGCCAACATTGAGTGTGTTATCGTAAGGATTGTATGTGGCGATGTATCGATCATCGAATGCCTGACGGCTGCCGAGCGTAGGATTGAGCATCGAACCGTTGCGACCAACGCTCGGCTTAGGCGTGATCGCCGTAATAACCACCGGCCCGACGACCCACGGATCGCCATTGGCATAAACACCGGTGACTCTGTCGCGGTCGAATGTCCAGGTGATGCCATGCCGGCTTACCGATGTGGCAGCCTGCGCATGGGCACCAAGCGCGATGGCCACCAGCGTGGCATGGATATAACGGCTGATCTTTTTCATAATGTTTCGTTTCATTTTCCTCCCCTCCTCAAGCATTGCAAATCACGCGTCTGGGGGTGGTCGTGAAGTGATGACTCGCCCACTTTTCGGCTCCAAAACACCACCTCAGCACCAATCGCCACTTTTCAATGACGCCATTTAGGCGCGATCGTTTTTCACCTCCACAGAAACCGCGCGCCACCGATGCGGTAGACAATCTGATGAACGCAGATCCAGCCATGAGACAGCGACAACTGAATGCCGCAATAGGCCCATGGTGAATTCGCATGAATACATCGACGGCTTCACGTATCATCACCTGCGAAAAACCACTACCACGATTTGCGGAACTCACGCCCCCATGGTGAACCACCTCAGCCATCGGCACATGATACACATCATGGCCCGACCCACGCACACGCTGGCAGAGATCAACATCCTCGCCATACATGAAAAAACGAGGATTGAATCCTCCAAGTTTTTTGAACAACGAAGTGCGCACCATCATGCATGCACCGGATACGACGTTCACCGGAAATGGCGATCTCCTGCGCGATCGGCCCGTAACACGCCATACAAGCCTTCTGATGAAAGCACAGTCAAACACCGTGTTAAAAATTCCCGGCAAGGGATGCGTGCTGGATGTCTGAAATGTCCCATCCGGATCAATCAGCCTGGCTCCGACGAGCCCGATTGTTGATTGAGTCTTCAGCGCCGCCATCATCGCGCCAACCGCTCCCGGTCTCAACTCTGTGTCCGGATTGAGAATCAACAGAAACTCACCGCGCGCGGACCGAGCCCCAAGGTTGCAACAACGTCCATAGCCAATGTTTTCCGGGCTCTGGATGAAATCGACCTCTGGAAATCGATCCCACACCAAGGTCTCAGACCCGTCAAAAGATGCGCCATCGACCACAACCACCTCGGTGTCACGGCTCAATCGCTGATGGCGAATCGACTCAAGGCACTTGGCGAGATAATCACGCGAATTCCAATTGATGACGACGATCGAGATATTCATGGAAATGAATTTTCTGTTTTTTCTATTCACTGATTTTCGCCACAGGTCGCGATCAGCGACTTGGGCAAGAACAGGAATCGTTCCTTCAAAATTTTAGCTTCGGGAAAGAGTTCTGCCATCATCGGAGCACTTAGCAAACGTGCGCTCTCTGCAGTGGCCACGGCCCCATCAACGCTCCTCCTCCCACGCCAGTAACCAAGGTCGAAATGCCTCAACAACCACACTCGCGAAGCAAATGGAAGCCAATGGAAAAATGGCGTGACACAGTGAGGCTCGACCGGGAACCAAAAGTTCGGCGTCTGCACGAAATAGGCCTTGGCCACTCGCCTCACCTCGTTGGCAAAAATCCGCATCCGCTTCCAATCACCCACATGTTCAATGACCGAATTCGAAAACGCGATGTCAAACGAACCATCCTTATACTGCGACAAATCACATCCATCAGAATCCTCAAAAGTCATTCGACCTTCGCTTCGTGGCCTTTCCACCCCAGGCAAATTGACGACCAAAACATTGGCATTGTATTCATCCAACACCGGACGGATCGCCGTTTTCCAAAATCGGCTCGTTCCTCCGATGTCGATGATGTCAGCCCGCCCATTCTTCAAGTGGCAATCGGACATCATTCGGATGAGCGGCGACATTCTTCTGCGGCGCATGACCGGCCCAAAGCGTTCAACAAAGGCGGCGGAAATCGGCTTTGGGGCATGAATGGTGGTCGGCATCATGGCGTTTCGGGATTTGTAATTGTGTTTAATGTCATTGGTTTTTTTGCATTTTTAGAACGAAGTAAAATCCGCTTCATGCGATCGATTTGTTCGTGGCGCAGGTGCTGTCGCACTGGCTCCGGCACGATGGATTTTTTACGCGCGATCCATCCCGCGACATAGCCACACCACCATGCGCAAGATCCTGCAACCCAAGGTGTATCACCGATCCGGCTCAGGCATTTGACCGCTTCAAAGCACGGGTGATATCCAACCGCATAGTCGCGCAAGCCCATTTGCCAACGACGTTTCAATACACTTCCCTGCGAGACATTGCGCGGCTTGAGGTGATCGACCACCAATTCGCTCAACAAACTCGTCCGGTATCCCGCCATCCGTGCCATGACACAGGCAACGCCGTCCCAGCCCCCCTCGGGAATCGCGATCAATCCGCCGATGGCTTTAAAGCATTCCTTGCGATAAAATTGTACCGCACCAGGTATGTCCAAGCGGTTGCGAGGCACTCGATCGCGTGATTCGCCGGGATCAATCACCACACCACCGGCAAGCCCGAGAATGGGATCACGCTCGAAACACCGCATAGTCTTTTCATAGTAATCCGCATCAAATACCACATCCGCATCAAGCAAACCAAGGTATGCGTAATCCCGTGATTCCAAATGAGCAATCGCCGTCATGGTGTTCATCACCACCGAAGAAAAACAACGCCCCTTCCGAGGTGACAGCTCTAGCAATCGGATCCACGGGTACTTGAGCAGATAACGGCGCACAATTTCATTAGTGCCGTCGGTCGATCCATCGCTCGCAATGATCCACTCGATCGGCCTGATCGTCTGAGCCACTACCGCATCGATGGTTTTACCAATGCTTTGCTCCTCGTTTTTGACAGGTGTCACGAGCACATAGTCCCTCGAACCGCTCATGACTTCTTGTTTTGATGAATGAACTCCCGAATGCTTGCAGTGAGGCTTTCCTCGGCATGACTGGAAATGTTGACGAAATTTTTCTCGTCATCAATACCTCGAAGTTTTTCAAGCAATTCCCCTTCGTTGAACGCGACATCGACACCGTCAATGCATTCGAGCTCCCTTGCCGTGTCCATCTGGTGATCATTTCTGGTCTCTCCCATTGCGCCTCTTCTTGGCATCACCAGCAAAGGTGTGTTGAGCTGCAAAGCGGTGAGAATCGTCCCCATACCGGCATGCCCCACCACCACCCTCGCTGCGTTCACATGACGCCTAAAATCACACGGCCCGAGCAGCTCGGAATATGCGACAAACTGCGGTTTCCATGCGTTTTTACCAATTTGCGCGAACACATCACGGCGGCCATTCTCAAAGGCCCAACGGTCAATCGTTTTGATCAAGCGATCAAAGGGCGTGTCGCTGCCAACGGTCACGAAAATCATGCCAAAGCACTGTTGTTGAATACCGCTCCGCGAAAATGTGGACCATCATCGCCAGTCAGATGCCGCCACTGGGTCAGGCATAGATCCGAAAACCGCATGGCCTTACGTCCCGATGCAGAAAGGCTTCCTGCGTTCGCCATGCTATCGAGCCACACGGTGCGCGCACCGATAAACTTGCCAAACATCACCGCAAAATACCCTGGTGCCGCACCAGTCGTCACGACCACCTCTGGTCGCAATTTCACTAGCAAACATCCAACACCAAACGCCGACCGCAAGAGGCTCCACACACTCCACAAATTTCCATTCGGAATGCGCGCAAAACTACCATTCTCGACATCTGCCGCGTATCCATCGTCAACCGTAGCATAGGTCACCTCACATCCATCGAAGGCCGCCCGTATCCTGAGCAATTGGATCCAATGCCCACCGCCCGATGAAACGGCCAGCACCTTCGGCCTTGTTTCATTTTCAATTTCCTTCATCAGCACGCCCCCCTGCTGGTCAAAACCGCTGGAATCGTTTTCAACAAAATCTGCAAATCAAGCCACAGCGACCAATTTTCCACATAGTCCTGGTCCATCCGCATCCATCGCGCGAACGACACATCACTGCGCCCGCTGATCTGCCAAATGCAGGTCATCCCGGGCTTCACCGAGAGCCGCTTGCGAAACATCCACTCGTAACGATCAACCTCCTCCGGCAGTGGCGGACGCGGGCCCACCAGACTCATCTCGCCACGCAGCACATTGATCAACTGCGGCAACTCATCGAGGCTGGTTCTGCGCAGAAACTTCCCCAACTTGGTTACACGCGGGTCGTCCTGAATCTTGAACACCGGCCCATCGACCTCGTTGAGATGCGCGATGGAATCACGCACTTGCTCCGCATCATCACGCATCGATCGGAACTTGATCATGTGGAATGTTCGCTTGTTCAGGCCCACCCGCTCCTGAGTGAAAAATACCGGACCGCTGCTTGTCGCTTTGATGCAAATCGCGATGACAAGAAACAACGGCGACAATGCCAGCAGCAAGACCGATGAAAGCACGACATCAAGAACCCGCTTCATGAACAACTGGCCGATCATTCTCTCGCGAAACAGCGTGATGACAAATTCATCATCAAAATACTCAAACTGCATTCCGTCCAGGATCCGGCGCTCCACCGCGCCCGGCACCAGTCTCATCACCACCCCAAGATCACGCGCGTATCCGGTAACGCGGGCAATGTCGTCGATCTTAGAATCGATCGGCAAACATGCGATGATTTCATCGACACTCTCACGCTCGAGAATTTCCTTAAGACCGTCAATTTTTCCAAGCACAGGCCAGTCCTCTCGGCCGGTCGATGGCTCTGGGGCTCGCTCCGCGGTATTCTCGTCGACAAATCCCACAATGCGAAATCCAAGCTCTGACTTCGATACAATCTTCTTCGCGACCCTTATGGCATGATCGTTGATTCCTACAATCAACAGGTTTCTGAAGTTGTACCCCGATTTTCTTGCGCCAATCACCACCGACCTCACCAACAACCGACTTGCCGCGCCACCCGTCCCAACCAACGCAAAAAAGAAGGCGAGAGAAGTACTATCCATACCGTAGCCTGGCACCAGCAAGGCGATCAGCATCAGCCAAAAACAAGCAACACCGGTAGCTTTGATAAAATCAATGATCTCCGCCGAAAATGGCACAAAACGGTCGGCCCGATAGCGCACGAAATGATCATGGATGAACACCCATCCGGTCATCAGCACGATCAAGCCCGCGGCATTTGCAAAATCGGACCCAAAGCCGCTATCCGACAACTCATCCACTCCCGAATCAAGAATGATCGGCCGCATCACCACCCACAGCGCCACCGCAAGAATCAATTGATCCGTGAGCCTCAGCATGCGGATCAAAAATTTGTGGCGAAGCCTCGTCATAACTATATCCCAATCCCGTTACGGTGTTATGAAATTTCGAACAATCAGTTCGCACACAGCCAGGATGGCACATCGGATCGCGCCTTATTGAAAACGCACGAAACATCGGCCTTGCCTTTGGTTAGTTCGGAATAAGTCCAGACCAGCATGTCCTTGATGGTGTTTTCGGCATCCAGCACCAGCACGACTTTGTCCATCAATGCCGCCATGGTGAGCGTGCGACCGGATTTCTCGACCGAAGGCATTTCGAAGATGATGTAGTCATAGGGGCTGTCCTGCATTTCCGGAAGCATGCGGCTGAACTGCACGGCATTGATGCCGCGGGTTCCAGGCCCGATTCCATCACCGCTCGCATGGAAGAGGCTGCGCTCGTTGTTGGCAAAGTTTGGGCTTTCCGCCATGCGCAGCGCGCGGTTGAGCGGGCATTTTTGGCCATCGGAATTTTCATCGCCGCCGTGATCAAAAGCACTGAGATCCACCCACAGGACCTTCGCTCCAGGGATTTCAGAAAACGACTTTGCCAAACCCGCGGCGATCGTGGTCGTGCCTGATCCGGCGCATAGGCTCGTGACCGCGATGAGCTTGGGTTTGTGGGTGATGCGGTTTGATTCGAAATCAAAAATAACCCTGTCACGGATGGTCTCGGCATAAGGCAGGATGAAATGCCTCGCGTCATCTGCATGCGGATCACTAGGCGACGAAACTTCATCACCGTTTCCAAGTAAAGGAGTGTCGCCGAAGCTGAGAAAATTGCCGCGATCCGCATCGCGAAGATACGGGATGCATGACATCAATGGAATGCTCAAGCGCCTTTCGATCTCATCTGGACGCTTCACGCGCTTGTCGAGCAAGAGCTCCATCAGCAATGCGAGCGCAAGCCCCAGCGAAACGCCGCCGCCGGCCAATCCCATGATGATCTTGTTCTCACGCTCGTCATAATATCGAAACGGCTCGGTCGGCTGCTGCACGATCGTGATGTTTGGCATCCTCGATGGATCAAGCGTCTGGTCGACCCTCGCATTCTTGAGATTCGCCTCAAGGTTGCGGTACTCGGCATCCTCCATTTGCCTCTGCCGCTCAAGCTCTTCTATGCGCGAACCGATCGCGTATTGCTCGCTGAACTGAGTGGAAATTTCTTTGAGATGACTTTCAAAAACCTTCATCTTTGCCGCGTAAGCAGCAAGTCGTGCCTGCTCGAGGGATTGGCTCCACAGCGGATTGTTGGAATCGTCCTTGGCGCTAACGGCCAACATCGGATACGCGGCAACCAGAGCTTGGCGCTTCGATTCGCATTGGCCGATCTGACTGCGGTTCAATTCAAGCAAGCGGTTGCCGGGCTTGAACTTGATCCTCAACTCGATGTCTCGCTTGCGCAGGAAATCCAACATTTCGAGGTTCACCCGATACTCGGCGAGCACCGATGGTGTGATGCCCGATGCGGGATCCGACGGACCCGTAACCCGACCACCAGCGCCGAGCGGCTTCTGCCGCAATGATTCGATTTTTGCCTGCTGTTCCGCATATTCCGCGCGCACTTTGATGAGTTCTTCATTCGTCGCAGCACGCTGGCTGGCAAGCGTGCCGGTAGCCTCACCGAGCGAGGTGATCCCGGATTCCGTGCGCAACTTGTTGAGCTTCTCCTCCGTCTTTCCTAACTTCTCTTTCACATCCTTGGTCTGGTTGGCGATGAGATCAAATGCCGCCGCCGAACGGTGGATCAAAAGGTGCTTCTGGAAATACGCATCCATCAGCTTGTGCAGGACCTCCTTGGTCACTGCCGGATCCCCGTGCGAGTATTTGACCAACAACACATTGTTGCTCTGGCCCACCACGACCTTGAGGTGGCCAAGCAACTCGGCAGCAGCATGTTCGGCATCACGCTCGCCCTTAAGACCCGGAGAAATTTTTTCAACACCGACATCGCGCGCAACCTCAAGCGCAAGGTCCATGCTAGTGAGAATCTCTATCTCGGTCTGAATCACCTGATCCGCCTTTGCCGCACCTGGATTCTGACGCGCCTCGTAGGGATCGACCGCGCCGCGCTCGAGCACATATCGCACCAAAAGCTTGGCATCGGACGCATAAACCGGCTTGCGCGAAAAATGCATCCACGCGGCCAACAATAGCCCGCACAGCGCGAAGGAAACAATCAACACACGACGGCGACTCAAGGCATACAGAATGTCATGAAATCCGACAGCCGTGGAATGATTCGTTTGATAATGGTTTGGCATGGAGTTTCGGAGGGATGGAATTGATTGGAAAAAATTTGCTCTTTCACTCGGGCGCGCCTGCATTCATCTCGCCGCCATATTCGGATTTTCTCAGAACGGAAAAAACCTGACGCAGCAACACGCCCGGCGTTTGCAGCATGATTTTCAAATCCAGCCACGGCGAACAGTGCCGCACATACGACGCATCCATCGCGTTCATTTCGACGAAGGTCGAAAGCCCCCGACCCTTGATCTGAAACAACCCGGTCAGCCCCGGCAACACATCAAACCGCCGCCTTTGAATCGCGGTGAAATAACACAACTCGGAAGGCAGGCAGGGCCGCGGTCCGACCCAACTCATGTCCCCCCACAGGATGTTGATGATTTGCGGCAACTCATCCAAGCCCGATGCACGCAACAGGCGCCCACCCGGGATCAGCCGCGCATCACGCGCCAAATCCAGCCTCAGCAATGGCGAGCCAGAACGCACCCGATCTCCAAAATTCCAATCTTCCGGCACACCATACGCATCAATCCTCATCGTGCGAAATCGATACATCGGGAAACAGCGACGATTTCTTCCGATCCTATCCTGCCGCACCATCACCGGCCCGCGCGACACGGCAGCAATCCACAAACCAACCAACACCATGCAAGGCAAGGCCACCGGCAAAGTCAAAAGCAACAGCACCGCATCAAGCACATGTTTCCAAATCGGTATCCGACATCCTTCGTCGGCAGAGCCACGCACATCCGCAGCCATTTCGCCAAAGTTTCGCGTCGCATCCAGATCGCGACGGTAAAACGGACCTATGTGCATGGCGGTGGAATGGAAGTTGGCATTCATCGTTTTTTTCGGTGTTTGTTTGAAACTGGTTTGCTCAAGCGGGCCAGAAACGCTGCCGCCCTTGGTCGATCAACGCGTCACCGCGTCAAAACCTGTCCATGATATTTTTAGTGAGAGAGAATCCTCCCGCTCGACCTCCGCCGAATGCCGTCGACCTCATGAACCCCGTGAGCCAGCCAACCGCTGTGCGTCACGACGATCATGCCGCAACGGAATCAGGGGCTGTGAACGGGTAGGAATTTCATCGGATGCGATGCGCACGGGTTACGAGCGCAACGAAAAAGACCATGACAGAAAGATCCCAAACCCACATAACGCGATGGCGTGCACACGCCCCACAAGTCCGCGCACTTGATAAATTTCACGACCCGTGAAGCGGAAATTCACCGACCTCACCACGCATCGGGCAGTAAATTCGAATCTATAATTTTAAATGTTCAAATGAACATTTAAAATTGACCGCCGGATTTCACCACGCAAAACTCGCGGCCTTGGACCATCCGCTCACAGCGCTATTTGTCGATTGCGACTCGTTTTTCGCATCGGTCGAACAACACCTGGATCCTGCACTGCGCGGCCGCCCAGTGGGTGTCGCTCCGGTGATGGCGGAGTCGTCTTGCTGCATCGCGGCCTCTTACGAAGCCAAGGCTTTCGGAGTCAAAACCGGCACGCGGATCAGCGACGCACGCGTGCTCTGTCCCGGCATCGCAATCGTGGAATCCAAACCCGCCGAATACATCGCCATCCATCATCGTGTGGTCGAGGCGGTCGAGGATTGCATCCATGTCGAGCAGGTCCTGAGCATCGACGAAATGTGGGCATGGCTGCCCTTCAACCGGCGCGATCCCGAGACGGTCGAAAGCATTGGCAGGAAAATCAAAGCCACCGTCACCCGCGAAATTTCCCCTTTCATCAAAGTAAGCGTCGGCGCCGCACCAAACAAGTATCTCGCGAAAATGGCTTCAAAGATGCGCAAGCCCGACGGGCTGTTCATCATCGAAAACAAGAATCTGCCGCAAGTGCTCTACGAACTCAAGCTGCGCGACCTCACCGGCATCGCACGGCGCACCGAAGCGCGCCTGCACGCGGCCGGCATCCACAGCGTCGAGGCACTTTGCCATGCACCAAAACACCTGCTGCACGGCGTGTGGGGCGGTGTGCTCGGCGACCGGCTCTGGCACCTGCTGCGCGGCGACGAAATCCCCGAGCTCGTCTCCGCCCGCAAATCCATCGGCCACTCGCATGTGCTCCCACCCGAACACCGCCACCCGGACAAGGCATGGCCGATCCTTTGCAAGCTGCTTCACAAAGCCTGCGAACGGCTGCGCTCACACGGCCTGCTCTGCGGCGCGCTCACCATGCAACTCGCCTACCTCCGAGGCCCGGCATGGTCGCCGGAAATCCGCATGCCCGAGACCGACTCCACACTGCGCTTGATGCACCTGCTCGACCGTCTCTGGCGCGAACGGCCCGACCCGCGCGAGAAGATCCTCCATGTCGGCGTCATGCTCACACGCCTCGTCACCCACGACAACCACACGCCCGAGCTGTTCCAAAGTTTCGTCGCCGAATCCATGGAATCAACCGAGGAAAAACCCGATGAAAAACTTCGGCGCCTCGATGCCACACTCGATCAACTGCGCGCCCGCTACGGCCGCTCGGTGGTCTACTTCGGCGGCGTTCAAGAAAGCCGCGACACCGCACCGATGCGAATTTCCTTCACCCACATCCCCGATATCCGCGTGGAAATGTGAAGTGAAATTGCGTGGCGGATTTTTCAGGTAGAGGCCGGAAGTGTTTTGAGCAGGATGCCCGCGTTCACTCACGAAGCAGCATCCTTTTCCTCTCCCCCATAACCAATAACCAATAACCAATAACCAATAACCAATAACTCTTCCCCCTAACTCCTCACCCTCGTCCCGTCCTTGTCGCCAAAGCGTTTTTTCCACTCCGGCACCTTCGGTTTGTAGGTGGATTTCGGCAACTCGTCATCGAACTCCGAACGCTGGTCGATGCCAGCCAGCAGCGCGGCGATTTCCTTGGCCTCTTCGAGCAGCTCGATCATACGCTTAGCGGAAAGCCCCGGCTCGTTGATCAACGATTTGATCGCCGCATCGCGTCGCTGCAAGACCAAGCCCGAAAGCTGCGCCAGCGAGACCTCAGCCGCCTGCATGCCATCAGGCGTCGCACCGCCTGCAGTGACTTCCGCACTCAAGGCCATGCGATCAGCCTCGGGCAGACCGTTCAAAAATACATTCACCGCCGCACTCGATGCCGGATCCGGCGCAGCCGCCAAAATTGCTTCAAGCAAAGGCACGCCCTCGACCCAACGCGTTGCTTCGTGGATCGTTTCAAACTGCTCGCCAAGAAAATGCTGCGCCGGCGCGGATGTGAGCGCGAGCTGACACAAAAAAGCCACGATCCGATGCAACGGCGTCGGCTCGACTGGCGCGAGCACTTCATCATCCGCCGCAGCCGGCTCCTGATAGCCGCGCGCCGGCTTCGACTTGGCCATGATTTTTGCAATGGCCTGACGCAACACAGTCGCCGACGCCTGCAAGTACCCTGCCACGATGTTGATCTGATTTTCGCGCGCCGCGAAGTCGCTCATCAAGGCCAACATCCCCGCGCAATCGGTCAGCGCGGCAGTGCGTCCCGCAGCTTGATCGAGCAATCCATCCTCACGCGCCTTGCCGAGCTTGAAGTCAAAAAACTCCGCCGCCTCGGCCAGCAATCCGCGAAACGCCTCGACGCCGTACTTTTTCAAATAAGTATCCGGATCCTCGCCGGCCGGCATCCGCACCACCCGCACCGCAAGACCCTCAGGAGCCAACTCGCGAAACACCCGCTGCGATGCAGCCAAGCCCGCACGGTCGGCATCATAACAAATCAACACGCTCGTCGTGTAACGCCGCATCAGCCGCGCATGATCACGCGTGAAGGCCGTGCCCAAGGGCGCGATAGCATGATCAATCCCACCCTCGTGACACGAAATCACATCGAGCTGCCCCTCACACAACAACGCCGATTTCTCGCGCAGGATCGGCTTCTTCGCACGATCGAGCGCGAACAGAACCCTCGATTTCCGGAAGATCACTGTTTCGGGCGAGTTGACATACTTGCCGCTGTTCGGGTCCTCGCGAAGTTGACGCCCGCTATAGGCAATGACATCGCCAATCTCGTTGCGGATCGCAAACATCAGCCGATCGCGAAATCGCACGCGAATGCCCGATGCGGGATTGCCCTCCTCGCGCAGATAACAAATCCCCGAATCCACCAGCTCACGTCCGGTGAATTTCCGCGACTTCGCCCAATCGAGAAATACCCGCGCGTTTTCCGGCATCCAGCCGACCGACCAATTCACCGCCATCTCGCGACCGAAGCCACGCGACTTGATGTAAGCCCGCGCATGCTCGGCCGCCGGATCCTTCATTAGGCACTCATGAAAAAATGCCGCAGCCTCGCGGTGCAAATCCAACAAACGCCCGCGGCTACGCCGGCTGCGATCCGCCTCGGGATCGGCCTCCTCCTCGCGCACCTGGATCCCCGCCTGCTGCGCGAGTTTTCGCACCGCATCGGTGAACGGCAGATTCTCGTACTCGCGCACAAACGCAATCGCATCACCACCCTTGCCGCAGCCAAAACAATGAAAACTCTGCCGCGCCGGATTGATGAAAAAAGACGGTGTTTTCTCGCGGTGAAAAGGACAGTTCGCCTTGAAGCTCGAACCCGCTCGCTTGACCTGGATATACGAACTGATCAGCCCGACGATGTCCGTCGAGCTGAGAACTTGTTCGATACTTTCCTTTGGAATCTGGGCCACGGCGGGAAACGAAACCCACCATAACGCCCACCCGCCGCCGGACAACCCCGCAAAACGAAAATCCACCCCACCCGCCGAAGTGCTTGCCAAACCCTCCCCAAAAATGCCACTCTCCCCACCCGGCAGCGGCCCTAAAGCCGCCCCCCCCCGCGCGCTTAGCTCAGTGGTAGAGCACATCCTTCACACGGATGGGGTCGCAGGTTCGAACCCTGCAGCGCGCACCATTTTTTTGAGGTCTACAGGGTCTGGGTCTACACCAAAGTTTGGGGAATGGGACGATTTTTTGGAGGAAAGCGTGGGTCGGTCAGATCGGTCATTCACGAGCAAATATTCCACACCTCTGAGAAACAAAATCGGCACTGCGGGCCGCATCTCCCTACCGAGATGATGGCATCTAGCGTTGTTTCGGAGACCAAGGGTTCACCACTGCAAGTTTGCAGTTTTTGAAGTCCCCGATGTTGCGCGTTGCAAGGGTTAGGCCATGGCAGAGCGCAGTGGCTGCGATGAGGCTGTCGACGACAGGCATGCGGCGACCGGCTTTTTCGGTCTCTGCTTGGAGGGCGGCCCAAGAATTCATTTCTTCTTCGCCAAGTGAAAGCATGCGACCGACAAAAGCGGGGAGCAGTTCCTCAGCAAGCCATGCTTCTAGCCTTTGTCGCTTCTTTCCGAGGGGAAGCATCAGGATCCCTTTTCGGATTTCGGCCATGGAGACGACGCTGATGAAACAAGTCCCTTCGACTCTGCGCGAAAACCACTTCGCCACCTTGGCATCGGGTAGCTCCCTCGTCCCCTCACATAAGACATTCGTGTCGAGCAGGTAGTTCACAACTCGATCTTGCGCGGGAGATCCTTGCTGCGGCTGATCTGGAGCTCGCTCAAATCATTGGGGCACGACCTCAAAACCTCCCACAGCGGCTTCTCGGAAACTTTTTTATCATACCAGTCGGCGGCCTTCACGATGACGACGAAGGGCTTGCCGTGTTTCGTCACAAGCTGGGGATCACCCTTAGCAGCCTTGTCGGCGACGAAAGAAAAACGCTGTTTGGCAGTCTGAAGTTGGTGAGAACTCACAAGAAGAAAATCATCCAATCTGTCCAGTCTGTCCAGAGTTTTCATACCCGATTTCCCACCTCCCCTACCAAACCTCAAGCTCGTCCCTCGGGCGCAGCAGGGTCAGTTCGGGGATCTGCAGGAAATGCGCTTCATCACTGAGCACTGCCGCGCCGATGTGGAGCGCGCAGCTTGCGATCAGAAGATCCTGCGCGGGCAGCGCGATTCCTTGTCGATCGAGTTTCCATGCAAGGTCCGCTGCCAATGACCAAACTTTTTCGGTTGTTGGCACATTGCGCATCACATCAAAAAAGCCGCCCATCAGTCGGCGCACTTTTGGTACGCGAATACCACGCTCAACCTCCAAACGCACCATGCCGCAGGTAGCAAGGTCGTTGTTTCCGATCCATTGACCGAGACATTTCACGGGGTCGACCCGCCGCCGCAAGAGCCCGATGTACACATTGCTGTCGACGAGGACGCAGAACCTATCGGCGCTTGGGCCGCATCGCCCTACCGGTGAAAGATGCGGGCGGGACGCCCACGCTCCCTTGAAGAAGCAATATCTTCTTCGATCCACGATCAACAATCCACGATCTTCCTCTGCGTCCCTTGGCGACCTTTGCGCGTTGGCGGTAAATCTCTCTTCAAAGATTCGGCGCTGCGGGCCGCATCGCCCTACCCGTTCGATGCCCCTGCCTGCAACTTCACATAGGCCTTTGCCATGGCCATGGCGGCGGCGATGCCGAGGGCGTCGTAGAGAAGATCGGCAACATCGACGCGGTCGAAGCCGTAGCCGAAGGCGATTTGACCAAGCTCGATGGCGATCGAGAGCATCACCGCCAGTACGAGCGCCGGACGCCAACCCGCGAGCCAGGCCATTGCGAGGGTCGGCATCATGATGAGCAAGGCGTGCAGAAGCGGCCGCAAGGGCGCAAGATAGAATTTTGCTTTGAGGAGCAGCCCGCCTTGCTCGGGGATTTTGCCCAACGCTTGTTGGGGTCCGGCAAAGGCCGGGGCGGTCGAGGGTTTGGTCGCAGACTTGGAGGGATCGATTTGACGCGCTGCTTCGGCTTGTACCTGCGGCTGCACGCGCGCGTTGGCGGACTGCGGGATTTCCTTGATTACAAATGCGTCTCCAAAGGGGCGCTGGATTCTCCACGGTCCGGGCACTACGGCCAAGGCGCCCATGGTGACAAAAACCGCCGACGCACCAAGCGCGCGAGGCAGGGAAATTTTTTGGATCGAGCGCACCAATGCGCAGGCCCACGCAAGCCATGCGGCAGCCAAGAGCCATCGACCGTAGCGCCACCACACCGTTTCTCGCACCTCGCGAAGTTCGAATTCCTGCAACTCGAAGGCTCCCGATCGACCTAAATGCTCAAGCCTCAAGATAGGCACCGCGCCACCTTTTGCAGCCTCCACCACGAAGTTGTCCTCTTTGATTTCATCTCCGCGCACAGATCCGATGGCCTCGATTTTCATTCCTTCGCCACCGGGCCGATGCCACTCGATCAGCAACCTCCCATCCTCCCAAACCTGCTTGCCAGGCAACAAGGCATCAGCGCGAAGCTTCAGGCGCAGGTGCAAAAATTTCACCACGCCGCAGTCCGGAATGCCGATCCGGTGGACCAACTTCTGGTTGGCTGCATCAACCTCCAGACGCAGCACAGGCTTGTCCGCGCTTCCACGCCAAGAAACCCCGCCGCTTGCGACATCCGGCGCCCCCGCTCGCAGGTCGGACAGACTGCTTGTGCAGGATCCGCTTACGACCTCAAACCGGTGCTGCCACAACAGGTAAATCAACCCAATCAGCACGGCAAATGAACATGCCAGTATCGCGGCCCGCATCGTCCACGAGCTTTGTCCGTCTCGCGCTATTGGCCAAGGGTTTTTTGGTATTTGTTCCGCATCTAAATGTGAGGCGAAATCCTTTGCAAACTGGTATTGCAGACCGGTGAAAAATTTAGAGAATTATACACCTAAAAGCCACCTCGTCCCACCCCTTTCAATGATCAACAGCCGCAACGAAGCCCTTCGCACCCAACTGCTTCAACTCACCGACGCCCTGCTCATCTGGTTCGCGTTCTGGATCGGATGGATCATACGCGAAATGTTTCGGGTCAAGACCGGGATGGGCGTCGAAAATGCAGGCCTGAGCGAATCCCTCAACTGGGTGCTCTACATCACCGTGCCACTCACGCCGATCGTGCTCGAGCGACTCGGGTACTACAATAACCTGCGGACCAAAAAAGGCGGTGCATCGATCCAGCAGCTCATCCGGGCCATTCTGATCATTCTCTTGGTGATCGGCCTTCTCGCCATCTTCACCAAGCAATTCGACACCCGCCGCCTGGCTTTTGGTGTCGGACTTTTGGTGAGCTTCCTGTTGGTCATCGTCCGCGATTGGATCACCCGCACCTGGCTCCACCGCCAAGCGCTCGACGAGGACACCAAGGAAAATGTCGTGATCGCTGGCACCGGCCGCGAAATGCAGGATTTCCTCAACTCCCTCGACAAGGAAATCACCGCCACTTGGCACATTTCCCAACTCTTCGATTTGGAAACCCACAACAAAGACGACCTCTTCGAAGTCCTCAAAAAGGAATCGGTGGCGCGCGTGATCTTTGTCACCAAACAGACCGACTTCGAGAAGGTCTCGCAAGCGGTAGAAATCTGCGAGCTGCAAGGCGTGGAGGCATGGATCTCGGCCTCGTTCATTCGCACGCAGATCGCGCGGCCAGTGTTTGATTCCGTCGGCAGCAAACCGATGCTCGTGCTGCGCACAACTCCGGAGCTTTCGTGGGAGCTGATGTTCAAGGGTCTTTTCGATCGCAGTGCAGCCTTGCTCATCATCATCTGTACGCTGCCACTTTGGATTTTTGCGATCATCGGCATCCGCATGCAAAGCCCTGGCGCCCCGGCATTTTTCTCGCAACTGCGCGCGGGCCGCTATGGCCGGCCATTTCGCATGTGGAAATTCCGTACCATGGTGCCAAATGCCGAAGAGCTGCTCGATCAGGTCAAAGAACAACACGGCAACCAGATGGATGGACCCGTCTTCAAGCTCGACCGCGATCCGCGCATTTTCACCTTCGGCGAATTTTTGCGCAAACTCAGCATCGATGAGCTGCCGCAGCTTCTCAATGTCCTCAAAGGCGACATGAGCCTTGTCGGCCCGCGCCCGCTGCCGCTCTACGAAGTCGAGGCATTTTCCGAAATCACCCACCGCCGCCGCCTCAGCGTCAAACCCGGCATCACCTGCGAATGGCAGGCAGGTGGCCGCAACACCATAACCAGCTTCGAGCAATGGGTCGAGATGGACCTCCGCTACATCGACAACTGGTCGCTCTGGCTCGACTTCACCATTCTCCTGCGAACCATCCCCGCCGTGCTCTTCCGAAAAGGCGCGAAATGATGGAAATTTCGATCTTAGGTACACAATCTTCGGCAGGGACCGTTCTCCGCAACGGTCCGCTCGACTGAGTATCACCTGAACCGCCTCATCATTAGCCCCACGCCGCAGACCTTTCGGAGAAAGGTCCCTGCCTGAAAAAACAAGAAGATTGTAGTGCCTCCCTATTCCCAATAACTAATAACCCATAACTCTTCCTTGCCGCTCCTTTCATCCATCTTCCTAGTTCTCTCGCTCGTGCTGGCCGTGCTTCTTGGCCCGCAGACGCGCGCGTGGAGCTGGGGCCCATCGCTGGCGGCGCTGGTCATCTCGCTGGCGGCCGCGCTGCCGCTCATTTGGAAACGCGGCTTCATCAAGCTTGATCGCGGGATCCTCGTGACCGGTGGCCTCACTGCCGCATGGTTTGCATGGCGGGCGGCAACATCTCCAGTAGCGGAGTTTGGAACATCCGATCTCCTCCTGCTTGCTGCGACAGTCGGAAGTTTCATCGTCATGCGTGCGGTCAGCGGCCTGCGCACCGCCGAGCTCGCACTCAACTGGGGCATGGCCTTGCTCTTGGTCGCCAGCATCGTGGTGGCGGGCAAGCAAGTGGCGGACCCAACCTACTCGCCGATTTTTGCGCAGCGTGCCGCCGATGCGATGGTGTCGGGATTTTACGCGCACTACAACGAGGCGGCAAATTACTACATTGCCGCTGCATTGCTCGCCGGAGCGGTGGCGCTCTTCGGCACGCATCGCCGCACGACAAGGCTGCTCTTCGCGCTGATCGCGATCGCCGGTATCGCCTGCGTTTGGTACACCCGTTCGCGCGGCGGGATTTTCGGCGCCGCCGTGGGCTGCGCGATGCTGGCCACAATGGCCTTGATCATTGGCAAGCGCCGCGGCTCGAAGTGGTTTGCACCGGCCTTGATCGCGATTCCCTTGATCGGCATTGCGGTCGCGTCCTACTGGTTCGTCGGCTGGGAAGAAGCGCAACGCTTCCGATCGGACGGAAAATTCGGCATCGATGCGCTCTTCGACAACACCTGCCGACTTTACTTTTACGGCATCGCCCTTTCATGCATCAGCCTCCACCCGCTGTTCGGCGGTGGTAGTTGGAGCTTCAGTTGGGAAAGCTTCCGCTTTTGGGACAACTCCGTGCAGGGCATAGGCGCCACAAGACCTGAACTCGTACACAACGAACTGCTTCAATCCGCCACCGACTACGGCATCATCGGCATGCTCTTGCTGCTGGCATTGATGGGCACGCTCGCACTCACCACATTGACGCGCACCACCTTGGACAGCGATCCGAATGCGAAGGATCACCGCTGGGCCTGGCGCGCGGGCGGCATCGCGGCCCTCGCCGGCATGCTGGTGCAATCTTCCTTCAGCTTCGTGTTCCACCACCTTCCGGGCGTGATCCTGCTCGGAATTTGCCTCGGCCAAATGGCTTACCCCGATCCCGGCGATTCCAAATCGGAATCACGCATTGGCAAAATTTTCCTCACCCTCACCGCGCTGGCCTGCATCGCCTTCATCGCGCCACTCGCATGGCTTGGCATCCGCGTGACCCAAGAACTCTGGCCGGTTTACAATAACAAACACCAAGCCGCCTCCACCAACCTACGCATCCATGCGCTCGGCGAAGCGATCAAAATCTGGCCGCACTCGGAAATGCACATGGATCGCGCGCGACTCCAGCACGAACTCGCCGGCAGCACCAAGGGCGAGGAATCCATCCAATGGGGCCGCAAGGCACTCGCCAATTACGAAGCCGCGGCAAAGATCCACCCCTACGATCCAGCCTTCGTCATCAACAGCGCAATCATCTTCAGTGGGCTAGGCGAAACCGCAAAAGCCGAGGACACCTTCCAACGTGCCATCGAATTGCAAGGCGGCATGGAGGCAGGATTTCGCGCCCACTACATCTACGCCAGCCACTTGGCGCGCAAAGGCTCAAAGCAACTCCAAAACGACGACAAAAAATCCGCCCTCGCAACCCTGCAGGAAGCGGCGAATCAAATCGAGCAAGCCGTTGGCGAGAGCGCCGCACACATCATGGGCAAAGAAGGGAGCAACCTCCGCGTCGGCATCCACGAGCAGCTCGGCCTCGCCCACGAAGCCAACGGCAACAAACCACAAGCACTCGAATCATACAACTTCGCCTCCAGCCTGCCGATGGGCAACCGCGCCCACTACCGCGCCGGCGTGCTGATCGGCCGCACGGCCAGCGACGCATGGCACCAACGCAAACCCGCCCTCGCCCACGCACTCTTCATCGAAGCCCGAGAGCGCATGGCTAAAGCAGGTGCCGAACTCCCCTACGGCGCCAGCGCCACTCGCCGCGCCGAACTCATGAAATACTTCGAGGAATCCATCAAGCTCTTCAAAGCAGCCAAGGTCGAACCGAAGAAATGAAGTTCAAGCGCTCAGCGGGAAACACATGAAGAAGCTCCTTCTTCCCAATCTCTTCTCTTGCCTCTTGCCTCTTGCCTCTTGCCTCTTGATTCTTGATTCACAGCCATCCCACAGGAAGGCTTTGCTTGGAGCGGAAAAACGGGCTGGTGTTGAGTTGAAATCCCTGCCACTCGGTAGGGTGTATGAACAAAACTACACCAACCCGCGCCAATGTGGTCGTCCTTA
>JBIKIR010000051.1:0-15117 GCA_044361475.1 Luteolibacter sp. | reverse complement strand
TCATGACATTTCGATTTGCGAATATCGGCACCTTAGCCTTGGCGATTGGCCTGTTGGCCAGCTGCGGAAACTCCGACCTCACCGTCATTCCGAAGTCCAAGATCAACGCCATCGCCCATGCCCGCGAGACCAAGCGCGAAAGTTTCCAAGTGGCGGGACCCTCCTCGCAGCTGATGTCCGCCGCCATTGGCAAGCCACGCGACAAGCACGGCATGCCGGTTTACGCATTCAGCGAGCGTCAACGCATCGCCCGCACGACGGCATACACCTGCAGTGAGGACGATCACCTCGTCTATGGCAGCAAGAATGCCGCGGGTACGCATCTCCGCTACACCGACCGGGTGCGCAGCGCGGCCGCCGACTGGTCTTTCTATCCGGTGGGTACCACCTTCCGCATCAAGGGTCTGTCTCATCTTTATGTCGTCGATGATTACGGTTCGGCGCTGACCGGTACCGGCACGATCGACATTTACAAGCCGAACAAGGAAACCATGAACATTTGGGGCCGCCGCAATGTGGAGGTGCAGATTGTCCAGTGGGGTTCATTTGCGCGCAGCGCGCAAATTTTGAGCCAGCGCACCGGCTACGAGCATTGCCGCCGCATGTTGGCCAACATCGTTCGCCAGCAACCGAGCCTTGCAAGCGTGGCCAAGCGTTGAGCTTGGCTGCCGCGTACCGGATCAAACTAAGCGCACGGCGTGCTTCTTCGAGAGCTTGAGCGTGTCGCCTGCCATTGGCGTAACTATTGCGGCCGGATCGGTGAGTTTCTCGCCGTTGAGTTGGACCGAGCCGCTTGAGATGAACTGCTTGCGAAGCTCACCGTTGGATTTTTCCAGGCCGAAGGCGGACTTGAACGCGTGGGCTGTGAGCGTGAGCACGGTCGATTCAGCGGGGAGATTGGCGAGGGAAATTTCCGGCAGTTCGGCCGCGGAGAGATCTTTTTTCGAAAAGCGCGTGTCCCAGTCGGCGCGAGCGGCGGTGGCTGCGGCCTCGCCGTGGTAGCGGGCGGTGAGTTTCTCGGCGAGTGACTTCTTGGCGTCCATCGGATGGCCCGACGGGTCGCGGGCCTCGCCGAGCAGGAGCGTGTAATAGCGAGCCATGAGCTCGTCGGAGATGCTCATCAGTTTGCCAAACATTTCCTGCGGCGGATCGCTGACGCCGATATAATTGCCGTAGGACTTCGACATCTTGCGCACACCGTCGAGGCCTTCGAGCAGCGGCATCACCATCACCACTTGCTGTGCTTGGCCGGCTTCCTTTTGAAGGTCGCGGCCGACGAGGATGTTGAAAAGTTGGTCGGTGCCGCCGAGCTCGACATCGGCGCGGATTTCCACTGAGTCCCAGCCTTGCATCACCGGATACTGAAGTTCGTGCAGGCGCACTTCCTGGCCGGCATCGACGCGGTTGCGGAAGTCCTCGCGCTGGAGCATTTGTTGGAGTGTGACTTTGGCGTTGAGTTTGAGGATTTCCTCGTAGGTCATTTTGCGAAACCAATCGCCATTGTGGACGATTTCGGTTTTTGACTTGTCGAGGATCTTAAAGGCTTGGTCGGTGTAGGTCTCGGCATTGACGAGGACCTCGTCGCGGGTGAGAGGCGGGCGGGTGGCTGAGCGGCCGGAGGGGTCGCCGATGGTGGCTGTGAAGTCGCCAATCAGCAGAACCGCTTGGTGGCCGAGTTCTTGGAATTGGCGGAGCTTTTCGAGCGCGACCGTGTGACCGAAGTGGATGTCGGGCGCGGTGGGATCGACGCCGAGCTTCACGCGCAGCGGCCGTCCGAGGCGGAGTTTTTCAAGCAGTTCTTTTTCCGAAAGGACCTTGGCGCAGCCTTTGGTGAGGGCGGTGAGTTGTTGCTCAGGACTCATGATGGGGAAATGGCCGGGAATGCGAAAATCGATTTACCGAAGACCGCGTCGTATCAGTTTTTACTTTTGAGATGCAGTTTGAAAATGCGCTTGAGCTCCTCCGATGCCTGCAAGTTGTTGGGCACGCTGTGGTCGGAGGGGACGATCAATTCGGAGGCGACCGGTGCGACATGCGAAGACCAGTAAGGCACGACTCCATCGCTGCTGTTAGGGGTATCGCCCTTGCCGCGATCGCCGATGACCGAGTGGAACGTGATGTTTTTCGGCAGTGGCAATTTATTGAGCGCGACGGTAGCTGGCGCCCGTGGTGAGAGACTGTCGATCGAGGTCGGCAGATGCTTGGTCGCACTCTCGCCTTGGGCGATGTCGCTCATGGCGACGAGGGTGGCATCGAGCAGATCCACCGTGAGGGTCTTGGGAAGCTTGATCAGTTTTGAAATCCAGTTGGAAAATGTCAGGTTTGCCATCGGGCTGCCACGATGCGGCACGGCGAGGAAGACCACGCGCTTGGGCTCGCTGAGCGGTTTGTAGAGCGTGCCTTCGCGGATCAGGCGCATGGTGGAATCGGAGGCTTTGATTTTGTTGATCGGTTTGTTGAACAAGGCCTTGTAAAGTTCTTGGCCGGGATCAGTGACGCTGGAGCGGCTGACGAGTCCGCCCATCGAGTGACCAACGACGACCATGCGGTTGAGTTTTTCGCTGCCACCTTTGCTGCGGGCGTAGGCGCAGGCCTCGCGCATCAGTTCGCGGAATTTCATGCTGCTGTAGATCCACGGACTTCCGGTCGGATAGTTGTAGAGCCAGATCTGATAGTTTTCGCGAAACCATGGCTCGGGCGCGAGTTCGTTGATGACATTCTTGAATGCGTCGGGGCTTGAGACGAGTCCGTGAACGAGCACGACAGGGATTTTGTTGGGATCGTAAGGAGTGACGAAATAGAGGCCGGTTTCCTCGGTGAAGCGATCGGGCAGCAGCACATTTTGGATGACCAAGTCGTCGAGGTCGCACATTTTCCAGTAGAAGTCATTCGGTGCGGACCAATCGGCGGCGAGCGGGTGCTTGTGGCCGCCGATGGTGGCGGTCTCGACTGCCCAGCGTTTGTTGAACTGCCAGGTTGGCATGCCTTTGCGGTCGAATTCGAGAGTGGCGGTGATGTTGTAGGGAAGTCCGTTGGGCAGCAGATAGCGCTCGCGCTTCATGCCGACCGGTGAGGTAGTTTTCCAACCGACTACCGGAATACCAAGGCCGTGGGTGCCGTTGTGTTTTTTGACTTCGGTGACCTCAATGCTCGAGGCAGGCACAAGCGCGTCGAGCGTGTCGGGATCGACATGCTTGCGATCGGCGACGGCAAGGCGGGTGCCGATCGATGCGGCGCGATCATTCCACGAGCCACGGCCGCAGCGGATCTGATCGAAGAGCTTGCCGACTGCGACGTTGTAGCGATCGCGTGCGGCGGGCCATTCGTTTTGGCGCGAAGCGCTGCCGAGGATCGACCAGTTGGCGCGGGCCTCATCGATCAGCGAAGCCGAGGGCGCGCGCGATGATCGTGGGATTGAAGCGCAGTTTTTTGGGACATGCGGGGCGCACTGGCTCAGCAAGAGTGCCGCAATCAGCAGCCCGGAATTACGAGTGATTGAAGTCATGGTCGCTTGGAAGCAAAGTAAGCCACGCGCCACCAAGCCTGCCAAGCTTTGAAAGAAGCGATATTGGAAGGGAGGGAGCCAGGGTTGTATCGAACGCTTGGCGGCAATGAGCTGGGGGCGGGAGCCCGCCGCCAAAATGGTTTTTTGCTCTTGGTTGCCAGGTGGTCCGCCGCGAAAGTCCCGACATGTCGCCACTTGTCGAAGTCGAGCCGATCGCCATGTTTCCCACACATGCCGGATGCGCGGCATTTTTAGGCGACGGCAAGAAAACCATTCTCATGTACATCGACCCCGCTGTGGGTGCCGCGATCAATCAAGTTCTTTCCGGCCACCAATCGGCGCGCCCAATGACCCACGACCTTTATCATTTCACGCTTCAGGCATTCGGCGCAAACATCTCGCGAGCGGTCATTTTCGATCTCGTCGGGGAAATTTACCATGCGCGGCTGATCATCGAGGCCGAAAACGAGATCATGGAGCGCAAGATCATCGAGCTCGATGCACGCCCCTCGGACTGCATCGCACTTGCGGTTCGCTGCGGCGCGCCAATCTATGTGGCAAGCGGGCTTTGGCATCGCCTCGAGGACATGACGGTCGAACTTGCCAACCTGCGCGATGCCGGAAAACCGTGATCGGGGTGATGCGATCACCTTTTCAGACAATCAATCGCCCTTGCGGCCAAGTCATGAGATGTTAGGTTCCGTGGACATGTCACAGAACACACTCGCCACACCGCCCGAGTATTTGAGTGAAGAAATTCTTCTCAATCCGAACAAACGCCATTTTCCGGCATTCGATCTCAAGCGTTTGCTCGGTACTGTTTTTGCGCCGACCGAAGGTTGCCGCGTTTGCATTCTAATCGATTTCGATGAACCTGCGGCACTCATCAAGGACTTCACGTTTCTAAAACACGAAGGTTTTCCGGTGCAGAAAAATGCCCACAAGCATTTCTATTTAGGGCTACGCAATGGCGTGATGGAGGGCCTCGGCATGAGTGGCGGGGAAATGTTTGCCTATCGTTGCACGCATGGATCGAATCTCGATCTTGCCGACGATGTGTGGGACACCGCAGGCAAGCACCTTTCGCTCGAGCGCGACATCTATCCGACATACGATCTCATCCTGTGCATTTCGACCTATTCTGCGACTGCTCCATTGACTGCCAAGTGCAAGCAATACGGCTTCCGCGGCGCGACGCTGCACGGGCTCAACGATGTGATTCTCAACTCCGGCCTTGCGGTCGATTACCATGAAGTCTCCGCCGACGCGGAAAAACTTCGCTTGGCACTCACTCGTGCCGACGCGATCGAAATCGATTTCGCGCTCGAGGACGGACGCGTGCTCACCGCATGGCTCGGCCTCGATGGTCAGGAAGCGCAAAAATCCCACGGCCTATGCCTCGGGAAATCACCCGATATCGCCAACCTCCCGGCCGGCGAGGTATATTTCGTGCCGAGCGACGCACGCGGTCAATTTCCCATGAAATACGAGGATGGCACGCTCGGTGTGCTCGAAGTCGAAAACCGCTGCATCATCCACTCTACGCTGATCTCCGGAAACCAATCCACCATCGACGCGCACAATGCACGGTTGAAGGATGACCCGATGACCGGCACGCTCGGCGAGCTTGGTTTCGGCACACAGGTGCTGCCGGTATCAGGCGCCGACATTCAGGACGAAAAGGTACTCGGCACCTGTCACCTTGCAACCGGCCGCGATGATCATCTCGGCGGTGACATCCTGCCATCGATGTTCAAAAAACACGAAAACTCCACGCACGACGACATCCTCTTCGCACCACACAAGACCCCGAACTTCAACATCCGCCAAGTGCGCATGATTCGCGGAGCGCAGCGTGAGGTGCTGATCGAAAACTTCCGCCCCGCACGCTATCTCATGGAAGCGCTCGCAAATCATGGCTGAGGCGCAAGCCCATCCGCATCGGGAGAATCCATCCGTGGATCCGGCAACATGAACTACCGCGAAGCCATCGAGTGGTTGTTCTCCACGCAGACCTTCGGCATCAAGCTAGGTCTCGACAACGCGCGTCAGCTGCTCAAGGAGTTCCTCGCCTATCCCGCGCACGGCGTGAAGGTGATCCATGTCGCGGGCACCAACGGCAAGGGCAGCACTTGCGCGATGATCGACAGCATCGCGCGATCCTGCGGGCAACGCAGCGGGCTTTTCACCTCACCGCACCTGATTGATTTTCGCGAGCGCATCAAGGTCTCCGGCCGTGAAATCCCCGAGGAAACATGTGCCGCAACGCTGGAAGAGTTGCGCGTGATCTGCGAGAAAATGGAGACGCATCCGACTTTTTTCGAGATCTCGCTCGCATTGGCAATGCGTTGGTTTCGCGAATGCGCATGCGAGATCATTGTGCTCGAAACCGGCATGGGCGGCAGGCTAGATGCCACCACCGCTGTACCAGCGGATGTGTGCGTGATCACGCCGATCGGTCTCGATCACATGGAATGGCTTGGCAACACGCTTGGTGCCATCGCAAAGGAAAAGGCCGGAATTTTTGTCGAAGGCAAACCGGCACTTTCATCGCCACAGGAGGAATCGGCGCGCATCGTGCTGGAAAAAGAGGCGAATGAAAAACGCGCGCCGCTGGAATTCATCACCGAGCCGCTGGGCGGATACGGCATGGCGCTGGCAGGCGAACATCAACGCTGGAATGCGGCACTCGCCGTGGCCGCCTTGCATCGCGCCGGGCTACCCCTCAACACCGATGTCCTGCGCCATGGCCTTGCCTCGGTGTCATGGCACGGGCGCTTCGAAAAAATCCTACCCGATGTGATCCTCGACGGCGCCCACAATCCGCACTCGGCAGAGTCTCTCACCAAAACATGGCACAGCGAATTCCCCGAAAAAAAAGCCTCGCTCGTCTTCAGCGCGGTCGACGCCAAGGACATCGCAGGGGTTCTCAAAATTCTTTGCCCGCTCGCGTCAAAAATTTTCATCTGCCCGATCAACTCCCCGCGCGCGACACCGGTCGGCGACTTGGTCGCATGCCTTCCACCTGATGCGCCGGAGCACGAAACATTCGCCGATTTTGAATCAGCCTACCACGCCGCGCGCAAACATGGCACGCCGGTGCTTGTCGCGGGATCGCTCTATCTCGTCGGCGAAGCCCGCGCTTTTTTCACCAAGGCCACATTTCAGCCAAGCAACCAGTGAGCGAAGTCGATCACTCGACAGTGAATCCCCTCGAGGCCGAAAGCGCGAAGTTTTCCGGATCGTACATCGACTCGACCTTTGCCGGTGGCGCGATGGCCTTGCCGGCAAGCGTGCAGCGCACAAGGTAGCTCACCGTGTAGGTGCCTTTTTTCGGAATGTGATCGAGGAAAAACACCGTGCGGTCACCGCGCATTTCCGAGTGGCTGACATGCCAATCATTTTCGGCGCTTGCGGCGCTGTTGCCGGACGATTGCGAGGCGAAGTCGGTGTTCACCGATTCAAAAACCGCAGGCAGCGGATCATCGATGACCAGATAACGCGTTCCGTCATGCGGCAGCGTCACCCGCAGCGTCACTCGGATCAAATCGCCCACGGTCGGCTCTTGCAGAACATCCATCGAACCATCCGGGTTGACCCGATACATCAAGCGATCAATCGAAAGGCCATTGCGAGCGAGCGGCTTGACCGGAGTGATGGCGGGCTTTGATGTGACGCTGAGGCGAACAAATGCCGAGCTCTCTGCGGTGGCCGAAATTTTCATATCCGTACCGAGATCAAATGCGCGGGTGAGAGTGGGAGTTTCGGAATCGATCTTCAGTGTCTCGCTGCCCTCGTTGCTTTCGATCATAAGCGATGTCGTGGCCGCTGTTTTTTCCTGATGCTTTGCAAATTGTCCCATGGCGATCAGCGACCAGCCATTCCCCCAAGTCGTGCGCCAATGGCCGTAGGGGCTGCGCTCGTTGAGCAAGCGGTCGAGCGATGACAGCGCCTCATTGCCGCGCGGGTCGATCTGCGTCCATGCGAGAAGCTTCAGCGCCATGTCGGGCGAGCATGACATCCAATCACCCTCGTCATCGGTTGTGGTGGATTTTCCAGGGGCGAGAAGCGAACGCGCCACGGCGAGCGCGTCTTTGTCATTCGAGCTCGATCTGGCGATGGCCGCAGCCAACAAGGCACGAGCCTCAGCGCTCAATTCATTCGCCCGCCCGGCCAGTACATTTTGGTAGGCGACTTGCGCCTTTTTGGCATACGCCAGCACAAACAGCGAACGCGCGTGCAATTCCAGCTCGCTCGCAGATCGGGTTTGAGCCATGCCACGCAGACTTTCCATGAGGTAGCGGCACATCGCATCGATGGTCGATGGTGGCACTCCGGCACCGGCATCCGCCGCCATCAATAGACCCAGACCAGCATAGGGTGTCGCCCATTCGGCCGTCGTGTTGTCTCCTGGCCAATAAGCAAATGATCCATTGGGCAGTTGCATCGAAAGCAAGCGGTCGACTCCGATTTGGATGGCCGCGCGGCACTCCGCCTCACTCGCTTTTGCCAAGGCCGGTATGTGCGCTTTCAAATCGCCAGCAATGCACCAAGGGATCATCGCCGAAGTCGACTGCTCGACGCAGCCGTAAGGATATTTCAAAAGAAAATCCACCGAGTCGGCTGCGGCGGAAAGTGGCGAGCGCGAGAGGCTCACCTCCACCTTGCCAATGCCACCGCGCATGGCAGGGTCGATCAACGCCGCGAGGTCACTTGACACGCCCGGCTTGTCGAGGCTCAAGATTTTCACCTGACGCAACAGCGGCGCCGGGTACTTCACCGGAAAACGGGATTCGACCGCATCGGAAAGCTGGCGCGTGAGGTCGGCGGAAAGCGCGCCATTCGCGAGCGACACCGGTGTGGCTTTCCATGTCATCACCGCCTCACCAGTGTTTTCGGCCAGCACAGGAAATACCAGTGTCGCCGAAGCGCCGGGAGTGAGTGAGACGATCTCGATATCATTTCCCTGCACCCTGCAAACCGGCGTGCCATCTGCCGCGTGGGCATTGAACTCAATCCTCCATGTGCCGGAAAACCGCGATGCATTCACCACTTGGATCTGCGGTTTGATCGCATCCAACTGATTTGCAAAACGCGGCACCTTAGGTTCGATCATGAGATCTTTTTTCACAACCATCGACGACTCCGCATGGCCGAAACTCGTGGCCCCATGATGCACCACGGCGATCAGGCGGTAACGCGTCAGCGTGTCGGGCAACTTAAACGCATGACGAAATTTTCCCGCTTCATCCGTCACCAACGCGGGCGCCCATGTCGCGCAAGGATCGAAATTTTTGCGCCACAATTCGGCAAACGCAGCCGCATCTGCCCCACCGCCGACGAAGAATCCCTTGTTGTGGAAATACTGCGATTCGATGTCTTCCGGGATGAACGATTCAAACGATGTCCCCGCGCTCACCGAGAGGATTCGCGGATCGTAAAAGAAATCCATCGGCCTCGGTGTTTCATAGCCCATCACCGCAAGCGTGCCCTCATCCTCGGCATAAAGCGTTACCTCCGCACCAACCGCCGGCTTGCCATCGGGTAGCAACACCGAACCGGTCAGCGTCACATCGTCACCAGGTCGCGGATCCGTCGCAAGCTTGTCGATCTCGACCTTAAGGCGATCGCGACGATTCTCGACCGTCAGCTCGCAGTAGCCCAGACGCAGCTGTGGCTCGGGGAATTTGCGCGCGGATTCTTTCGAACCTTTGACGATCAACACCGACACATAGACATTGGGCGCGTCCTCATCACCAAGCGGCACCTCGATCACCGGCTGATCCGCCTTGAGCTGGGTGAAAAATGAACGCAGCACTTTCTCGCGTTCGACTGTCACCAAAGCCGTGCCTTCGATCGGCGAGAGCACCAACACACGCGCGGTTTCTCCGGGCTGATACGATTTTTTCTCCGCCAGCATTTTGACACGGATGCCCTCTTCGTACTTCCACGGAAAATCGTCGGAGCCGTAAACGTGGAATTGCACGACCGTGGCAAATGCACGCCCTTGAGGGTCAGTGCCGCGCAGCGTGAGGAAGTGGCGACCGGGCGACGCGGGCGTGACGCCGAAAAGCTGTCCGTGGCGCAGTGATGCGTTCGGATCGAGCGTGAGCTCGCTGATGGAAACCAACTCCTCAGTCGCCTCGTTGCGGGTCGCGATCTCACCGGAATTCGTACGCGTTTTGACCGCCGAATTCACCTCGCGTTTCAGCGTCGCGGTCAACTTCAGCGCGTCGGCGAACGGGCGCTCGTCGGCGGCAATCGCAACAATTTTCAATGGCAATTCTTCATTGATCCGCACCAATTGATCGACACGCGAAATGCCGACATACACCGACGCCGGATGCACGGTCACCGACGCCACGGAGTTGAGCGTCTGGTGATTCGCATCCGTCACATCGGATGAGATGGTAACTTCGTGCGCGCTCGGAAATTCCGATTGAGGGATCTCAACCTCGATGCGCGCCGTGCCATCGGATGCGAGCTTTGCATCACCCTGCATCTGGACCGCGCCTGCATTGGAAGATTCATCAGAGCGGCCCTGCTCGCCGAAGTAATGATACCAATAAGCCCCATCCTCATCGCGATGATTGCCAAACAGAAAATCGCGAAAGCGCTCGGGGTAAAGGTTCACCGGACTCACCCGTGAGAAATGGCGGACGGTTCCGATGGCGACCGCTTGGCCTTGATAAGTTTTCGCGGCGAGCTCCGCCGTCACCGACTTCGCGCCGGTTTCCGGTTTTGCGATGCTTTGAGTGATCTCAAACGCATTGCGCCGGAATTCCTGCACCTGCAAAGCAATGGCATGCCTCGCGTTGTTGAACATCGATTCGATTTCATACCAGTCGCCCTCTTTTGCCTTAAGCTCCTCGGCCGCGCGCAGCTCGTCAGGAAACTCCAGCCGGATCTGATGCTCGCCAACCGTCGATGGCGCAAGCTTGTGGCTGAAATCGAATGAGCCATTGGCGGAAATCGTGATCGGCTCGTTGAGAATCTCTCGGCTCTCGGGATCGAGCAGCACCAACCTTGCAGGTGGCAACGCATCCATCCCGATCGCGTTGCCGCGAAGTGATCGGATGATGCCCTTAAGCCTCGCTGTTTCGCCCGGACGATAGAGCGAGCGGTCAGTTAAAAGCATGACCTTGCGCGACATTTCAGGTGGCTTGCCCCACTGATACCGCACCGGAAAATTCCACATGCCCACCGTGTCGATGGTCGAGTCGAAGACCGTCACAAATGAATCCGCACCACGCGTTGCAAGCAGATGCCTCAAGCCATCATTGCGCTCGATCGTCGCGAGGCCTTGGTCATTCGTCAGCGCCTTGCCCATGGAGGCTGCATCCTCACCAAAAAGCTCGAACTGCACGCCCGGCATTGGTGCGCCGGTTTCGCAGGAAAAGGCATAAATGAGCGACTCCTTGCCGGTAAATTTCCACGCAAGGCCGATGTCGGTAAGTTGGATGATGGCTTGGGCACCACGCTTTGCCGGATCTGTGATTTTCGGATGCTGCACTCCGACGACATCGAGAAAATAGGTCGAGCCATCGGACGACTTTGGCAACCACTCGTTCCAATCCAAGGTGACCTGCTTCGAGCTGTCGATCGGGTTGCCCAGCACGATCTCGCGCTCGGCGACTGTTTCGCCGACGACCATGTCCCATGGCAAAAGCGCTGTCGGTGAAATGCGCGCCGCATCGTGGCCGACTCCGGTGTATCGGCGATATCCCTGATAGGTACGGATGAGGTCCACACCGCGGAGCTGTTTCACTCGCACACGGAGACTGGCGAGGTTGACCGTTTCCATGTGATAGTTGCGAAAGCCTGCGGCAAGCTGCGCCTCGTTGGTCGAGGGCAATGCGAGGCTCGGCTCGAGATGCGAAAATGTGACCAACGCGGAGTTGCCCGACACCAGCGGCAAGCCGTCGTTGGATTCAAACGGCCCACTAAACGACACATCGTATTTGTCCGCCAGCGAGAAGTCGCCGCTGATGTAAAGTGTTTGGCCATCGACCTTGAAGCGCATGAACCCTGTCGGCGGTGGATTGATGCTGAGCTTGGTCGCAAGCGTTTCCGGAGCAAAGCCTTGGGGAATTCGATGCGTGAATTCGATCGCGATCTTGCGCCCTTCATTGGCAATGGTCTCGCCTTTGATTTTTCTGATCTCGAAAGGAAGAATTTCACCAATCGCATAGTCTCTCCCCGTTTCACAGATTGCGGTGCCTGACGCATTGGGAAGCCCTTCGGAAATCACAAGGCGCCAATTCTTGTCATGCCGCAAGGGCATCTCGGGCCTGACCACGACCACATTCAAAAACTCGCCCGCATCATCGAGCTTCTCACCCACCCTCTCACTCCATCGCGCTTTCCAAATGCGGGTATCAATGCCTGCGAAAAAATCATCCATCAACTTGGCGGGACGCTCGACTTTAGCCGCAACGCTCGGCCCGTTCACCGGAACAAATGACACATGGGCCACCACCGCTTTGGGGTCGACCTCATCGTTGAAGGCCAAGACCAACTCCGCCGTGGAAGGAGAAAAATCCGCCTGCCAGAGCGTCGGGCATTTGACACTGAGCGAGCGAAAATCTTCGGCAGCCAGCTTCGCAAGTTTTCCCGCAGGTACCGCCGAACCATCGAGGTGCTTCTTGCCCTCCATCATCGAAAACTCATAGCTCGCACCAATTTCCGGACAGCGCGCGGGAATGAACTCCGCAACATTCGGTGCCTTCCAACGCAGCTTGCCCGGAAGGTCCGGCTCAACCACGAACCAATCATTCTTCATCTCTTTGCCCAAATCGCCCGCAGCCACGGCTGGTAGATCAAGCACCAGATCAATGGCCGACTCCGGCACCAACGAAGGCGTCGAAACCACCAAGCGGGGTGAAGCCGGCGACATCACTGCCGATACAAAAAACGCCAATGCGGCGCACATGCATGATTTCATAACGAATGAATCGAAAGTGACGATTATCGTATTCTGATCCGTATCAAATGAAATGGAATTCATCAGATTTCCGCAGAATTTTTTGCGTAGGGGAAGCAAGCGCGGCCGCGCCATCCGGCATTGCCTTTTTGTGCGACTCGACGAAACTGCTGCCGTGATTGACCGACTACCTGCGACACTTTGGCTGATCGTCGCCGCGGCCATGGCATTGTGCCTGGGTGCCTGCGCGCCGGGGCCGGTCATGGTCCAAAATCCGACGACCGCCGGCGCAAAGGGCGAAACTTTCGGTTACCGCAAATGGATCTCCGAAAAACACGAACCCGAGGTGGTGGTGATCGGCATCCATGGATTTTGCGGCGCCTCGATCGATTACAACAATCTCGGCCAGCACCTGCTGAAGCACCAACCGACCATCGCGCTCTATGCCTATGAAATCCGCGGCCAAGGCAGCGACCCGATCTACGCGCGCCGCGGTGACATCGGCGACCCGCGTGACTGGTACCGCGACCTTTTCGCCTTCACCGGCCTCGTGCGCGAGCGTCACCCGGATGCCAAAGTCGTGTGGTTTGGCGAAAGCATGGGCGCGCTGATCGCCGCACACGCATGGCGCCAAGCCCCGCCCGATCAAGCCCCTTGCGACGGACTCATTCTTTCCTCCCCCATCGTCCGCTTCCGCAACGACATCCCGGCATGGACCCCGGGGCTGGTGCAAATCGCCGCGACGACACTGCCGCTGGCACGCATCTCACTCGACATGCTCGCAGGCGGCCAGAATGTCCAGATGACGCAAAAGTCGCATCACGCCGAGCAGGCGGTGAAAAACCCCTACCACATCCGGGAGCACACGCTGCGCCTGATTGGTGCCCTGACCTCACACATCAACGGCATGAACGATTGCGCCGCCACCTTCCGCAAGCCGGTGCTGGTCCTGCACGGTGGCAAGGATTTCTTCAACAATGACGCTGATGTCCGCGGCTTTGTGGCTCGCATTTCACCGAGGACGCCGGTGAGCTACCAAAATTACCCGAATGCCTACCACCTGCTCATGTACGATGAGAAAAAAGAGGCCATTTTCCGTGACATCGAGCGCTGGCTCAAGCGGCTTGGGCGCTAGCGAACGGAAAAATCGTGATTTTATCGCACGATTCGTCTTGACGGGTTCAGCCCGATCGCCATTCTTCGCGCCCCGCAACCAAAACACTTTTTAAGCCATGGCCCGTATTTGTATCATCCGAGGAACCAGCGTCCGCTCAGGCGGCAGAATTCACCGCTCCGGTTTGGCCAAGAAAAAAGGTGGTATCGGCCGTCACGTCACCAAAGTCGTGAAGCGCAAGATTTCCCCCAACCTTCAGACCAAGCGCATCTTTATCCCTGAGTTCGGCCGCTATGTGCGCCTCAAGCTCAGCTGCCGCGCGCTCAAGACCATCAACAAAAACGGCGCCCTCCAGACGCTGCAAAAAGCCGGACTGCTCTAAGCGTCCGTTCTGTTTCGTTTTTCATTATTGTGGTTTCATGATGAACGGTCCGGTGAAAACACCGGACCGTTTTTTATTCCTGTCTAGACTCAAGGAAGCCGTCAAGAAGGCCGACACCCCCTTATAGGCGAACGCGCAAATCACGAGCGCTCCATAGCATGTTCGCCGAGGGACGCGCGCTGCCTCTCAGTTTCCGCGCGCCATCTTTTCTTCGAGGGCTGAAGCGTTCTCTCGCGCCGGCGAAGGCTTCGTTGACAAATGCCTTGCTGCCAATCACCGCGCCATCGGTGAAATATCTTACGCGACAACGCAGCATTACCGCCATGCCAAGGTCGGGCAGAACAGTGCCGTTCTCCTTTGCTTCCAAGGCTTCCGCAGTGTTCATCTGCGGCCTCACCACTCCTTTTTCGACATTGGCATTTCCACTCTTGCGACCCAAGGCAAGACCCATCGCACGCCGATAGATGCGCGAAATTTCTTTCCATCGATCCGCCTCAAAGCCTGCTCCCTGATGGCTCATGCAGGCTCGAACCAACCCCTCGCGCGCCTTTTTGCCATTGCCCTTTGGCCCACCTCCCACTGCCTCGCCATAGCTGCTCCAGCGATATTCGGCCGGGTCGGAGACCATGCCGGCGCGCACCGGATTGAGATCGATGTACGCCGCCATCGTCCGCGCCGCGATTCCGCTTTCGACGATGACACTCTTGTAGCGCTCTTCCCATAGGGTGCCCGTGCGATTGTGCGTGCGGTTGAACCACCGCGTGAAGCGCTGCAGCACGGTTTTCATGAACTCGCTCAAGTCGTGCATGCGATAGGTGAAGCGGGCGTGGATTTCAGCAACGAGGGCCGCGTTTCCAGCCTTGCGCGCGTCGTACAACTCCTTCGCCACCACGGCCACGAAGGCTTCCGTTTGGATTGCAGTTAGGCGTTTCAAAAGCTCTGCATCGGAGATCCCGCCTGCGGGCATCGGTGGCACTTCGAGCAGGATGTGGATGTGGTTCGACATCAGGCAGTAAGACAAAATCCGGCAGCCCGAGAAATTTTCCTGCATGCGCATGAAGGCCCGGAACTTCTCGCGCTCGGCCTGTTCAAAGACAAATCGCCGATCCACCACACGGCTGATGCAATGGTAAATCGCTGGCTTTTCCGCCGAATCCTTCCACGGCGCCAACCATCGCTTGCTGCTCATGAGT
>JBIKIR010000050.1:0-15184 GCA_044361475.1 Luteolibacter sp. | reverse complement strand
GCACTGCCGCCAGTGCCGCCGATTGCGGTAAGGACTTGGGAATGGAAATCACATCATAGCCGAGCACCACCGGACTGCGGGCCTCGCCCTCAAGCACGGCATAACCGGTGTTGCGAACGGCTGGATCGATGGCGAGCACGCGCATGGCCGAATTATAAGGCCGGATCCTTCACTTCCGGCGAGCGGTTTCTGATTTTGATCGAAAGTCGAGAAATCCATGCAACTCGGCATTCTGCTGCCGAATTTTTCCGGCTTTCCTCATTCGGTGGATGATCTTAAGGTTCCCCTCGATGAGATGTTGGTGGCGGTGCCTAAGCCACTGCTCTCGCCCCTTCTAACATAAATTACCGATACGAATAGTCATGGGAAGAGCTTTTGAATGCCGCCGCCGTGCCAAGGAATCGCGTTGGGCCACGATGTCCAAGGTGTTCCCGAAGCTTGCCAAATCGATCACGCTGGCCGCCAAGGATGGTGGGCCCGATCCGGAGAGCAACGCCCGACTGCGGGTCGCCATCGCCAACGCAAAAGCGCAGAACCTCTCGCGTGAGAACATCGATGCGGCGATCAAGCGCGCGGCCGGCAAGGATGCCTCGGAAATTTCCGAGATCACTTACGAGGCGAAAGGCCCGCACGGGTCGCAGTTTTTCATTGAGGTCGCCACCGACAACTCAAACCGCTCGGTGACGAATATCAAAACGATCTTCAACAAGAACGGCGGCCAAATGGTCAACTCGGGCGCGCTCGACTTCATGTTTACGCGCAAGTCGGTGATCGAGTTTCCCGTGCCCGATGGCAAGAACCTTGAGGAGATCGAACTCGAGCTGATCGATGCTGGGCTTGAGGAAATGCATGTCGACGAAGGGGTGGTCTCGGTCATCGGCGATTACACGGCCTTCGCGCAGCTTTCACAAGCGGTCGAGGCCCTCGGCATCAGCGCCAGCAAGTCGGGCCTGCAACGCTTGCCGAATCAGCCGATCGAATTGACCGAAGAGCAGATGGTCGAAGTCGAAACGATCGTCGACAAGCTTGAGGACGATGACGATGTGCAGGCGGTTTTCACCAACCTCGCATGAATTGGCGCCTCAAGACTCACGCTCGAAGAACATCGTGAATTCGTTGCGGTTGTAGGTCAGGTGCCTCGTCGCAATTTTGTTGAGCCCGGCCTTGCGGGCGATGCCGTTCACTTCGGATTCGAGGGTGGTGGTTTCATCGATCGATGAAATGCCCGGCAGCTTGAGGGTGAAGATGACGATGCCTCCCGGCCGCAGGTTTTTCGACAGCCTTGCAAGTTGCCGCATCGCATCGCGCGCATCGCCATTCATGTCGCAAAGCATCGCATCAAAGGTGAGGCCCGGTGGTGGCATGAAGTCCGCCGCGTCCGCGACGAATTGCATGAGACCTTTGCGGTTTTTGAGTCGCGCATCGAGTGGCGCGCGATCGACAGCGATGACCTCGTAATCCCTCGCGAGCAACTCGGTGGTCATGCCGCCGGGGCTGGCGCCGAGCTCGAGCCAGCGCGCGCCGCTTGGCGGTGGCCTGCGGGTGAGCTGGAGGTGATGCAAGGCCTCGGCAATTTTCGCGCCGGCGCGGCTGATCGTGTCAGGTGAATTTTGCGGAATGAACTTGGTGCCGCCGGGAAAAAACCCATCGCATTGCGCCGGTGATTGCAGGCCTGCATAGAGTCCTTCCTTGCCAACCAAACAGAACAGCGATGGTTTTTTGGGGATTTGTTGTTCGGCATTTTTGATCGCAGACCACTCGCGTGGAAACAACTGCAGTGCGCGTCCGCGCAGGTTGGAGGCGAGGGTGCGGTCGTAGCGTTTTGGTGAGCCGGGATCGATCGGCCCGCAGATCAGCGTCTGCGCTTTGCTTTCGCCAAATTTTCGCAGCAATGCCTGCGCGGCTTTTTCGACGAAGCCATCGGTCTCGCGCGGGTTGCACGGCCAGCTGTGATGCACCGGCATGTTCCAGCGAAGGTAGCGCGCGAGCGGCGAATGACGGATGCTTTCAGGCTGCTTGATCCGAATCAGATGAAAGTCCCTGCCAAGTTTTCGAAGCGCTTGGGCACCGAGGCCTCGAATGATTTCCGATTCATGATCGGCGAAAATTTCCGAAATTCGGATCAGCCATGTCGCACCCGATGCCGTGTGCTTTTCCTTCGCTGTTTCGCTGGCATTCATCAGTGTTTGATCATGGCCCATTCTTTCCAGAACTGCGCGGTTTGTTCGGGATCGGGCACGACTTCAAGCAAGGTGACTTTGCCCTCCGGGTCAAAGGCATCGAGATCATCGGCGCGGCGGACTTGGAGGTGAGCCATGCCCCAGAGTGTGGCGAGGCCGGAGAGCTCAGCCTGATGCGGATTGCTCATGCACTCGACCGCGCGCGGGCTCATCGATGCAAGACGCGGCAGGTTTTTGAAAATGCCGCCGCCGTGGTTTTGCAACACCGCGAGTACCAATCCGCTTTGATTCATCTGCCCGAGCACGAAGGGTGCGGCGAGATCGTAGAGCGCCGTGAGATCGCCGATGAGCGCCCAGGTTTCCGAATCGTCGGCAGTCCATCCGAGCCAGGTGCTGATTTGTCCATCGATGCCGTTGGCCCCGCGATTGGCGCGGATATTGCGCATCGGGCGTGCCCATTGCGCGAAGGAGTTCCATTCACGAATCGGCAGGCTGTTGCCGAGAAAGAGCCCACGGCCGAGGCAGGCATAGTTGGAAATCGTGCGGACCAGTGCCGGTTCGCTGTCGGGAAAGCGTTCGAGCAACTCGTCGATGCGTGTAACGCGCGCCGACGAATGGCGTAGCAAATCGAGCGCGTCTTCGGCTTGCTCGATCGGGCCCAGCGCCGGGATCACGCGATTGAGCGGGCCGCGTGTGACTTCGCTTGCTCGCGCAAGTCCGGGCAATCCATTGCGGCAGATCGACCACACCGAAACTTCGGGGAGGTCCTCGAGGTCGCGCCAAAAGCGTCCGCTCGGCACGCCGCCAAGCCGCAGCACCTTGCCCGGTGGTTGGGCGCGCAGCACGCGGTCGTCATCGTGAATCGCCAATGTCTGCAGCGCTTCTCTCAAGCCGCTGGTGGCCTCGGCGACCACAGGCGCGCCAAGCTCACTGCAGAAATGAAAAACTTCTTCGTGCTCCTCGGGTTCGAGGCTGCCAATCATCACGACCAGCCCGCGGTAGAGGTCGTCGCGCAGCCAGCGAGCGAGTGCCGCGACATCGAGTCGATCCTTCGCGGGCTCAAAATCCGCGGGTGTTGAATCCGCAAAATTTTCCCCGTCGGGAGCGAAGTCCTCTCCGAGCTCGGGATTGAGGTGAAGCGGGCCTTTGCCGTCCCATTCCTCAATTTTATTACGATGCGCATAGTAGCTAAAAATCCCCGGCTGAACGATTGCCTGCGGTGCACCCGATTGGCGAAACGCTTCCGGTCGGTCGGCGGTGATGGCTACCAGCGGGCGTGACTGGTAGTGCGCCTCGATCATCGCCGGCAATAGCTCGGCCGCGGCCGTGCCGCTGGTGGTGACCACCGCGCAGGGCTTGGCGGTTTTCATCGTGCGACCCAAAGCGAAGAACCCCGCGCTGCGTTCTTCGAAGTGCCGCCAAAGCCGTACTTTTCCGGCTGACTCAGCACGCGCCAGCGCCTCGATGAGCGTGGCATTGCGGGCACCCGCGCAGATCACGAATTCGCGGATCCCGGCATCGAGACAGCGATGGATCGTTTCAACAGCAGTCTTCCAGGTATCCACAATGAAGGCTCGGTGGCGGTTCGCGTGCGATCAACCGCCGGTGCGCGGTGTACGCTTCTTCTGGGAATCTGGCGTCACATTGCGCATGCCGTTGCGTTGCTTTTGCATCTCGGCTTGGCGCTCGGCCATGCGTTGCACCCATGACTTTCCAGCGCCCTTCACCGGCTTAAGCTCAGGCTCGGGCACCTTGTTCATGAGCCATGTCTGGCCGATGGAGAAAATGTTTTGGGTCGTCCAGTACAACGCGAGCGCCGACGCGAAGTTATAACAGAAGAAGAAAAACATGAACGGCATCAGCATGATGATTTTCTGCTGCATCTTGTCGCCCGTCTTGGGAGTCATCTGGATCTGCAGGAAACTGGTGATGGCCATCACGATCGGCAGAAGGTTCAGCGGAATGCCCGCGAAGTGCCAGATGGTATCGGGCTGCGAGAGATCCTCGACCCAAAGGAATCCCTGACCGCGCAGCTCCACGGCGTATTGCAGCATGCGGTAGAAACCAAAGAAGATCGGAATTTGGATCAACATCGGTAGGCATCCGCCCAGCGGATTGATGCCGAACTTACGATAAAGCCCCATCATCTCGGTGTTGAGCTTGTTGGGATCGTCGGCGTATTTTTCCTTCAGCTTCGCCATCTCCGGTTGGAGCTTGGCCATGCGCTTCATCGTGTGGGTCGACTTCGCGTGAAGCGGCCAGATCGCGGTGCGGACGGTGATGGTGAGAAAAATGATCGCCAGCCCCCATGCCCATTTCGGCGAGATGTTGTTGAGGATGTGGTGGAAAGTGTTGAGCAGCCAGTTGAGCGGGCGCGAAACCCACCAGAACCAGCCGTATTGCATCACATCGCCCCAGCCTTCGCCGAAAACGCCGTCCATTTCGCGCAGCATCGGATTGTGCTTCGGTCCGATGAAGATGCGGTAGCCGAGCGATGCGGACGATGCGGCATTGAGCTGCAGCGCAGGCAAGCGAAGGCCTCCATTGACAGAGGTCACCGGGCGCGGGTCGCTTGGCAATGTGACTTGCGATGACCTTGCCCACATCGAGGTGAGTGCGGTTTCTTTCGGTTGGATGACGGTGGCAAAAAACTGGTTGGTTACGCCCGCAAATTGGATTGGCGTGTTGGTCGGGCTGCCGGCGATCGATTTTGCGGATGAGAACCAGCCGCCCTTGAAGCTCGATCCGTCGGTGAAATGGATCGTGTCGTTGTCGCGCCAGAAATAGCCGGTTTGTTGCGGGACTTCCGCATGGTAGAGCGGTGATGCCTCGCCGAGGAAAAGACTCCATTGGCTCAAGTTCACCGCGTTGCCCGTCGGGTTTTCCATGCGCAGCTCGAGGTCGATCAGGTAGGGCGCGCCCGCCTCATTGCTTTCGTTGAGCGAATAGATTTTTTTCGCGATGATGCCGGATGGCAATGTGGCGCTGTAGACCACTTTTTTGCCTTCGACCGACTCCGCATCGATCTTGGAAAACATCATGTTTTCGAGCGTTTCGCCAGCACCCGCCAGCGTGCCGATGGCACCGATGTGGAAGCGGTTGATCTCGACCTTGCTGGTCTTGCTGCCGACTTCGAATTCGTTTTGTAAAACTGCGGATTTGATGCCGCCGCCGATGTTGGTGAAGACGAATGAAACTTTGTCGTTGGAGAGTGTCACCAACTCCTCTTCGGCGGGCGGCGGAGGCGGCGTGACGGTAAGGCCGGCACTACTTTCCTTCGAGGCGGGCTCGATCGCGGGCTTGGTTTTTTGCAGCGCTTCCTCGCGTGCGCGGGCCTCGGCCGTGGCGCGTTGGTTTTTCGATGCGTAGTGGAAATTGAGGGCAAGCAAACCGCCACAAATGGCGAGGACTACCCAAGTTTTGCGATCGTACATGTGAGGATGAAATGCGGGTTAGGGATGATTGGCTTTGGAGGGAACTGCCGGCGGCACCGGGTCATAACCGCAGCCACCCCATGGATGACAGCGCAAAATCCGGCGAATGCCATGCCAGGATCCGGTGAGCGGGCCGTGGGCTTCGACGGCTTGCAGGAAATAATGTGAGCACGAGGGCGTAAAACGGCAGCCGGCGCTCGGGCCTGCGGTAAATTTGATCATTGGCCGCAGAGCGATTTGATAAAAACGGATGAGCCCGCGAATCAAACTGGTGGCGATGCGCGCGATCATGCTTCTGCGGATTTGTTAGAGATCAACTTGAGGCGGCGGGCTTGATTGAGCCAATCGGCCTCGAGTTCGGCGAAGCTCGCCTTGGCGGCACCGGGTCGCGCGATAGTGACGAGAAATCGCTTCGGCTCGCTGAAGTTTGGAGCGTGGGCCTGCACAAAGGCGCGGAAGCGTCGGCGCAAAAGATTTCGCTCGTGGGCTTTGCCGGCGCGGCGGCTGGTGATGAATCCAGTGCGCAAGGTATTGAGCGATGGATCGGCGAGCGTGCTGAGGATCACGAAGCGGCCGGTTTTGGCTTGGCCTGATTGGCGCACGCGGGCGAAGTCGCCACGCTGCTTCATGCTGCATTTGCGCGGGAGTCTCATCGATGGGCCGGAAAGTGAGCCCGTTGCCGCGGTGCGGTCGGGTAATTAGGATCCGTGTTGCGTCGTGTGACGCTTGAACGGATTCTCGGCGCCCTTTGGCACGAGGCGCTTGCGACCCTTTTGGCGGCGGCGGCGAAGGATATCGCGGCCGGCTTTGGTGGCCATGCGGGCGCGGAAGCCGAATTGTTGTTTCCGGGTGCGCTTGGAGGGCTGGAAGGTGCGTTTGCTCATGGCTTGGGCCTCGTTGGAAATTTAGGATTTCGCGTCCGGCAATCGGCGCGGGGCGCAGAGACTAGGAGAATGGCGCGGGATGTCAATGCACCAGTGAGGGAAATTTTTGGAAAAATGACAATTTCCGGTATTTCTGCTGATTTTTGACATAATCCCGGCCCTTTTGATCAATCAACGTCAAGTTGTGGCGCCTGCATGTTCCAAAATAGTGCCTAGCTTGGCATTCTGGACCCAGCAGGATCAGCACACAAGATCAACGCCTTGAGAGCACGTCGCCCTCATAACGCTTCACCTCCGCAAGCCAGTCGCCATCGGCTGGAACGTTTTGCGACTCGCAATAGGCATCCCAAACAGCCCCCCAAGGGAGGGCCTTGATGTCCTCCATCAACGCGAGACGCGCGGTGAAATCACCGGCCTTTTCCGCCTCGCGTAAGGCAGGTGGCTCGAGCAACGCGATAAGAAGCGACTTGAGAGTGCTGCGGGTGCCGATCGCCCAAGCGGCGATGCGGTTGATGCTGGCATCGAAGAAATCGAGCCCGATGTGGGTGCGGGACAACAATTTGTTTCGCACCAACTCGTTGGCGATCGATTGCAGCGCATCATCGAGAATCACCACATGATCGCTATCCCAGCGCACGCCCCGGCTCACATGCAACAAGACCTCAGGAACGAACATCAACGCCGAACTGAGCTTGTCGGCAATGCCTTCGGTCGGGTGAAAATGCCCGGCATCAAGACAAAGGACTTTTTGGTTTTTGATCGCATAGCCCATGTAAAATTCGTGCGATCCGACGACATAGCTTTCGCTGCCAATTCCGAAGAGCTTGCACTCGACGGCATCAAGGTGGTGCTTCGGATTGAGCTTTTTGGCGAAAACTCGGTCGAGCGATTCCTCGAGCCTCAAACGTGGCGACAGGCGGTCGACCGGTGTGTCCTTGAAGCCGTCGGGGACCCACACGTTCGTGACAGTCGGAGTGCCCAAGGCCTTGCCCATGGCGGCTCCGATTTCGCGCGATGCGATGCAATGCTCGACCCAGAAATCGCGCACGGCCTTTTTCGGATGCGAGAGTGTGAATCCATCGGCGGACTTCGGATGGGCGAAGCAGGTAGGGTTGAAGTCCATTCCCATGCCTTTCGATTTCGCCCAATCGATCCACCCCCTGTAGTGCTTCGGCCGGATCTCGTTGCGCTCGACTTTTTTGCCACCGAACTCGCCGTAGAAAGCATGCAGGTTGAGACGATGTTTACCGGGGATCAATGAGAGCGCCTTGTCGAGGTCCGCGCGCAATTCATCCGGCGTGCGGGCCCTGCCGGGATAGTTGCCGGTCACGGCGATGCCGCCACTGAGGCCTTCGCCGGAGTTTTCAAATCCGCCGACATCATCGCCCTGCCAGCAATGCAGAGAAATCTGAATGCGGGACAGCGCCTTCATGGCTGCTTTCGTGTCGACACCGAGCTCGGCAAAACGGGATTCGGCAACTGAATATGAGCTTGCGATGGATTTTGATGATTTAGGCATAATGGGAGTTGGTGGATGGAATTCCCCAATTAATGAACCAAAGAAGATAAAAAAAACCTCCACAGCTGCGCCAATTATTAGCACAATTTTGCCAGTGAAAAGCGTATTGAAAATCACTGATTGGTTTCATGCTGACGGCTTTCCAATCTGCGTGCAGCGCAGGGAGCCACAAAAGCCTTTTGGCAGGCATGCCCACGAATTCGCGGAAATCGTCATTGTCCGAAGCGGCAAGGGCTTGCACAAGTCGGGGCGGGAGTCGTGGGAATTGGCTCGCGGTGACATATTCGTCATTTCCGGCAATACGCAGCACGAATATCAGAATGTGAGGGATCTGCGCTTGATCAACATCCTTTACCAGCCCGACAGGCTTGAAATGCGAATGCATGATTTGCCTTCCATAGCTGGCTATCACGCCCTTTTCACGCTCGAACCGACTCAAAGGAAGCGCAGATCACCGGGCAACTCGCGCATGCGACTTGAGGGCAGGGATCTGGCACAGGTAAGCACCATGGTCGAGCAACTCGAGTCGGAGCTTGATGCCCGCGCCCCGGGCTTCGGCTTCATGGCCATCGCCTCGTTCATGCGCATCATCGGCTTTCTTTCACGGCGCTATGGCAGTAGCCCGACCACCGACAGTCGCGCGCTATTGCGGATTGGCGAGGCGATTTCCCACTTGGAAAGCAATATCCAACAGGACCTGAATCTGGACGAATTGGCCGAGATCGCCCACATGTCGAGAAGGAGCTTCCTCCGAGTGTTCCATTCCGCCACGGGAACATCGCCACTTGCATGGATTCTCAGCCAACGGGTCCAGCGCGCGAGCGTCCTTTTGCGGCAAAGTGGTCGACATATTACCGAGATTGCCTTTGATTGCGGTTTCAACGACAGCAATTACTTCTCCCGTCAGTTCAAAAAACACATGGGTCTGTCCCCACGCGAGTACCGAGCCACCAATCCCCTGCGCCATTGAAGAAACTCGACAACGCAGAGTCAGCCAAGACCGGCGATGAGGACCATGCGGCAAGCCAGTAGAATGCGGCTCATGGCGAATACACCGTCACAGGACCGACCCCCCCACCCTGCACACGGCGCAATCTGCCAACAACGGCGATCACCGCATCGGCCGACACAAGCGCGTCATCCATCGTGTTCAGCCTCGAAAAACTGAATCTCAGGCTGCTCTTTGCGCGGACTTCCGGAATGCCCATCGCCAACTGCACATGCGAGGGGCGCTGACTGCCGGTCATGCACGCCGATCCCGCCGAACAAGCGACATTTTTTTCATCGAGTAAAATCAACAAACCCGCGGCTTCGCAGCCAGCGAATGAAAGATGACTCGTATTTGGCAGCCGTCGAGCAGGGTCGCCGTTAAGGGTCACGCCGGCGAGCCCGGCAAGAACCTTCGATTCAAAGGCATCGCGCATGGCCGCTACCGTTGCCGCACCGCCATCGCGCAAATGCCTCGCCGCAAGCTCGGCAGCCACGCCCATGCCGACGATGCCTGCGGTGTTTTCCGTACCGCTGCGACGACCGCCCTCCTGCCCCCCGCCGCGCAGCAAAGGCTCGAATGCCAAGCCGCTGCGCACATACAAGGCGCCCACCCCTTTCGGGCCATGAAACTTGTGTGCCGAAATCGAAAGCATGTCCACGCCAAGCGCTTTGACATCGATGGCAACCTTGCCCGCCGCCTGAATTGCGTCGCTATGTGTCGGCAGACCCATCGCTTTGGACATGCGGAAAATGTCCGAAACCGGTTGGATCACACCGGTCTCGTTGTTGGCCATCATCACCGACACAAAGGCAGCGCCCTTCAAGTATTCGGCAATGGCATCCGTTTCAATCGAGCCACCCACATTCACCGGTATGCTAAAAAATCCACGTACCATCGCCTCGACACAACGCAAACCCGCGCTGTGCTCAATCGCCGAAACCACCGCACGACCACCACCCGCCAACCGGTCCATCGAATGAAGCGCTGTGTTGACGCTTTCCGTGCCACCACCGGTGAACACGATCTCATGGGCATCGGCACCGACCAACGCCGCCACCTGCTCGCGCGCGCAATCGATCGCCGCCCTCGCACGCTTGGCCTCACGGTGCGCGCCCGAAGGATTGGCATGACCATCGCGCAACCACGGCAGCATCGCGTCCACCACTTCGGGCAACAGCGCGGTCGTCGCATTGGCATCAAGATCGATCACCCCCCCAGCATCCCGCTCATCCCGCCAATGGCAACCCGGAAAAATCGAGTCATGTCGTCGCTGCACGGCGCAAGCACTCGCGCCCCATCGACCTCAAATGTAAAACATCGAGCCCGCCGGGTTGGCCACAATCGACTCGAGCGTGATCCCGTCCAGCGCCTCAGTCACCTCGGCCGAGACTTTTTCCCAAGCCAGTTTCACCGCCGCCCCGGATTCGCCGCCGCCCATGACCGAGCATTGCAGCAAAATCGGATCCACCGCCTCAACGACCTGTCGCAGCGTGATGGCCTCGGCGCCCTTGGCCAGCAGATACCCCCCCGCCCGGCCCCTGCGACTCTCAACCAAGCCGGCCCGCCTCAGGTCGTTGAGAATCTGCACCAGAAAATTGCCCGAGACCTCTTCTCGTTGCGCCAAGTCCTCGAGCTGTGTTAGAGTCCGCCCGTCATGGTGCTTCGCAAGCTGCGCCATGGCCCTGCAGGCGTATTCCAATTTCTGCGAGATCTTCATGAGTTCATTCCAACAAATCACAGGGCAGCCGGCCAGCAAGAATACCCCAGAAACCGGGGCCCCCGCCCATGGCGAAATTGCAAAATTCTGGATCCAGCTTCGCGAGGAAGCCCAACGCATCGCGTCAGGCGAACCAACCCTCATCGCGCTGGTCGACGATGTGATCCTTTCCCGCGACTCTGCCGCCGCCGCCCTCGGTGCGCGCTTGGCCCGACGCCTCGCCCGCGAGGACATGCCGCGCAGCATCATGGAGCCGCTGCTCTACGGGGTCTTCGAACGCCACCCAGCCATCGTCGATTGCGCGATGCGCGACCTTCTCGCCATCCACGAACGCGATCCCGCCTGCTTCTCGCCGCTCGAGCCCTTGCTATTTTTCAAAGGCTTTCTCGCCCTCACGACCTATCGCGTGTCCCACCAACTCTGGCAGGACGATCGCCGCTGGCTCGCGCTCTACCTGCAAAGCGTCGCGAGCGAAGCCTTCGCCGTCGACATCCACCCGGCCGCACGCATCGGCTGCGGCATCCTGCTCGACCACGCGACTTCATTCGTGGTCGGTGAAACGGCGATCATCGAGGACAATGTCTCGATCCTCCACGAGGTTACTCTCGGCGGCACCGGTAAGGAAACAGGTGATCGCCACCCGATCATCCGCTCAGGCGTGTTACTCGGCGCAGGCGCGAAAATTCTCGGCCGCGTCGAAATCGGCACCGGCGCCAAAGTCGGCGCGGGCAGCGTCGTGCTCAACGATGTGCCGCCACACACGACCGTCGCCGGCGTGCCAGCCATCGTCGTCGGCGAGGTGGCCGAAGCGAACCCCGCGATCGAGATGAACCAACACCTCGACTGCCGTGGCATGATCTAAATTTTCCCCGCTCACCAGCCAGCACCATGCCACCCCGCCCGTCGAACACCCTGCGCAAGCTCATCGACGGAGTCGGCCCGGTCGATGCGGCAGGCGTCGAGGAACGCGTCGCGAAGTACGGCACCCGTAGTATCAAAAAAAATTCCAAGCTCTTAGGGCTGCGGTTGGCAGCGAGCATGATCGACCTCACCACGCTCGAAGGCAAAGACACGCCGGAAAAGATTGCGTCGCTTTGCCGCAAAGCACTGCGCCCGCATGAGTTCACCGATGTACCGCAGGTCGCTGCGGTCTGCGTTTATCCAAGTTTGGTGAAACACGCGATGAAACACCTGCGCCATAGCCAGATCCGCGTGGCCTCGGTCGCCACCGCATTCCCCTCCGGCCAAGCACCGCTCAAAACCCGCCTCGCCGAAGTCCGCCAAGCGGTCGCCGATGGCGCGCACGAAATCGACATGGTCATCAACCGCGGTACCTTCCTTGCCGGAGAACTCGATCTCGTGCAGGACGAAATTTCCGCCGTGCTCGAAGCCTGTGGACCCTCAACCCTCAAGGTCATTCTCGAAACTTCCGAACTCGAAACCTACGACAACATCCGCGCGGCATCATTCCTCGCCATGCGCGTGCTGCGTCCCGGCGATTTCATCAAAACCTCCACCGGCAAAACATCCGCCAACGCCACGCTCGCCAACAACCAGGTCATGCTCGATGCGATTCGCGACCACTACCTCGACACCGGCGTCGCGATCTCAATGAAACCCGCCGGCGGCATCCGCACCGCGAAGCAGGCGCTGCAATTTCTCGTCGCTGTGAAGGAAACGCTCGGTGATGCATGGCTCAACAATAAACGCTACCGCTTTGGCGCGTCGGCACTGCTCAACGACATCATCCGCCAAATCGAAACCCAACGCAGCGGCGCCTACCAAGCCCCATGGGCTTTCAGCGAAGACTCATCCGGATACTGACAAAACAACCGAAAAATCCCGCGAATTTTTTCTCCATGCTCACCCTCCTGAAAATCCGCAACTTGGCACTCGTCGATGAACTCGCATGGGAACTCGGCGCCGGACTCATCGGCGTGACCGGTGAAACTGGCGCCGGTAAATCCGTCATCGTCGGCGCGCTCAAACTCGTGCTCGGCGAGCGCGCCGACAAATCGCTCATCCGCACCGGCGAAGATCAATGCCTCGTCGAGGCGGTCTTCGAACTCACTCACACGGCCGGCATCAACCCGATTCTCGAAGAAGGCGGACTCCCCCCCTGCGACGACAACCAACTCATCGTCCGCCGCACGATCGGGCAATCGGCAAGCCGCCAGTTTGTCAACGACTCGCCTGTCACACTCGCGCTGCTCAAACGCCTCGGCGAACACCTCGTCGATCTCCACGGGCCGCATGACCACCAGTCATTGCTCTCGGCCGACCGCCAACTCGCAATGCTCGATGCTTACGCAGGATCAGAAAACCAACTCGCCACTTATCGCGAGACCTACCGCGCATGGCGCTCGAAAAACGCGGCGCTCGAGGAACTCCGCAACGCGGAAAACGCCACCGAGCACGAAATCGATTTACTCAAACACCAGATCAGCGAAATCGACGCCGCCCAACTCAATCCCGCCGAAGAACAGGATCTCGAGGACCGCTGGCGCAGAGCCAATAATGCCAGCCGTCTCATGGAATCCGCCGCTGCCGCGATCTCCACACTCAACGGTGAAAATGGCATCCTGGACCGCCTCGGCGAACTCCAACGCCTCGTTCGCGATCTTGAAAAACTCGACCCCTCGATCAGCGAAAAAACCGCCTCGCTCGAGACCGCCGCGGTCGAACTCCAGGACCTCGAAGGGAATTTGGCTGACTACACGCAAGAACTCGAAATCAATCCCGCCGAGGCCGAGACACTCGCCGAACGCGTGAACCTCATCGAATCACTCAAACGCAAGTACGGCCCCTCACTCGCCGATGTGCTCAACCGCCGTGACAACGCGGCCGCTCGACTCGATTCGATCGAAAACCGCAGCGACAAGATCGAGCAACTCGAACGCGAAGTCGCCGAAGGTCGCAAGGCACTCGATGCCAACGGCAAGACGCTCGCCGCATCACGCCGCAAGGCCGCACCGAAACTCGCCAAGGAAATTTCCTCCCAACTCAAGGATCTTGGTTTCAAGCAATCGTCTTTCGAGGTCCCACTCAACTCGCTTGCCGATCCCGGCCCGCACGGCCTCGAGTCCGCCGATTTCCTCTTCGGCCCGAACCCCGGCGAACCGCTCATGCCACTGCGCCAGATCGCCTCGTCCGGCGAAATCAGCCGCGTGATGCTTGCCATCAAGTCAGCCCTTGCCGAGCAAGACGACACGCCACTCATGGTTTTCGACGAAATCGACGCCAACGTCGGCGGCGAAGTCGCGCGCGCCGTTGGCGCAAAAATGGCTGCACTTGGAACGCGACATCAGGTGATTGCCATCACCCACTTCCCACAGGTCGCCGCCACCGCTTCCCACCATTTTGTCGTCGAGAAGGAAGTTAGCGCCGGGCGCACCCGCTCACGCCTCTTTCCCGTTGCCGGCGAAAACCGCATCCAAGAACTCGTCCGCATGCTCGGAGGCGGCGGAAAACAAGCCCGCGCCATGGCCGCATCCCTGCTCAACCCCGCAGGGTGACAAATGACCCAGTCGACTGGGATGCCTCGAATCATCGCCCCCCGCTCGCCTCCCGCTCGCCTCCCGCTCGCCTCCCGCTCGCCTCCCGCTCGCCTCCCGCTCGCCTCCGGCCTCCAGTATTGTCAACATCCTACTCCTCTACAATTTCCCAGACAAATTGTAGAGATTCTTCTTGCCGTCGGGGATGGCTGTGGTAAATGGTGGGGCATGGGAGGTGACTCATGAGCAGCAAGCGATGGTTGGCGCCGTGGAAGGATTCGGCGGAAAAGCCGGCGATTTACCATTGCATCAGCCGCGTGGTGGATCGGCGATTTGTCTTTGAACAGGCCGAGCGCGAGCGCTTCCGGGCCTTCATGCGCATGCAGGAAAATTTCTCGGGCTGCCGGATTTTGTCCTACTGCCTGATGTCGAACCACATCCACATCCTGCTCGAGGTGCCACCGATGCCCGTAGGCGGGATCTCCGATGCAGAGCTTTTGAAACGCCTAACTGCAATCCAAACGGAATCCTTCGTGGCCGTGGTGGCGAAGGAGTTGTACGACGCGCGCAAGGCTGGAAACGCGGCCCTCGTTGCTGAAATTCACGCCCGCTTCACCTATCGCATGCACGATCTCAGCGAGTTCATGAAGACCGTGCTGCAGCGCTTCACGCGGTGGTTCAACCGCACGCACAATCGCACGGGCACCCTATGGGAAGAGCGCTACAAGAGTGTCATCGTCGAAAGCGGAATCGCGGCGCGGACTATGGCGGCGTACATTGATCTCAATCCGGTTCGCGCCGGCATGGTCTCCGACCCGGCCGAATATCGCTGGAGCAGCTATGGCGAGGCAGTGGGAGGCGGGCCAAAGGGCAATGGCAAGAAGGCGCGCGAAGGGCTTGTTCGAGCCTGCATGAGCCATCAGGGAGCAGGCTTCGAGGCGGATCGATGGAAAGAAATTTCGCGC
>JBIKIR010000103.1:0-57902 GCA_044361475.1 Luteolibacter sp. | reverse complement strand
CCACATGCTGGTTTTTTCAATCGCCCCGCGAGGGCGCGTGGCGGTGCGCCCGAGGGCGGGCGCGCTCCCCGAGAAGAAGCCGCAAAGATCGCTATTCTACAGTCCATAACCTTGGAGCCTTTGGTATTATTCGGGCGATCGAGGCGACCATGGTTTAAAACCAAAAAAGTAACAAATTGACTCGCACAATGCCTTGTGCGATCTTTTGTGCATGGCCACAAATTTGGACATTGATCAAGATCTGTTGGAAGAGGCGGTGAGCATCGGGCGCCATCGGAGCAAGAAGGCGGCGGTGATCGAGGCTCTTCAAGAATATGTGGCGCGGCGCAAGCAAATGAAGGTTCTCGATCTCTTTGGCAGTATCGAATACGCAAAAGGTTACGATTATCGCAAGCAGCGCCGTAGGGCATGAAAGTCATTGTCGACACATCCGTTTGGTCGCTCGCCTTTCGTCGGCAAAAACCGGCCGAAGATGGCTGGGTATCGAGCCTCAGGAAACTGGTGCAACAGGGTCAGGTGGTGATGCTTGGTCCGGTGCGGCAGGAGGTGCTTTCGGGGATCCGGCATCAGCATCAGTTTGAAAAGCTTCGCGAAATACTTTCGGCATTTCCAGATCTTGAGCTCAGTACAAAAGACTTTGAATTTGCCGCACAACTTTGCAATCGCTGCATCGCCAAGGGGGTTCAGGCCGCACACACCGACTTTCTGATTGCAGCTGCCGCCAAAAACCGCGGCTACTCGGTGTTAAGCGCCGACAAAGATTTTGAAAACATCGCCAAAATCATCCCAGTGCGGCGACACGCGGTGCGTTGAAATCACCACAGTTTCAAAAACAAAAAAACCCGACGGAATCCCGCCGGGTTTTTTGTTTTTGAACTTCAAACAGACCCTCAGTCCTCATTTTTTCTTAGCGTTTTGCATCGCTTGGGAAAACCAGTCGTTGTTGGATGCGCCCTGATTTCCCGAAGGTCGTTGATTGCGGTTGGGTTGGCGTGTTGTGCCGCGGTCATCGGGGCTTGAGCGGCGGTTCTCGAGGTCGGGATTTGACTTCATCGAGAGCGCGATACGGTTGCGCTTGAGGTCGACCTCGACGACGGTGGCTTGAACTTTTTGACCGACCTTCACCACCTCGGAGGCATCGCGCACGAAGTGGTCGGCGAGCTGGCTCACATGGACGAGTCCGTCCTGGTGAACGCCGATATCGACGAAAGCACCGAAGGCGGTGACATTGGTGACGATGCCCGGGAGCTTCATGCCCGGTTGGAGGTCGGAGGGTTTCTCCACGCCCTCCTGGAATGAGAAAAGTTCGAATTGTTTGCGCGGATCGCGCCCGGGTTTGGCGAGTTCGTTGATGATGTCTTGCAGCGTTGGCAGCCCGACATCATCGCTGACATAGCGCTTGAGGTCGATCTTCTTGCGTGCATCTTCGTTGCCGATGAGTGCATCTGTGGCACATCCGGAATCGGCGGCCATGCGTTCGACAAGCGTGTAGCGTTCCGGGTGGACGGCCGAGGCATCGAGCGGGTGCTTGCCGCCTCGCACGCGGAGGAATCCGGCAGCTTGCTCGAAGGCTTTTTCTCCTAGCCGTGGCACTTTTTTGAGTTCCTCGCGCGACTGAAAGGCACCGTTTTCGTTGCGCCATGCGACGATGTTCTCGGCTAGGGTCGAGTTGAGTCCCGAGACATAGGAAAGCAGCTGCTTTGAAGCGGTGTTGAGTTCGACGCCGACCGCGTTGACGCAGGAAATGACCGTGTCATCGAGGCTCGTCTTGAGCGCGCGTTGTTCGACATCGTGCTGGTATTGACCAACTCCGATGGATTTCGGATCGATCTTCACCAGCTCGGCGAGCGGATCCATCAGGCGGCGACCAATCGAAACCGCGCCGCGCACGGTGACATCCTCGTTGGGGAATTCCTCGCGTGCGACATCGGATGCCGAGTAGATCGATGCGCCGCTTTCGTTGACCATGATCACCGGAATTGATGCGGGCAGTTTCAGCTTTTTGACGAAGGCCTCGGTTTCGCGGCTAGCGGTGCCGTTGCCGATGGCGATGGTTTCGATTTGGTATTTTTTGATAAGCGTCGTGAGTTCGACCGCGGCTTCATAGAGTTGTGAGTTCGATCCTGCCGTCGCGTACAGGACGGTGTGGTGCAGGAGTTTACCCGAGGCATCGAGCACCACGGTTTTGCAACCGGTGCGAAATCCGGGGTCGATCGCCAAGAGGCGCTTGCCACCAAGCGGTGAGGCGAGCAGGAGTTCGCGCAGGTTTTCGGCAAATACGCCGATGGCGGTTTCATCGGCGCGTTTTTTTGCGATGAGGCGCGCCTCGGTTTCCATCGAGGGCATGAGCAAGCGTTTGCAGCCGTCCTCGACTGCGAGTCCCACTTGCTTGCCAGCCTCGCCATTCGATTTTACCCAATCGGGCAGGGCGAGTGCAGTCACGCGGTCGAGTGGCACCTCGACGCGCATCAGAAGGAATCCATCCTTCTCGCCGCGGCGAATCGCAAGCATGCGGTGCGAGGGGATCGATTTGAATGGCTCGCTCCATTCGAAGTAGTCGCGAAATTTTTGCGCATCCGGCTCTTCGTTTTTGCCGTACATGATCTTCGAGGAAACGGTTGCGTCCTCCTCGTACAATTTTCGCACCTTTCCGCGGAGGGTTGCATCATCAGCCACGCGTTCGGCGATGATGTCGCGGGCTCCGGCAAGTGCATCGCTTGCAGCGGGTACTTGCTTTTCGGCATCGACAAATTTCGCCGCTTCTTCGGCAGGATCCTCGGACTGATGCTCAAGCAGCCAGTCGGCGAGTGGGGTGAGTCCGCGCTCGATGGCGATGGTCGCGCGGGTTTGGCGCTTTGGCCGAAAGGGCGCGAAGATATCTTCGAGCGTTGCCAGAGTGCTCGCAGCCTCGATTTTTTTCTTCAGCTCGGGGGTGAGCAGGCTGCGCTCCTCGAGTGACTTGAGAATCGCGCTGCGGCGGGTGTCGAGCTCCGCAAGTTGCAGCATGCGGTCGCGGATGGTGGTGATCTGTACCTCATCGAGTGAGCCTGTTTGCTCCTTACGATAGCGCGAGATGAATGGCACGGTCGCGCCTTCGGCAAGCAGTTTGGCAGTGGAGGTGACGGAGGAAAGGGATATGCCGCTCTCGCGGGCGATGGTTTCGAGGTGATGGGTCATGAATGCGAAAAAATTTTCTTCAGGAAGAATTTCGAAGAGCGGAAATCAAAGCAGATTTCACTCGTCGGACAAGACGCGAGGCCGATTTATGATCATGAAAAATTGTCACAATATTCTTGCTCTTAAACATGCCGTCGCCATTTGCCGAGGCGGGCATTCCATCCATCGAGCGCGGCCTCAAGAACCAGTGGTACGCGGTGAAGTCCGTCGATTTTTGCAGTGGCCACAAGGTAGGCCATGGCCATCGCAAAGGCATTGAATGCGCCCGATTGCCTTTTTTTGAGCCACACCATGTTGCGGATCTTGTAAAAAAGTTTCCAATCCGCGAGTCCGGGCTCAAAGAAGAGATGCTTGCCGAGAAATTTCCAGCGGATGATGTCCGACGGGCCGGGGTGATCGAGGATGGATAAGATAACAGGCATGAATAGATAGCCGCACGACCGAATGCGATAGGGGTATTCCTCGTCCTCGCCGCGAATGAGCAGAGCCCCGTTCACCGCGCCAACCTTTTGCCTCACCTCTCTGGAAACCAATGCTCCCGTCCATGATGTTTGGGATCGTGGTGAGTTGATTAAAGAAAGTTCAGCTACCGAATAAACAAGATTAAGATGTTCATCATGATTTTTAATATGCAACGGCCAAGTGAACTTACCTGTTTTTGGATCAATTTGCAGAGAATGGCGCACGACCTGTGCATCCCACGGCTCTTTGATCAATGCCTCCAATGCCTCGGGCCGCGGCCACGAATCGTCATCCAAGATCCACACCGCATCGGCACCTTGAGAAAATGCAAAATCCATCGCCTCCTGAACCCCGCCCGCATTGCCACGGTTTTCATCCATCCGATGCACGATCAGACGGAAGGGCAGCCCCTGTACACTCTCGAGCTCGGCCACTGTTTCATCGGTCGAAACATTGTCCGCCACCACCACCATCTCCGGCGGACGCGTCTGTGCCGCAAGAGCGCGGACGCAGGCCAGAGCTGTGCCCGAACGGTTCATGGTGGCAAAAACAGCGGCGATTATGGGCATGGGGAGGAGAGGTAGAAGCACTAAATTCTAAGCATGAAATCCGAAACGAAGAATATGAAGATGCGGCTTCTCTTAGGCAGGGACCTTTGTCCCAAAGGTCCGCGCGAGTGAGCTGTCGTATCGGGAAGGGGAAGAAGGGTTCACTGCTAAGGTGCCAAGGGCGCAAAGGGAGGTGGTGAATGAAGCACTAAATTCTAAGCATGAAATTCGAAAGGAAGAGACTCAACCGCGAATCGACGCGAATCAGAAAGATTGTGGATCGCTGATTGCGGATTGTAGGCCGAAGAAGAAACCGCTTCTCTTAGGCAGGGACCTTTGTCCCAAAGGTCCGCGCGAGTGAGCTGTCGTACCGGGAAGAGGAAGCAGAAACTTAACCGCGAATGGACGTTAATTGCCGCGAATTGAAGAAAAGAAAACTCGGATTTCTGAAAGTAGCAGCTCAAAGGTCTAGAAGATCTCGAAGCGCGCCTTTGATCTCTTCTATCAGACGAGTATCGAGTCGCCCAAGTCTTCGCGTCAACACATGACGATCGAAACTTGCAAGTCCCTGAATGTTGACGGCGGAGCTCTTAGGCAACCATCGGGGTTTTCCTATTTCCACCTCTCCACGCATGCCGCGAATTTGAGAGGTCAAGGGTGCAACGATCACAAGCGCGCGGGCGTCATCGCGTTCGGGATATGCTAAAACCAGCACGGGTCGATTCTTTGCCGACATGCCAAGGTCCGCAAACCAGACTTCACCTACAGAAGGTTCAGTATTCACCCAACGCCTCCGTCCATGCTTGCGCCTGCTGATCTGAGGAAATCAGACTCGCGCTGCCCAACGAAACATCGAACGGTAAACCCTGTCGCAGTTCGATTTGGGCCATCAGCAGATTGACCGCATCGCCTGGGTTCATGCCCAATCGGTCCAAAATGCGCTCGGCATTTCGGTATCGTTGTTCAGGGACTCGTGCTCTTAAGAGCACAGATGTGTTTTTCATGTCACAATAGTGCTCATTTATGCTCACAAGTCAAGCAATTAGGTGGGAGAGTTATGGGTTATGAGTTAAAAGTTATTGGGGGAAGAGGTGGTTGAACATCGAACATCCAACATTGAACATCGAAGTGGAAGAGATTGAAGAAGCGGATTCTCTTAGGCAGGGACCTTTGTCCCAAAGGTCCGTTTGAAGATGAAACTAAACCGCGAATGGGGGAAAAGTTATTGGTTATAAGTTAAAAGTTATTGGGGGAAGAGGAAGAAGTGGTTGAACATCGAACATCGAAGTGGAAGAGATTGAAGAACGGCTTCTCTTATGCAGGCACCTTTGTCCCCAAAGGTCCGTTTGGAGAAGAGACTCAACCGCGAATCAACGCGAATGGACGCGAAATGGGAAGAGGAAGAAAAGCTCGCGCAGAGGCGCTGAGGCGCGGAGGAGGATGAGTTATTGGTTATTGGGGGAGAGGAAGAAGGGATTGAACCGCGAATGAACGCGAATTAGAAGATGGTGGATCGATGATTGTGGATTGTAGGCCGAAGAAGAAAACCGCTTCTTCAAGGTAGCGCGGTCTCGCTGAGACTGCATGAAGGTGAGGATGCGATTGAAGAGCTATTCTAAGGGGAAGGGACGCCCTCGTCCCTTATGGGTTTCAAGTGTCAAATAAGAAGCTTCAAGTGAAGAAGCGGGCGGTCATGGAATGCGAACACGGATTCGTTCGGGGTCTGCTGTGATGATGGCAGAGTTCGCCAAATCTTGCTCGTAGTTGGTCACGATGTGGTGAATGGCCGCAGCCATTTGCTTTGCCCTGAAACCGGTTAGTCGGATGATGCCATAATGAGGCATCCCTTTGAGAACAGCAAGCTCACCAAAATCTTTGTCCAAGGTGACGAGGATCTTTCGAGTCTTATGGGCATGCTCGAGTATGATAGCATCTCCGGGATCTTGTTCCCATGAACCCGACCATGTCACATCATGGCCCATTTCCAGAAGAGTCGGCAATACGCCGCCCCAAACACAACTATCTAACAAAATCGTCGCCATCAGGAGGCCAATGCAGCGGGGAAGATCTCAATTCGTTCATTGCGGGCCAAACGAGACGCATAGACGAGGCAGGCTTGGATGTCTTCAGGCTCAAGCCATGGATAGCCTATGAGAATAGTGGCTGGATCATCTCCAGCCGCAAGCATGTCGAGCACATGTTCGACGGCCAGTCGATGACCTCTGATGATGGGCTTTCCGCCGAAGATCTCCGGATTGAAGGTGATTCGATCGATGAGCTGTTCGTGATTCATTTGCATTACAATGCAGCATGATGAGGTTTGATGCAAGAGCGGCTTTGCGGGGGCTTGAGAAGAAGGGATTGAACCGCGAATGAACGCGAATGGACGCGAATGGGGGAAGAGTTATTGGTTATTCTATATTGGGTTAAGAGGTGGGCGGGACGCCCACTCTCATTGTAATACGGGCGGGCCGCCCATGCCCCTCTTGTGAAAAAGCGGCTTCTGATCTAGCTTCTTCTTTTTTTAGGTATTCTGTCTTCTTATGAAACTTTCTTCATCACGAACTTCCAACCTCTAGCCACAATCCAAAGGATGCCATCGATCAGGCCATTGAGGTAGGGGTCGTTGAACAGTGTGAGGCCATAAGCTCGCCGGATGGCACGGGATTCGACATGTTGTTTTTCGGCGGCAAGAATGGTGTCCATGTCGCGGGTTTTTCCAAGGTGACGTTGTGAGGCGTTGCTGCCGTGCAGGCGAAATTCGGCTACGGTCACATTCACATGGCTGAATGATTTTCCAGTGGCATGTAGGCGCGCGTAGAATTCACCATCCATCACATAGCGGAAATCCTTACGCAGCCGGTAGCCAGCATCGATCACCGTCGAGCGCCGGTAAAAAGCAGCAGTCGATCCAATGAAGCAATGATGATGCACATGCACAAAAAGCGACCAGCGGGGTGCGATCACATGCCTTGAGATTCCCCCCTTTTCATTTATGAAATCCCAGTTGCCGTAAACCACATCGGCGTTGGTTTTATCAAGTTCGGCCACCATCTTTTCTAAAGATCCGGGCTTGAGCCGGTCGTCGGCATTCAGCCACATCACCCATTCGCCCGTGGCCTTGTCGAAGCCCTTGTTGATCGCATCCGACATGCCATCGTCCGACTCTTGGATCCATTTCACATGTGGAAATCGTGCCACCACCTCGGCACTCTCGTCGGTGGAGCCGCCGTCGATTACGATATGCTCGATCTCAATACCGCAAATTTTCTCGGCTTTTGAGTCATCAACCTGTCCCGCAACACTTTCAAGGCATTCACCGATAAAATGCCCATAATTTAGCGATGGGGTGATGATGGTAAAGCGCATGGGAAGAATAAGAGGTTGAACCGCGAATGAACGCCAATCGACGCGAATCAGAAAGATCGTAGATCGCTGATTGTGGATTGTAGGCCGAAGAAGAAACCGCTTCTCTTAGGCAGGGACCTTTGTCCCAAAGGTCCGGGCGAGTGAGCTGTCGTATCGGGAAGAGGAAGAAGGGTTCACCGCCAAGGCACAAAGGTCGCAAAGGGGCGCGGAGAAGAAGAGTTAGGGGTTATTTGTTAAAGGTTATTTGGGAGAGAAGAGGTCAGTGGTCAGTGGTCAGTGGTCAGCGGTCAGCGGTCACTGGGGAAGATAAAAAAGAAGTCGCTTCTTCTTTGGGGAGCGCCAGCGTCTCGCTGGCTGTGTCCCGCATCTTGCGGGGCACCTCTTCAATCTCGGTAGGGCGTTGCGGCTTCGCAGCGCCGACTCTATGAAAGAGGTGTTTATGAAACGCGAAGGCGCAAAGATCGCAAAGGTACGCGGAGGGGGGAATCTTAAATCCTAAATCTTAAATTCTAAATTCGAAACGGAAAGAGGAATAGGGGAGGGGAAAGAAGAAGCGGCAGCTTGACTCAATGGTTTAGCAATCTTGTGCCAGCAATTTTTCCCCGTAGTCTTCAACGCGTTGGCAGGTGCTGATGAGCTCGGGTAATTCCTCATTGCAGTAGGCAAGGATTGATAGGAAACGATCGCCTGCGTAATCATGGGATATGGCATTGCGAGTTTCTCTCAGTTCACGCAACCAATCGACGGATTTGATCAAACCACGCTTTTCGGCACGGTTAGCAATGTCGAGTAGTGTTCCCGGCTCGTACATTTCGAATTGATCGAGCGAGCGCAGCACCCGTTTTGTGAGCAAATCGACGAGTCTTGCGAAACGGCTGGTAAACGCCTCGATCTTGCTCAGTGCCTCCTCATCTAAGTCATCAATATTCGAAGTCTGAACAATACTTTTTGCCGAGTACTGAAGATGTGAAAGCGCACGATCCAACTCTTTGAGACTCTCGGCAAGATAGGTATTTCTGGTATCTTCTTTCATAAGGGGACACCGGTTTCCAAAGCAATGGCAACGATGGGCCGAGTAGCCTGATCACGCTTGTGAACAATCAGATCGATCTTTTGCCAGCCAATTTGATCCATGATTGCCGGGCGAATCTTCATTTCCTCACGAAACCCGATGTGATCGGATATGACCAGAAGATCGATATCACCACCGCGTGCATTGTCATCGGCGCGGGACCCGAAGAGAATGACATGCGCATCGGGATCAAGTGCATGGACCGCTTTTAGGATCGCTTTTTTCTCATTTTCGGAAATTCTCATGATCGATAAATTAAACTTAATCGCATTCGGGGCAAGCTGATATTGTGAGTGTACGAAATCTTAAATCCTAAATCCTAAATTCGAAACGGGAAGAGGAAGAAGATGTCATTGGTCAAAGGTCAGCGGTCACTGGAAAGAGGAAGAAGAAACCGCGCTACCTGACTTGAAACTCCTTTTCACAAATCGCCACCACATGCTTGGCAACTTGGTTGGCGTGAAGGTGTTGGGACCATGTGTGGGAAATTTTTTGTGGGTCGCGGCGGCCGATCTCCCATGCGTGCAGTTCCTCCTTGAGTGCGTGGAGATGGGATGCGGCGGTATCATCCGCAGCAAGTGTGCCCGACTTTTCAGAAACAAACCATTCGAAGCTGGCCATGGATACCGAGCGATGGGCTACCACCGAACATCCCGAACAAAGCGCCTCCGCAGCAGCGATGCCAAAGCTCTCATAAGCCGAGGGGCTGTAGAAAACCTGTGATTCATCCAAGAGCAAGGCAAGTTGCGCACGATCAAGCCGACCGCAGAGTTGCACGCGCGCCTGCGAAGCCTTGTCCAGTGCTTCATGCCAACGACGCAGATGATCGGTGGTCTCGCCTGCAATCACGAACGACACGGAGGCATCCAAGCTCAGCAGCATCGAGAACACTTCAGTCATCAGGCATTGACGCTTTTGGACCTCATCGGACCAGCGGCCAACGCTTACAATATGCATCTTCTTCGGGGTGCCATTGTAGCAAAAAGCAGTTTCAACCGCATGAGGGATCAGTTCCACACGATCGGCGAGCGATTTACCGCCATATCGCCCACACAATGTCCGATAGACCTTCTTCGCTTGCGGTGAAACACAGGCGATGATGTTGCCATGCTTGAGGTGTGCCGCGCGAAATGGATCGGTCGCGAGAAGTCCATAGGTCGATTCCTTGATGGCGGAAATCAGGAAGCGCAAACATGAACGAAGGTCAGCTCCTTGTCCGCTCATGATCCATTTTTCACTTAGCCATCCGCGCCATCCTGCGAGCGGACTGATGAACCCGCCATTGTCCTGGTTGAGTATCAGAAAAATACCGGCCTTATGAATCGCGCGCGCGACCTTTCTAAACTTCGGTCGACCCCAGGCATAAAGCACCAGAACATCGATCTTTTGCTCACGCCACCACGCTGGTGATTCAAGATTCGCGTACGCGGTGCGAATGAGATCGGGCTCATCGATGACCATCACTTCGCCCGGCATGATTGCTCGCGACTCAATCCCCAGCGACTGAAGACCACGACAGAGCAATCCGCTGTCCCGCGCGAAGAAATCGGGTCCGCCACCGAAGGCGACCGGCGTGCAGGTAAAGAGGCGAATGGGTGAAGAGAGTTTCAAGGTTCAAGAATGCACCGGGAGTATTAACGACCCTCAATTAAGGCGAAGCCAAATCTGCATGGCCGTAACGGAGTAGAGGCAATTCAGTTTCAAGGAAAGAGAATGAAGAAGCGGCTTTTTTTCTAATAACTTATAACCTCTAACAAATAACTATTAGTTAGCTAATCCTCTTCCAAAGCACGAGTGCATTGCCAAAGCGAATGTCGCTTTGGCAGAGGATTGGATCATTGGTGCTGATCTTGGCAGGGAGATTGTGGGATTTCAGTAAGTCGATGATCTGATCGTTGTTGCGACTTTTCATATGGTGAGCAAATACGGCTGCATTGCTCAAGATGGCGCCACGATCTGCGTGATGGATAAAATTATCTACGTAGGCATCCTGCATTTCGCGTGACAATTCGGTGAATGCATAGTTGGAAATGAAACAAACATCGCCAGCTGTGAATTTGCTTTTATCGTTGAATGCGAAATTGCCAAGACCGAGTTCCCTCATTTGCAGCATGGCGGCCTTGGCGACCGGCGGGAGATCAATCATGATGGTGGTGGCATTTGACACGATTGCGTTCATTGCCGCCAGTCCGCCAAAGCCGACGCCGATTTCGACCACCGTGCCGCCTTCCTTGACGAAGCCTTCCTTTTTCAACCACAAGGCATGCGCGAGAAATCGCAGCGTCGTAGGGCTAAAAGCGCGTGGCGTACCGAGACATGCTGCCGGCCAGCGTATTGGGTCACCCCATGCGTCGATTGCTGCAACGCGTTTATCTGTGAGGTGGCTTGACGCGTTGTCACGTATCCATCTGGCGAAATGCTTTCCATCAACGGGTCCTAGAGTTTCGACGACCTGTCTGACCGCATGTATTCTTCGGAAATTTTTTGATGTCAACGCGCCGCTGGCTAGTGCCGCACAAGCACGCGGCCAATCCATCGTTCCCGAGATGCTTCCATCGTCGGTGGCTATGCATTCGACTGATGGAAGCGGCCTTTTGATATCGAGCCAATCGCCCGTGATGGTCCAGAGGCGATCGTGGATCCTATCGATGAGAGGTCTTTTCATGTGCGTGATTTGAGATCGAGATTGGTTCAAATATTCGATCTTCTACGACTCATTCCGAGCCATGAAAAACAAGCGATACCAAGCAATGCGGAGATGCCGGTGGCCTCCCAACCAAGGCTTCGCCTCGGTGGCGCGTAACGCATTTCGACGATCGTTTCCGCAGTGGTCTTTGGGAGCTCCATGATGATCGATCCATCGCTGGCGCGCATCGCGTGCTGCCATTCCGTGTGGATGCCCACTGTGCGATATTCCCATCCATGCGCGTGATTTTCCGCGATCCGCATATTGGTGACGCCGCTTGGAACTCGAAGTTTTCTCGAATTTTCACGCCCGCTCAGCTCTTCGATGGTCACACATTCATCGCTTTCGTTATGAAGAAATTTCTGCAAATTCTCGAAACTGGTAAAACCCGCGTATCGCGGCACCGTGAGCGGATTGGCATAAAGATCCATCATGAGCCCGCTCCACACCTTGTTCCACTCACCCGGCACATCGGGGTTGCCGGACCATGTGATGAGGTGGGTCACGCCAACCCTTCCAAGCTTCGCAGCATCGCCCGGTGTTTCGTTGGGTAGGATCATGCCATTAGGCACGATGCTGTCATATCCGGTGATGGTTGCGATGTCATACGCCGCGAGCGTGTTGGGAAGAAAAGGGGTCATCGCCATGTGAGCGGTCGGATGATAAAGGCAACTGACTCTGCCGTTCTTGCCGACATGCTCTTTTAAGGCTTGGGTCTCGGCAGTTTCGGGAAAAAGCGGTTCTTTTTTGGGATCGGCCCACATTACCCAGCGCGATGCAAAGAGGCTCACTTCGCATGTCACAACCGCTAGCATCAGCCATGATCCGAGTGTTCTGAGCTTGGTTTTTCTCGCCGCACTTAAGCCGAGGCCGATGATTGCCAAAGCGAGCAGGATCAGCGGCCATGATTGCTGCGGGCTCCAGATGAATAAATCATCGGTGAAGTTGCTTGCTCTCATTTCCAGCCATTTTCTTAAATACCCGAACGAACTACCCGTGCCCTCGTTCACGATGCGCTGCTGCAAGGATGTGATCAAGGTGCCCTGCTTCATCAGGAATAGGCTGGCGACAGTCCATGCCGCGACACCGATGGATCCGATCCATGCCAGCACTTTGAACCACCGCATGCGTTCCTTGTCGGAAGCATTTTGCATGAAGTGCACAAAGGCATAAATGCCACCGATGATGAAGAGCAGGAAAAGCCGCTGATACAACACGCGGACGAGGGGGGTGAGGGGAAGCAAGAGGCCCATCACGATCAGCAGACGGGCCAGCAGTGGGCTTTGTTTTTTCCATGGCGCCGCCAGAGCGATCAAGCCGGCGAGCGATCCGAAGTAGGCGACATATAAAAGTTCGCTGCGAAACAACTTCAGCAAATCGATAGAATCGCATCGCCCGAGGATCGAGGGAAAAAATTGCAAGGGGTAAGACGCGAGATTGAAGAGCGGTTGTAGCCATCCTTTCGGATAAATGCTATCGGCCGCGTTCGCGGTCATGCCCGTGTGGATGCCAAGTTTGTTGCTGATGAGAAACGCTTCGATGCATGGTATGAGGTTGAATCCTGCGAGCCCCACCGCAAGGACACCCCATGTTGTGTAGCGTGCAAGGATGCATGATTGTGTGCCAAGGCGTGATCGCAACGCGCATTTTTTCCATCGGCCGATCGCTTCTTCCAGCCACATCGCGACGACCGTCAATGCGACCAAAGCCGAATGTTGCAAGGTACCGCCTAGGAATGCCAGTGCGATGAAAACCGGCACCGAGATCCAACATGCGCGCCTGCCATTTCGATAGAAATCGATCGCCCACATGATCCACGGCACCCAACAAAATGCCCCAAGAGACCATCGGTGATAGATCCATGTGACAAATTGTGAGTTGGCTGCAAACACAATCGCACCGGCACAGGCCCATAGGCCCTCAATCCCCCTGCCTCGCAAAAAAAGATACATTCCATAGGCTGCAATCAGCACCTGACCCATCAGACCTAGATGCCATGCCGTCCAGAAATCGAACCAACGATGGAGCTGCATCGTCCAGTCGTCGTACAAGGCCATCGTATTCGCATGCTGCGCAACACCGCCGTAGGTGAGCGAACTCCATGATACCTGCCCCTCCTCGCGATAGTCTCGCTCAGCGATCAGGCGATACACGAGGTATTGGTCCACACCGTCCGAAACAATATGGTTCTTCGCATAATTGCTTTCATTGCCATCTCGCCATGGCGACATCATCCGGTTTTGGAGATCCAGCGGAGCCAGCACCTTTCCACCCAGCCACCATGGGGAGAACCAGGCGAGCATGGCAAAAAGGATGATCAGTGGAAATTTCATGCGAGGTGAAGAGAGAAGAATTTTAACCGCGAATGAATGCTAATGGACGCGAATGGGAAGCATGAGTTATTGGTTATAAGTATAAAGTTATTGGGGAAGAGGAAGAAGGGATTGAACCGCGAATGAACGCTAATGGACGCGAATTAGAAAGATTGTGGATCGCTGATTTTGGATTGTAGGCCGAAGAAGAAGCGGCTTCTCCATCGTAGCTGGATCATCCCGCTTCAAGTTCTGAATAAGCAAAATAAGCGGATTCTTTTCGTGCCTTTAACCTCTAACGAATAACTTCTAACCCTTACTCCTTCCTTACAACCATCAGCGCCACCCACAGTGCTTTGGCTCCGTCCTTCCAGTTGATCTTCTTTCCTTCGTCGCGTTTTCGCGGGTGATAAGAAACCGGCACTTCGCTGATCCGATGGCCGCGGATGAGCAACTTCACAGTCACTTCCGGTTCCCATGCGAAATCATCATGCTCGATCGTCAGGCCTACGAGTGCGTTCCTGTGGAAGCATTTGTAACAGGTCGGCTCGTCGGTGAGCTTGGATCCTGTGAGTAAGTTGATCCATTTGGTAACGCTCACTCCTCCGAGGTAAGCGAGAAAATACGAGTCCGGATGCTTGCCCGTGAGGATGCCGCAAATACCCGCCCTGCCCAATGCTTTCTCTTTGAGAATTCTCGAACCGTAACACACCATCGTTTCACCACTAAGCACCGGACCGATCACTTCGCGAATGTCCTCCGGCTCATACTCAAGATCGGCGTCCTGGATAATCATGAGATCGCCATTCGCCGCCGCCATGCCGGTTTTCACCGCCGCACCCTTGCCGCGGTTCATCTCATGTTGCAACAAAGAGATATCGGTCGTTCCGTGTTGCGCTATGAATTCCGCTACATGAAGAACGGTTTCATCGCTTGAGCCGTCATCCACCACAATGATCTCCTTGGCGACGCCATCGCCCAGCCGCAATGCCATCACCCTCGAAAGCAACTCACAAACGAGTCGCTCTTCGTTGTAAACGGGGATGATGATGGATAAGAGCATGGGGGGAGAATGAAGAAGTCAGTGGTCAATAGTCAGTGGTCACTTGGATGAGGGAAGAAGCACTAAATCTTAAATTCAAAATTTGAAACGAAGAAGTTGAAGAAGCTGCTTCTCTTAGGCAGGGACCTTTGTCCTCAAAGGTCCGTTTGAAGAAGATTATGAAACCGTAATGAACGCGAATGGGGGAAGAGTTATTGGTTATTTGTTATTGGTTATTGGGGGAGAGATGAAGTGAATTCACTGGTCAAAGGCCATTGGGGAAGAAATGAAGAAGCAGCTTTTTTTATCCGCTTTCTTGAAACTTCTCTCCGTTTCGAATTTCGAATTTAGGATTTCAAATTTTAACCCCACTTCTTCTCATCAATCGGGGCGATGATGTCCTTGGCGTACCATCGGTCGGGCATGGTGACCTGCTGGCCAGGTTTCGCTCCCAGCCATGCACCCCACCATGAATACGTGCTGTTGGCGATGATGTGATGTGAGGCCATGCTCATGAGATACAGATCGTGAAGAGGGTAGGTCATGTGGCGGCGATCACCGGTCACCGTTTCTTTTTCTTCATTGTCTCGGCGACCGATGATCGCCGCTACATCGATGTCTTTGAAATGTGCGCTGCACCAATCGGGGTCATCGGAAAAAATGAAAAATCGCGCACCCGGCACACGCTCACGAATTTCGCGCATGCTTCTTTGGTAATACTCCACATCACATACCTTGAAGCAGTCGTGATGCAAGTAATCGCCGCGCCTCACATGGATGGCGACAGATTCAGGCTGCGAGAGTTCATCCTCCGTCACAGATGAAGATTGCGGGCAAGATGCCCGCGCTCCCTTTGAAATCAACCCCTTAAGCTCCGCTCTCAATTCATCTGCCATGCTGTCGAAATATAGTGGCGACTGGAAATAACCGAATAAGGTGCAATCGCCAGGCACCTCAAGAAAGCGCGGGTCGAATGATTGATCCGCCTCTGCTTCCTTGAGAAAGGGCGCCCCGCCGAATTCCCAAAAGTGCTTGCCCGTAAAGTTGCGCAAGGCCCTCGATGCGAGTGAAAACTTTCTCCGTACCCGTGCCTTTATTGGCAGCTTGAGGAAATGCGAAATCTCAGCCCATCCCTCAGCATTGTACCACGATGCATCCAGCACCAAAGGCACGCCGTGCTTGCGCGCCAACACTCGCCCCAGTGCGTACTGGAACATGATGTTGCCGGTCCGGCCAAGGAGGACGATGCGGAGCATTGGGGAAGAGCGAAGCACTAAATCCTAAGTATGAAATTCGAAACGAAGAGATTTAACCGCGAATAAATGCGAATAAACACGAATCATAATGATTGTGAATCGCTGATTGCGGACTGAGGACGAAGAGGAAGCCGCTTTTCTTAGGCAGGGACCTTTGTCCCCAAAGGTCCGTTTGAAGAATCGTCTTAGTAGAACCCGAATTCGGAAGTTGAATTTCAAATAAAGAGGATTTGACCACAGATTACACAGATTGCGCAGATTATTAGAAATTTCAAAAGATGTGCCTATGCACGAGCCATTTTCTTTTTCTTCTTTCGTTTGGAATTTAGGATTTAGAATTTAAGATTTAAAAAATCAGTGGTTGAAATGAATCGAATGATATGTCGACTTCGGATTTCGGTTTGAAGCGTCCTCCTCAAGGGAGCGCGGGCGTCCCGCCCGCTTTGGCGCCTGCGGTGATGAATTGTCGCTGTTGGGTCGCATCTCCTTACCGGTCGGACTGGAACAATATTTCCCAGTCATGATTAAGCGGAGCCTACTTGCTAAGCTCATCGATATCGATCAGATCTTTGGACCGGGCCGAGGCTTGTTTATTGCGTATAAGATCTTCCTTGCCGATAAACTTGAGATGCATTCCTTGCAAATCAACCTCGACTCGGCGTGAGTCGCAATCGGCGAATGTGACTCCATCAATACCGGTAAGCACTTGAATTTTTCGTGGCTCGCGACCGATCTTAACAACGAAGTTGGGCTGCATGAAGTCGTTCTGATCGATACCGATGTCACCAAATCCAAATACATTGAACACATTCATCAGTTTAGCGGCGTTCTCCGGATTCACGGCTACGAAAAAGTCGATGTCACCCGTGTACCTTGGAAACCCATGCAGTGCCACCGCATAGCCGCCGATGATGAGGTAATCAACCCCTTGGGTTTCGAGTAATCCGATAAACTCGAGGAAATCTTGGTTTAGTGTCTCCATGTTTTTGATTCGGTTCGCAGATTTGCGCCATGGCAGCCAGACGTTCTTGATGGCTGGCATTCCGCCACGGATTCTCACGGTTTCTGAAATTGGCCAGAGAGCTTTTTTTCACGATCTTTTCCATGAGGGTATTTTATGCGATATACTGCTGCTTGAAAAGGGGGAAGAGTTATTGGTCAATAGTCATTGGGGAAGAGAACGAGGTGATTGAACATCGAACATCGAACATCGAACATCCAACATTGAACATCGAAGTGCAAGAGAACGAAGATGAGGCTTCTCTTAGGCAGGGGCCTTTGTCCCCAAAGGTCCCTTTGAAGAATCGTCTTTGTTGCAGCGACTTCCCCAAGGAGCGTGGGCGTCCCGCCCACTATTTAAAATAAGAAGATTTTGAACCGCGAATGGACGCGAAATGGGAATAGGAAGAGAAGCTCGCGCAGAGGCGCTGAGGCGCGGACGGGGAATAGAAAGGGAATTTTTTTGATGAAGAATAAGATGAAGAGGCCACTTCCCCATCGCAGCTGGAACATCTTGTTTCAGGCCGTCCTTGGAGCATCCTGCTCCAAGTTGTTGTCTAGGTAGGGCGATGCGGCCTCGCGGCGCCGAATCTTTTATTAAGAAGCGGCGTTTGGAATAATACACTTTTGGTATTCGGTTACGAACTGGCGAGTGCTTCTACTTCTAAGTCGAATGCCGTGAGCTTGTCGGATGCAACGTCCCAGATGATCGCATCATCTACACAATCATATCCATGGATCACACGGTTACGCAAACCAATGACCTGATGACCATATGGCATACGATCGAAGGCCTCCGGATCCTCATTTCGTATCCGTGAGCATGCCTCACCAATGATTTCCAATTTGCGTTCAACCGCAGCTCTGCATTTTGCATCATTGCGATAGGTGGCGAGATCATAGCCAAGGATGAAGGCTTTGATGTCTGCCGCTGCAGCCAGAATGTCGATCAGGTGCTTGCTCGTATCAGGCAGCATAAAGCGGGCATAGTGAAGTGTACACCTCGGCGGAGAAAACCGGGTTTCTTATAGACCGCGCGGTGATGAGATCGACACGCTTTTCGAAGATCGCCTCAAGGGATTCCGCAAGCGTGAGATAACGATCGGAAATTCCAGGAGCATCCGGCTCAAAAAACTCGACGACAAAATCGAGATCGCTTTTTTCAGGATCGAAATCCTTACGCAGTGCCGAGCCGAACAGTCCGATTCTGGCGACCTTGGTCTGGTGACAAAGCCGCATGATGTCATCCATTTTTTTCAGGACAAATTCAGGGATATTCTTTTTTTCGTCCATGTTCATAAGGTATTCGGATCAGCCTTGATGGCAAGTGGATTGTTGTGAGCTGATTTTTGGAAGCCGGTTATGATCTAGCTTCTTCTGTCTCTAAGTCTTCCGTCTTTCTTGAAACTAAACCGCGAATGAACGCGAATGGACGCGAAATGGGAAGAGGAAGAGAAGCTCGCGCAGAGGCGCTGAGGCGCGGAGGAGGATGAGGTAAATGCTGAAATACTGAAAAGCTAAAATGCTGAAAGTGTGAGTAGCTGCTTCTGATCTAGCTTCTTCTGTCTCGCAGTCTTCTGTCTTTCTTGAAACTGAACCGCGAATGAACGCGAATGAACGCTAAGGAGAAAGATCGTGGATCGCTGATTGTGGATAGAGAATAAAGAAGCGGCTTCTTCATCGGGGAGCGCCAGCGTCTCGCTGGCTGTGCCCCGCATCTTGCGGGGCACATCATATTCACTGGCAAGCACAGTGGCACTTACCGGATCCAAATAAATCGAGCCAAACCTTTGCTATCGAGCAGATCGAATTCATGATGATCACTCGTTGCGACCGGCGCGTTCAATGATTTGGCAAAAGCGAGAGCGATTGCATCGGCTAGGGAAATCCGATGCGAAGATTTGTAAATGGCGGCATGACGAAATACATCTTCGTTCATATGCCAATGAATTATGATGGGTAGTTGATTGATTGCGTTGAGAATATCTGTTGCGGCCTCTGTGCTTCCCGTGCTGCGAATCGCATCGTAGGCGATTTCTAGGACATTGATTGCAGACATCTCAACAGAGAGATTATCCTCAAGCATGGCTGCCACCATATCAGCACCAGGCTCATCGTTAAGGAACGCGATCAGCGCACAAGCATCAAGGACAATTGTTGTCTCATCTTTCCAATTTGATTTCATCAGCTTTACGCGAGGAGTATTCATCGCTAGAGCTCAGACGCCCTTTGAAGGCCCCCCGAAATTGACTTATCGAAACTGTTTGCTGCCTTGATTGGGGGCTTCGCTTGGCCGTGATAAATTCAAGAAAATCAAGGACCTCTGTAGCAATTGAATCAGGCAGTTTGGCAACCTTGGACTGGAGTATCGAAATAGTGTTCATGTCGTCACTATGCTACTTTGTTTCTCATCATCAAGCGGTTTTTTCAGGTAGCGCTGTCTCGCTGAAACGGCATGATGATGAGAGGAGGCATTCATAAGCTAATTCTTTCGCCTGCGGTCTGAGCCAGACCGCGCTACCGAATCAAACACCTCGAGCATTCGGTTTGCGACTTTTTGGGCGGCGTAGGTTTCGCGCAGTTTGAGACCGCAGGATCGCAGTTCTTCGGCGCTCATGGACATGACCTCATCCAATGCGGCGAAGAGTGATTGCGGCTCTTGCAGGTTGAATCCGCCTTTGTGGGTGGCGACGCTGAGGATTTCTTCGACCGAGGTTCCCTTCACATAACACACGGGCGTTCCGAGGTAGTAGGCCTCGAGCGCGGGAAGGCCGAAGCCTTCGATCTCCGAAGGCAGGATGAGCGCGCTGGCTTTTAGATAGGCATCCTGCAGGGCGGCTTCATCAAGAAAGGGCCGCTTCACAATGCTCTTCGCACTGGCCAACAAGGGCATCACTTCCGGCGGAACGCTGCCGATCAGGTGCAAGGTTGGCAGCTGCTGGCCCCGGGCCTCGGCAGCAAGCCACCAACGGATCAAATGCGCCGTCCGCTTGTGCGGTTCGCATGAAGCAAGGTGAATGACAAAATTTTCCTTCGCTTCACTGACCGGCTGCGGGATGCTCTCATACAAACAAGGCTCATAGGTGACGGTGATCTCCTTCGCCGGAATTCCATGACGCTCCATGAAAGCCTCGATCTGACGCTTCGAAGTCTGCGACACGGTTATGATTCGATCGGCATTATGCAAGGTATGCTTTAAAATTCTTGCCCAGTAACGGTACTCCCATCTCTTCCGCCAATTCGGGTAACAGTCCTGATCATGCTGGATGATCGTATCATGGATGGTCACCACCGACGGCGTCCTTGTCCCGCTGAAGTACGGCAAGTACCCCTTCGGGAAATAATGCACATCGGCTTTCTGCCCACCATGCCCGCCACCTACGAACAAGGGATGCAGGTGATCGGTCATCAGGCGCACCCACTTGCGCCGCGTGCCCCATGGCAAAATCTTCGCATTCCCGACACCATCCGGCGCCTGCTGCGAGGTCTGCGATGAAATCGTCCCGATCTCGACCCGTCCCGTTGCCTGCAAGGCCTCCAGCACGACCTGGGTCATGCGGGAAATCCCGTAGCTGCGATCATGCCCGGGGTTTTGATCGGCGAGGTAGATGGAAAGGGAGATTGGAGAGGGAGGAGGTAAATGCTGAAAATCTGAAACGCTGAAATGCTGAGAGGAGGAAGAGGGAGGGGGATGAACATCGAACATCGAACATCCAACATCGAACATCGAAGTGGAAGAGGAAGAGGAAGAAGTGTTTACCGCCAAGGCGTGGGAAGAGTTATTGATGATTGGTGATTGGTTATTAGGGGAGGAAGAGGCGAGAGATGGTAGATCCTGGATTGTGGATTGTGGATGATGAGGTGCTTCGCTCTGGGGAGGCACGACACTCTTGTCGTGCTTTTCTGGGCAGGGACGCCTTTCCAAGGCGTCCGCAGCGGGTGAGGCGTCATGAGCAGCCTTGCCAAGCTCTTGAAATGCCTTGGTGTTGCTGACCTTGAGAAATGCGCCATTGACCCGTTCGATGAAACGCATCGGCAGGAATTTTTCCTGATAGAAATTTTGTGAATGATTGAAATCACGCATGGCGCGTTCGCTATCATCGACAAGCTTGATGAGCGATGCGGCGTAGAGCTCGGGTGAGCGTATGGGATGTAGTGTGGCGCTCTGGCAACCATCGAGCATGTTGGGTATCCCCGCCCATTCGGTGCTGAGGATATGCAAACCGGCGCCAAGTGCCTCCATGATGACGATGGGGGTTGCCTCCGATGCGTAATGGGTCGGAAAGAAAAAAACATCCGAATTGTAATAAGCGTCCCACTTCGCTTCGCCGGTGAGTTGCCCCACCAGCTCGACCAATTCCTCAAGTTGCCACTCCCCGTGCAATTTTCGGGTATGCGCCTCAAACTCATCGGAAAACCACTTGCCAACGATGCGGAAATTGAAACGGCCGCCGTGACCCTGATCCTTGAGGATTTTCGCAGTCTTCAGCACCTCAAGCACGCCTTTGCCTTCCTGAAGACTTCCCACGAATGTCACCGTGAATGGATTTATGGCGTCGCGCTCGGGCTGTGGCCGCTGGGGCACTTCGATGCCACATGGGCACCACTGCCACGATTTGGCCGCAAAGACATCGTGTGGCGTCACCTTTTCCTGGGCCACCTCGAGTGACACATCGGCATTGTGATAGGCAATCCGCGATAGAATGCTTCGAAAAATTCCAGCCTTGGAAAAGACCGGAAGTCCGCTCGCATGATAGATGAAAACGGTCGATCCAGCGAGGTATCGTGTCGCCGTAAGGAAAATCATGTCGCGAATAAATGGCACCCACTTCGCGCTCGCTGGCGGATAAAAGAGCACACAGCCAGGATGGGCCTTGAGAATCTTCCGAGCCTTTGAAATCAGCTCGAACAAATAGCCCACCTTGCGCCATTGAAAGCGCCCGACCTCGACCATTTCGCTGCTAAACTCCATGCGCAGCCGGTGGACCTCGAAGCCGGGCCAATCGTGGTCAAACAATATCTGCGTGGCCACTGCCTGCCCATGCCAAGGCGGCGGAGTCTGGCCCATCAGGAGGATGTGGGGCATAGGGGATTGGGTAAACGCTGAAACGCTGAAACGCTGAAACACTGAAAGGAAGAGGAATAAGGGGAAAAGCTGAATGCACTGTGAGCTTTAGCGAACTTGGAACATCAAGCGTAGCTCACTTGGCATAGGGGATTGGGTAAAAGTTGAAACGCTGAAACACTGAAAGGAAGAGGTCAGCGGTCAATGGTTAATAGTCATTGGGGGAAGAGAACGAAGAAGCCGCATCTTCATCGTAGCTGGGACATCCTGTCCCAGGCCGTCCTTTGAGCGGACCGTTGCGGAATGCTAGTGCCGCATCGGCGGCATTTTTTAGTATCGCATAGCGGACTTGGCATGGCCGGAGCGAAGCAAAGGCAAAACGGGCCCTGCCTATCAAACCGGTAGGGCGATGCGGCCTCGCAGCGCCGACTCATTCAGAATGCCTCACCAGCAGCACCTCAGATGTCCATCAACTGCTCATTCAGCAGGGTCTCCAGCATTTCCCTATTATCCTGATGCACTGCACCTTGTTTGTAGGCGAGGCTGGCGATGATGGGCAGTAGGGGCTTGTCACCCCATCCCGTCTCTTCCAGGTAACGCCGGCACTCCGGACGCTGCATCGCTTTAAGGGCGGCAGCGATAGCCTCCTTGTGGGCAATCATCTGGTTTTGGATCAGCGGCAAGGACGTCTTATCCGGGGAAATCACCGGCCAGCCAGCAAGCATCAAGACCCTGGATTGTCCGTTCCGCGCTGGCTTTCACCGCAGTGGCCAGTTCCTCCCGGCTTGCATCGGATCGGAAGCGGGGGGCAAGGAGTAAGGCATTTACATCCGCTGGATCGAAGGAACTGATATCGAAACATCGCTCCACCATGCCCAGCTCCCTGAAAAGCTCCTGAAACTTCGGTTGGTAGGACAGACCTATGGTCGGCACCGATGTCACCATCGCGAAGATGCAGGAGTGCATCCGGCAGCCGACAAAGGCCGCCTGGTTAGAGATCTTTTCCCAATATCCTGCCCAGTCATCTCTGTTCTCTATGGTAACGGGGACGCCTTCGAATTCAAGTTTTGCGGCGAGGCGCTCCGCCATCGGCAGATCGTCGTCGTGGCCCGGCAGCGATACCTGAACAAAGAGGGTGATCGGTTCTCCGGTTTCCCGGTGATAGGCCGTCGCAATGCCTTGCAGTTTTCCGAGGTAATCTTCCCGATCCTTGTTGCTGCAGTTCCGAGCGAACCCGAATTCGATAGGCGCTATCCCCAGGCCGGTCTTCGCGGGTTCACGCGGGAGATCGAAGGGCAGGCCCTTGACCTGTGAAATGGCGATGACCACATCGGTAAGGTTGAGGGTCTTATCGGAAAAACCCATCTCTCCGGTAATGGCGGCGGAGATGTCTCCGCGTGCCGCTATCTTCGGCAGGGCTTCGCCGAGTTTCCGGCAAATCCATTCGTCTGAGGGTTTGTGGAATGGTCCCCAAGATTGGGGGAACTGCATCACGGGCTTCCCGGACTTCAGGGCGAGGAGCGCGTTAGCGGCGTGAATCCAGAGCTGTCGGCTGAAAAGCGGCGCGTGGGAGGAATAGAGGTAGCCGCCCCCGCAGAGAAAATATCCGTCACACGTGGAAAACTCCTCCCATGCCTGTCCATCCCCTTTTCCGGAAGAGGAGTCAGCATACGAACGCAGCGGCCCGAGTATGCCGCCTAGACGCCCCGCCCCTTCCGGGATGCTCACGGGCGGAGGGAATGACCTGTCCTCGCCAAAAGCATGGATGTTCTCCTTCCAGCAAGCAGAGAAAATCCGGAATTCCACATCCGGGATCCTTGTCCGGATCCAGGCCATCTGTGCCTCGATGATGGCCCGGTCTCCCCGGTTTCTCCAATCGTAGGCGTTGAGTATTCCCGCTTTAAAACTCATGGTTTGCGTTGTGAGAGTTGGGTGAGTGCTTCTCTGAGGCCCTCCTCGGGCAGTTGTCCCTTGTATCGGTTCACGATGGTTTCGATGATTGGTCCCGTTTCCATTTTTCTGCCAATCCGGTGTCCCCTTCCAACTCCCAACAGAAGCTTTGCCTGGACTAAAGGATAAATGAGCAGGCCGGGAATCGTGCCGCGAAAAGTCTGCAGGTCATGGCATTTGCTTCTCCAATGGGATTTGGAGCGGGGGGAAAAAAGGTAATATTTGAATTTGTCGGACAGATTCGCTTTCCAAACCATGGAGTGGCTTTGCTCGTCGACGCAGCGTTCCAGCTCACGGCTGAGTGAGGCGTGCCTGCCAGTCAGGACTGCGTTGGTGAACCCCGCTTTGTGGAGGCGCCACGTGTAGGGGCCGTCTCCGTAGTGGGGATGTTTTTTCTGATCAGGAAGTCCAATTTCACGGATCGCGGCTGCGTTCATGGCGACACAGTTGCCGTTCACCCCGTCCACGGTGACTTTTTCCGTTTTGAGGAGTTCTTCGAGCGGTATGGGTTTGAAATTGCGAAAGCCAGGATTGACGGGTGCATTTTCAAAACCGCGTGTCGTGCACCAGGCGGAAACCGCTCCCATGCCGTGCTTGGAGGCTTCCTCGGCCAATGCGGCTATGGTTCCGGGTTCAGGGATACAGTCATGGTTTAACCAGCAGATCACATCAACCTCGTTTTCGAGCGCGTGTGCCATGCCCATCCTCATCCCGCCGGCCCACCATAGGTTGCCGTCCCCTGTCAGGATTTCCACACCGCGGAAACGATCATGGATTTTCCGCGAAATTCTGTTCGTTGAGCCATCGTCAACCACGATCACGCTGTCCTCCAGTCCGTCCGCTTGCAGTGCGGAAAGCGTCTCAAGAAAGTCGTCGGGCGGATTGTATACAGGGATGATTATTTTGAAATTCGGCATGGGAAATGTGGGATTTTCTGATCTGACGACGGGGTTCATGATACACATGATCGGTAAGCCTCCATAATTGCGTCTCGATAGGTTTCCCGTGAAAACTTGTCTGTGAGCGCGGTAATTATACTTTCCGCCATGTCGGCTTCGGCTCCGTCTCGGGAAAATGCCAGAACCGCTGTGGCAAGTCCCTCCACCATCTCTTCGGGACTGTCTGCGGCAACCGCATCGCCGCCTAGTTCGCGCATCAGCTCGCCCGGTGCGCTTGCGTCCGCTACGATGGGATGGCATCCGGCGAGCAGAGCCTCTATCAGTGTTATGGGTGTGGTTTCGCGGAAGCTGGGCAGGAAATATATGTCGGAATCCCGCAGAGCGGCCGGGTAATCGTCACCTCGGAACCCAGGATGCAAGGTGACCTCGTTGCATAGCCCGAGTTCGTTGACGAGTGCCTGGATCTTTGGATATTCCGGCCCGCCGCCTGCTATGGTATAGTGGAAACCCACTCCTTCGCTTTTAACTTTCGCCAGAGCGCGGACGGCGAGCGCCAGTCCTTTGCTGCCGATCATGTTGCCGCCGGCGAACAACCGCAGGGGACCAGGCCTACGGGTATGCCCCACAGGCCGCCGGAAACGTTCGATCTTGTCTGCCGTGAGATAGGTGACGGGCAGTCGGGACATGGCCCGGCCGCCGCGGTACGGGCGTAAGAAATCCTCGCTTTCGACGTTGGCCGCGATCACAAGGGTCGAGTTTTCCACACAGTCGCGGAACCCTCGCGAGCGGCGACCCGCGGCCGCGCTGAATTTCCGCAGGGCTTCGAACGCTCTCGCCGATGGACTGAGGATGGGGAAGAACGCGTTAGGGAAGTTCGCGGCACCACCAATCGGACCCCAGATGAAAGGCACGGGAAGCCGCCACAGCGGGGAAGGCACTCGCCAGGTTGCGTAGGTGACGTGGTGAGCGAGATCAAAAGCTTTCTCACCGTGCCATGCGAGCGCAGCCGCGAGCGCGTGCCTATTGAACTCCATGTAGCGGCTCCAACTCTGCAAACGGGCGATCATACGGTTGGGATGCCAGGGCTTGGCGGAACAGAGAAATCTCGCCTCCACATTCGGGGGGACGAGTCCTTCCGCCCCCGCGCGCCTCCAGGCTTCCTCATATTTTGCGTGGACGAGGACGCGCACGTCATGTCGCTCCGCAATCAGTTGGACGGCGTTCCATCCCACGCTGCCCTCCGATCCTCCCGTGGGATCGCAGGCTATGGCTGATATCAGGACATTCATGATGTTTCCGAAAATTTCGTGGCGGATGGACGCGGGCTGGGTCGGAGAAGGTAAAAGGCGATTCCGTTGAACCGCTGCTTTTTACCGTTCCTGAGCGTCTGCCATTTCCTTGGTGCCACAGTTTTCAAAAGAATACCGGCTACAGATTCCATCAGCCCGATGCCATACCTCGCGATCCAGCGTAGGCGTGTGATTTCGAAATGGTTCCACTTCACCAGTTCCAATCCCTGTTCGTTGGCAAGTATACCAATAGCTTTGGGTGAGAGCAGGTGCAGGTGTTCAGGAGGGTAAAACCACGGAGATCTCCCCGCCGCATGCACGGTCAGACCAGTGCCGGCCTCCGGGGTGGTAAGCAATATCCAACCGTCCGGCTTGACCAGTCCCGACAGTATTTCAAAGGCGAGACGAGGATCGGCGACGTGCTCTACGACCGCCCACGAGGTGACGATGTCGAAGGTCTGCCCGGCTGAGAGCAGCCCGGAATCATTCAGTTGGCCTGCGAGAAATTTCACGTCAGCGTGCAGTTCGCGCGGTTTTGTAAAGTCCGAAGCGGTAACTTTGTATCCGGCGGCGGCTGCGAGATTGGGGAAGGGATTGTTCGCGCAACCAACGTCAATTAGCATTCCATCGCTTTTCACTTCGTGGACAAGCTCCAGATATTTCCTCGCGTAGCGGATTTGGTTCCGCCCTGCCGATGTCCCCCCCCCCACGTAATTGTCGTTATAGCTTTGGTAAAAGTCCGACAATTCTTCGTTCGTTGGGACTTTCGTCACGATGACGCTATGGCAGGATGCGCATTCCATGCCACCCCAGTCGCGTGGTATCGCGTCGCCATCGCAAATGCGGCACTTCATTTCTGGCTCGGAGGCAGGTGTGGTTTTCATGCTTAGTGCTTCTTCATTTGCCGTAGCATTTTCTCCACCCGTGCGCCCAGGTGCGCGGCACACCGGATGGAAAAGGATGGAGATCCGGCGGATCCATCAAGGTAAGTGGCGCAGCGAGCTGGGTTCCGTTCATCGAACGGGGGCTGCTTCTCGCCCACGCCACCTGAGCGCAGGCAAACCATGAGGATGGCCGGTGAAGCAAAAATGAGATGAGTCGTTTGTCCATGCGAAGTGAAGGGTCAGTGGTTAATCGGCGGATAGCGGTGGGCGGCGGAGATGGGGAGGGCGGGGTTGCCGGCGACCACCGCGCCGGCAGGTACGTCGCGGGTGACCACAGCCCCAGCGCCAACGACGGCTCCGTCACCAATCGTCACACCCTTGAGAATGATTGCCCGAGCGCCGATGAAGCATTTTTCCCCGATGAGAACCGGACGACTCACCGCCTTGGGATCATTCAGCCATTCGCCCTGCGGCCCACGCGGATGAAAATCCGTGTCGAGGATCATCGCCCCGCCGCCGATGATGGTGCCTTGGCCCACTTCCACCCGTTGGGCACAGCAGATCAGGCAGGAACTCAATCCGACTTGATCGTGCAATACAATTTCTGCGCCTGCGGCGACCGTCGCTAGGCGGCAGCGGCCATATTCCGCTACCGGGTTGGCCATCCCGCTGTTGCACAAGGTCACCCGTTCACCCAGCACGATCCGTGAGCCCCGTTTCAAGTTCATCGCGGGGCGGCCAATGCAGGTGAAGCCGGCACCGACTTTGACGCCTCGCACCAGCAAATAGAGCCGCCACCATGGGGAAAAGCCTGTGAGGACACGGGCTTTACATGTTCCGAGAAAGGACATTGTCAGAGGTCAGAGATCAGATCACTTAACTAGAGTAGTTCGCGGTACAAAGCCAAAAAACTCTCCGCAGTCTTTTCCGGCCGGAAATAATCCCGGAAATATTGGTGGCGCACGGAACCCATTTCACGGCAAAACTCGTAGTCCCTGCTGAGGCCGTCCAAGGCGTTGAACCAATCATCAGGATCGTCCGAGCCCACCAGCAGGCCGTCATGGCCGTGCTCCACATATTCCGCGTGGCCGCCGTGCGGCGAGGCAACCACCGGCAAGCCGATGACCCTGGCTTCTTTGACCGCATTCGGGCTGGTGTCGGCGCGGGATGGCATTACCAGCGCCCAGGCTTTGGCCATCTCGGCTTGCACCTCCGCGGATTTCAGCAAGCCAAGCACCTCGACCGAAGGATCCTGCAACTCCCGAAGCGCGTCGGCCAGCCCACCGCCTCCGACAAACACCATCTGCCACGGGCGCCGGGGATGGCGACGGAGCATTTCCAGCAGGATGTCCACCCCTTTGAGTCGGCCCATGCTGCCCACAAACAAAAACCGCGGGGCGGTCGCCGCAGGCTGCCAGGCTACCTCATAGTAACTCGGAAAAACCCCGTATTCCACCCGCCGGACGTTTTTGCCAGGCTGGATTTCCGCCACGCGGTCCAGCCCCCACTGGGATTCGCTGGTCACCACACTCGCCCGCCGTATCGATTGCGGCTCCCAATGCCGGAAGAACCGCCAGCGCCAGCCATGTAGGCAACCTGTCTTGAAATACGTGGTGATGACTCCCTGCATCGAAAGAATAGAAGTCCCCTGATACCCGCACAAGGCGGAGCCATACAGATTCTCAGTGCCCCAGCAGTGAATCAGATCCGGCCGCAGCCGCCCGATCAGGGCCTGCGCCCCGCGCCGATGTGGCCAGCGCCCCAGCAGCATGCTAGCCGTGACACTCGGACACGGAATGCGATGGAACGTCTGGTTCCAGCACCTGACGCTCTCCGGTTTGCGCGCGCTGCGGTCAAATACCCCCCAGTGGATGTCGAACTCGTCGCAAGCCTCCCACGCCCGCGCCAGCTGCGGCAGCCAGGTTGCCGCCTGGCCGCCACCGCGGCCGCTCGCCTCGCCGGCAATCGCGCTCAGCGGAAACTCGGAAAATATGACGATGCGGGGTTTGGTCATGGTAGTAGGTAGTAGAGGTTAGAGGGCATGCCCACTGTTGGAATTCGCAATGCGTCGGTCTGGACCGGCATGGCATGCGGGAAACATCATCTCACATTCCTAGCGCACTGAGCCAGATTGGGAGTTTAGTGTCCAGCATGGGAGTGAGGTCCACGCCATGCAGTTCGTAACCGAGAGCGCCCAGAACTGACAGATAGCGTCCACGATAACATCCCAGTTCGAGGCAAGAAAGGGGTGCATGTGGAAGGATGGTACCAAGCATCCGGCGGATCGGATCGTCGGATGTGGCAGGTGTTAAAAGGAGATTTTCATACCCGCCATTCCAATATGATTGCGCGACAAATTCATCTTTTGATGACTTTTCCATAAGTTATATTGCTTCATGCCCCGATATACTCACCCACTTTGAGCAAGGCTGGCCTTGGCGGCAAGTGTCCATTTTGGTGGTCGTGAGGTTCCAGCCCGGGCCTCAGTCAGTGGTCTCAATATGTATTTATGATACCATATTCTAACCCGAGACAGGTGCCATACCCTAAACCGCATTTCCTTTACCAACGATCTGGTTGATGAGGTCCAACCAGGCGCGAGTGGTCACCTCCGCGGAGTAATTTAGGTCAAAGCACTCCTTGCCGCGTCTCCCCAACTCGCCTCGCTCAGCAGGATTTTCTGCTAATTTACGCATCGACCTAGCCATTTCCTCGATGTTCTTCACGACAAGCCCACCCTCGAACTCCGTGACGCAGCCGACATCCGTGGATATGAACGGTTTGCCACTGGCCATCGATTCCAGAATGGTCAACGGTTGGGCCTCACTCTTTGAACTAATCACAGCTATATCACAGGATCGGAAAGCGGAGATCACCTGGGAGCGCTCAAGATTCTCATAAAAGTGAACACTTAGGTTTGGGTAGTTGGTTCTGATATTGTTCCAAGTCGCCATGACTGAACTCCCATAATCACCAAGTTCGGAACCTATGAAAACAAGTACTGATCCTTGAATATTAGCATTGCAAAAGGCTTCAAGCGCCATGGCTTGATTCTTCCCGGGAAAGTAGTTCGCCACATATAGGAAAAACACCCCATCACTTAAATTCGCAAACTCCCGGAAGTTGGCCGGAATGAGATGCCAATTTCTGGCATCGATTCCATTTGGAATCATCCTGGTGTTTTTACACCTTGTCTTTTTAGCGACCCAAACATCGAAGAAGCGCGTGAAATCAGCTTTATTACTCAAGAAAACCACTTGGTCGAAAGCCCTGAGATCCCAGGGAAGGCTGAGCACATGTGGCAGCCATTTGAACCAACTTCGAAGGCCACGAGGAAACTTGCTAAGATCTAGGACTTGGTGTCCGGCATACCCATGGCTAAGTAGAACAGACTTGCCGCGAAGCTTCGGAAGGATGGGTAGCGCAATCTCAACCGGCCATGTATCCCATCCATGAAAAATAATTACATCTGCGCAATGCTTAGCCAAAAAAGCTTGATATTCGGCGACCTCCCCACGGAAGCCGTTCCCGATTGCTGGAGAACCGTTGATACTAAAACGATGGATTGCCGCGGCATTTGGCGTTACCTCCCGGATAATGGAAGCTATTTTTCCCGTAGCGACAGATACCTCATGACCTTCGGTGAGTAAAGTATCAACCATGCTGCGGGCGGCTTCAGCCACGCCGTCGACGTTTGGGTAGTAAGTGAAAGTTGCGACTAAAATCTTCATAAACAACCAGTTGTTAATATGGTTTATAGATACCAATCGATAGTTATATTTCCAGAATGTTCAAATCGTATCCATTCAATTGGGTTGCCTATCGGCTGGAAGGAAGATCAAATTGTCATATTCGTAGCTGCTCCTGATCTGATGGGGAGAAAACACTCCGTCATTGAACTCCCAGCATCTGTAGTCTAAGTCCCTCATCATGTTGATCAATTCGAGGCTCGCCCCACTCTCGGATGACTCGTCGCCCACCTCCATCGTGATGACCGGCTTGTCCAGTTTGATGGTTTCGATCCCTCCGCGAATGATTTCCCGCTCGGCGGTCTCCGCGTCCACCTTGATGACATGGAAAGGGCCGCCGACGCGTGCTCGGAAATCATCAAGAGAGATTGCTTCGACCTCATAGGTTTGCACCGTATCGATGCTGTGCTCCAGACGGGCGAAGCCCACGCTGTTGAAGGCCATATACTTGCTTCCATAATCATGGAATTGCATGATTTCACGATGGCTCCATACCGCATTCGGACACACTTGAATATTGGCAAACCGTTTCGTGTTGGCTTCCGCCAGTTTACGCGTGCTGGGAGTCGGTTCGAAGGAATAGACTTTGCCACCTGACCCCACGAGTCGCGCCAACAGCGTGGAAAAGTATCCCAGGTGCATGCCGATATCGATGGCAGTCTGGCCGGGCTTGACCAGGTGGAGAAAGGCTCCGGTCAGGTTGGGCTCCAGGAACCCATAAGAAGATATCACCTCACTGACCACTTCTCCTGCCACACATGTGAAGTTGTCCATGTGAAATGCGTCAGCCTGGCGGACAGTTCCTGGCGACTGGCGGCATCTCGCCCGGACCTGGTTTCTTGCAAAGCGCAAGGGATTCACGAACGGCTTGAGAAACCTCGGGCTGTTATAGTAGGCAAGGCAGCGCGAGAATGAATTACATAGGTCTTTACTCATGTGTATCGGGTCGGTGGTTCTCATGAAATGTGGTGTTCGAGTTAATGTTAGAAATGAAAAATCAAGACATGGCTATATTTCTGCGAGCGCAGCGCGCCGTCTGGCGGGAAAGATTCGAGGCACTGGCCGAAACCACCGCGCCCATTCAAATAGCGAAACCCAGTTCTTGAAGGAGTGTTCTGAGTCGCATTTCCCAAGTGTGTTCCGCATGAGCGCGGCGATGCGCGGCCTGGGCGATTTTGAGGCAGGCCTGTGGGCGTTTGGAGTAGTAGGAATAAAGTTCAATCAGCTCATCGACATTGCGGTAGCAGAGGACTTCCTTGCCAATTTCGAACAATTCGGACAGTTCCCAGTGGTAGGTGCTCAAGTAGCAGGCGCCGACGGCCGGGCACTCGACGTCCCGTCCTTTGGCGTTGGCCATCCGCGCGGAGGCGAGGGCATAGCCGATGCCAAGATTGATCTGACTGTTGCGAAAGACATGGGCGGCATCATCGATCCACTGGCTATCGCGCCAGCCTTTTCCGAACAGGGTGGGGCGTATTCCATAGGCTGCCAATTCATCGATCACCTGGCCGCGTTCGGGCTTCCAGGAACCCACGAAGCTGAATCGGTGCTGGCTGCCGGCATGGGACGGTGGCAGGGCGTAATGCGGGTCGGGTTGGAAGCCCTGGGGGAAGTAGCGGGCATTGGCGCCACGCGCACGATACCAGTCTAGCGCGGTCAGCGAGCTTGTCAGATTGATGTCGAACGCATGAATCCAGCGGGCATAGTTGTCATTGCCGTCATGTAGGATGCCGTAGGGGAAGAATTCCACCCGGTCATCGAGATTCATCCCAAGCACGGGACACGACCAGCGGGTGCGGATGATGGAGAAGGCTTCTTCCGAGAGCAGTGACGGTCTGGCATAGAAGAAAATCAAGTCAGGTTCTCCGGTTGGAGAGGCCGCGGCATGGTCCCGAATCGCGCCGCAGACCGCCGCGCGCGGATCCTTGCCGATCTGCAAGCCGGGTCTGAGATCGAGGATGTCGAGGGCGCAAATGGCGCGAATTGCCGGAAAGAGCTGGGATGGCTCCCACATGCAGTCGCCGATATAGAGCATGCGCCGCAGGCTCTGTTTTGGCAGTTGTGCTGGAGGAGCCGATTGTGCCTCTGGCGCGTCTGCCGCTGAGGAACCTCCGATGATGGCGGCGAGGTAAGCGGTGTCAATTTGACTTGCCCGGCGTGCGATCCACCACCGTCCGACTGGCCCGCGCAGCAAGAGTTTGCGCAAGGACGTCCGGATCAAGCTCCATGGCCGCGCTGCCGGATGTGCGATGAAATGTTTGAAAAGGTGAATCATGCGTAATTCATTGAGTCATCAGATGCTCTTCAAGCGAGCAACGTATTTGCCAAGGATGCGATTGGACAGAGCTCTAACTTCGCGGCGGAGCCGGGCATCCATTCCCATGAACCAGAGGGCTGGCGCCACAGCAACGCAGAATAGAGCCAGCCCGACCAACAACCGGGGCACCGCTGGAAGCGTGGCGAAGAAAGGCAGGCGTGTGCCCACAAAAAGCATCGCGGTCAGCAGCAGGATTCCGATCGGTTGTGCGATCCAGCCGACGACCCTACGCCGGGAGATGCCTAAATAGCTAGCGGTGCGGCTGGTGGCGTAGATGCCGGTGATGCAGATATTGCAAATCAGCGCGCAGCCTAGCAGGCCGCTCAACCCTGTCCAACCCACTAGCAAGAGTGACAGGGTAACAAATGTCACACCTTCAAACAAATACACGTATTTCATGCCGCGGATCTGTTTGGTGATTCCCACCAGGCCACTGTGACAGCGGGTTACCGCACTGCTGAACAGCATGCAAGCTAACAGTAAATTATTCCACGACGCCCAAGTCACCTTGTCCGCAGTCCAGACTTCGATGAAGGCACCGTTCAGCAAGGCGATGCCAGCACTGGCCGCCACCGCCATCACGGCGGAAATGGACACCAAGTCGCGAAACCGATCTCGGAGTCGCCCGGTTTCCCCGCGCACAACCATTTCCGCCAGACCGCCGGCGGACGAATCGAGGATTTTTCCGACGAATTGCTGGGCCAGGTTGAAGATCTTGGTTGCCACCGACCAGACAGCAGCGGCTTCGATGCCTAGTAGCCGGCTGACGATGATGACCTGGCTGGCCGAGGCAAGCTGAGCACCAAGGTTCATCAGAAACAGGCCGCTGCCGAAGTGCAGCAACTGGCGGAAGAGGAGCGGATCGAAGCGCCCCCGGTATTCCCGTGGGGGATACAAACCCAAGCGGCGGCAGGAAATGTAGGTGATGAGCAGGCCCACGAGCGATCCTGCAGCCGTCGAGATTACTAGGCTGTAAAGGTGCCACCCCGTATGAAATCCGAGCCAGAGGACGGTAAAAGTGACCACTAAACTCGCGCTGGCGGCGAAATTGCTCAAGTCGAGGCGCTGGTGGCACCAGAGCGGTGAAGCGATGGAGCCCATGGACAGCTTGATGCCGCTGAGAAGGGCTTGTGTCGCCATGAGCACCATAAAGGGTTGCTGGAGGCGGGCTGGCAACCCCAGCAGGGAGGGGGCGCACCAAGCCATGAGCAGACCGAGTAGGAATACGAGCAAGCCCTGGATGACGAACACTCGTGCTCCCGTGCGGAGGATGTTGCCGTAGATCCCGTCCTCCATCTGGTCCTTGTGATCGGAGAGCGAGCGGGCGACTGATCCAGTCATTCCAAACTCTAGCAACATCAGGTAGCCGGAGAGCTGGGTGACCACCGCCCATAGACCGAACTCTTCCTTGTCCAGATAGTGCAAGGCCAACGGAACCGAGGCGAGAGTGTAGAGGATGTTGACGCCGATGGCCGCGTAGCTGGACAGCAGGCCGGTGACAAAACGCTTGGAGCGGGACATGAGTGGCGTAAAGAAGGAGCCAAAGATTAAGAATATAAAAGGGCGATTATGCCGGAAGCTTTTGTTGGCTTTTATTCATGCGTGCACTCTCCATAGCTCTATTCGAATTTGGGAGAGGCAGGTTGTTTTTCAAGATGCTCACAAGTCCGCATGAAATTAGAAATGTTGGTGCAGCAGTTTTGAAGGCGCCAAAGATAAAGACGAAGACTAATGGTGATATTATGACAGGGATGCCAATGAGCAGCGTGAGAGGAAACCATTCGGTATGGCGATACCGTGTGATCAGATGGTGGGCGTGAACGGCAAGGCGGATCTGGGCCAGGAGAAAGACGAGCAGGCCGATGTAGCCAATAACGCGAATGCTGGATACGGGGCCACTGTGATAATCGCCATTCGCCAAGACGGATTCTCGATGGGCACCGAAGCCTGAAATGCCCGCACGTGCGCCTTCTCGGTCATTCATCTGCGCGGACAGTTCGGCGGCGCTGAAGCCAAGACCATCGCCAAGCCACTTGTTTTGAATCCAGCGATCGGTGAGCAGGGCCTCTTTCCAGACTTCCACGCGCCATTCGGTGGAACCTTCGGCATCGTCTTTGTAGCGTTCTTCCCAGGTGCCCGGGAGAAAGGTGAGGGCGCGCTGGACATTGGGGGGCAGGGGTGCAATCAGGTTGATGAATGCAAGCAGAGCGATGCCAATCATGCCCATGAAACTGGAGAGCAATACGCCGATGCCGCCGCTGCGGTAGGCGATGCCCAGTAGAAAGGTAAGACCAACGATCGCAATGCCGTTGCGAAAGCCCCCCATGAGGGATGCGGCCACAGCCACCAGGATGAGCATGAGCCACAGGGGCTTCACCAGCGCAATGAGGGGAGAGATGTAGCAACTGATCCAGAGCGCCAGATTACCTCCCAATTGAGTCAAAAATCCAACTCGAGTGGCAACTCTTGTATCAATCGCCTCTCGGTTTTCGTAATTGACCTCATCGCTCCTGGTGTAGCTTTGGCCGATGTAGAAGCCTATGGACGGCACGAGGACCCCCATTATCGAGATCGCGAGGTTCAGTATGCCGCCCGCGATCGAGAGTCGCATGACCCACTTGAGATCGCTGGCGGGAACGCGCAGGCCGCAGAGGATGAGGGCGCATGAAAGCGCGATGAGATAGAGCACATAGCCTTTGCCGCCAACCGTATCGCCACCAAAAACATTCACGCCTACCGGGTTGCGCATGTAGACTTGGGCGACCATGAGGGTGAGCATGAGCATCCAGAATTCCAACTCGGTAAATTCAAGGCGCCAGGGCAGCTTGCGCATGAGGAATTGGGGGATGCTGAAGGCGATGAAGGCGATTTGCGCGAGCAAGAGGGCATCCGGTTGCCCTGGAAGGCGCAGGCCGATCGCCAATGAAGCGGCGAAGGGGATGAGCAGCCAGATCCTACGGCCGAGCACAAAGCAGACAATGAACAAAACCGCCGCGATGATTTTAAGTACTGTTGCGGTTTGTTCCGTGACGATATTGAGACCAAGCCAGATCGCAAGGAATACGCCGACAGCGAATGCGATGACACTTTGGATGATGCGGGTGTTGAACATGGTTGGGTAAAGCTGAAATTGGGAAAGCGGAAAGCGGAAATGAATGGAAGAGATGGAGCGCTGATCTTTAGTCGGCGTCTTCGATTTCGTGGGATTTCGTGTGTTTCGTGGTTCTCTGGATCGAAGAGTTTACCGCGGAGACGCAGAGGGCGCTAAGGGACGCAAAAGCAGAGGGATATTCGTAGGCCAGAGGCCAGAGGGACGCGGAGCTGGGACGATGGGTAACTTGTCTAGCGGATCCAAATGAAGCGTGCAGCCCCCTCGGTTTCGAGGAAGTCGAATTCATGGTGGTCGCTGGTAGCAACAGGAGCACCCAATGATTTGGCGAGCGCCAGAGCGAATGCGTCTGCGAGTGAAATGCGGAAGCGGGCTTTGAAGTGCGCGGCATGATGGAACACGGAGTCGTCGATGTTCCAATGGATGTTGATTGGAAGTCGCTGGACAGCATCCACGATTTCACGCGCAGATCGAGGATCGCCAGATTGCCGGACGGCATCGTAAGCGATTTCAAGGAGGTTCACGACGGAAATTTCAACCGATGCAGCCTCTTGAAGGACCGCTGCCACGACCTCGGAGCCGGGCTCGTCGTTGAGAAACGCGATCAGGGCGCAGGCATCCAAGACAATAGGTGTCTCAGTCTTCCAATTGGATCTCATCGGATTTTAATGTGGCAAACACTTCGCTGGAACTCAATCGTCCTTTGAAGAATCCCTTGAGCTGTTGAATGCTCTCCAGTCTTCGCGCATCCTTCTGCTGCTTTTGGGTGGTTAGGAATTCAAGGAAATCCAGAAGTTCCGAGGCAATCGGTTCAGGCAGATCAACTACCTTCGATTGAAGTAGTGCGGCTTTTGACATAGAATTATATTATGAGTCCTGCGCGGCAAATCAAGAGACTTGTGCAAAGTTCGGTTGCGGAGGAAGAAGGGGCGGGAGGATGAAGCGATACGCAGAGGCGGGGAGTACGCTGAGGAAGACGCCAAGGAAGAGGAGAATTTCGGAGGGCGGAGTTTCGGTGGGAATGGGCGGGATGGAGCGCTGATCTTCAGTCGGCGTCTTCGATTTCGTGGGCTTTCGAGTATTTCGTGGTTCTCTGGATAGATGGGTTTACCGCGAAGGCGCAAAGGTCGCTAAGGGACGCGAAGAAGAGGAGAATTTCGGAGGCCGGAGGGCGGAGTTTCGGAGGGAATGGGAGAGGTGGAGCGCCGATCTTTAGTCGGCGTCTTTGATTTCGTGAGCTTTCGCGTGTTTCGTGGTTCTCTGGATTGAAGAGTTTACCGCGAAGATGCTAAGGTCGCTGAGAAACGCAAAGGAGGAGGAGGGAGTGATTTTCGGGGTTTCAGAGGGTGTAAGATGAAGCGAAACTTGGAGGCGGGTAGATCGCTGAGGCAGACGCTGAGTGAGGGATATGTTAGATTTTGGATGGAAGCACCGTCTTAAGGTGTCTTCCCGTTATCTCTTCATTTCTTCATTTCTGCTTTCTGCTTTCTGCTTTCTACTTTATCTCTAGGGTTTGCCTTCGATGGTTCTGCGGGCGAATGAGAACTTGGCGATGCTGAAGACGGCGACGTTGAGGAATTGAGCGAGCATGTAGTTCATTCCGAGCCAGGTGAGCAGGCTGTAGGCTCCCCAATCCATGACGCGGGCGGAGAGGATGCCGCTCATGAAGAGAACGAATTGGGATCGCAGGCTTTTTGATTCATCGCGCTGGAAAACGAAATAGATGCAGGCGAAGAAGTTGATGGTGACTTGGATGACAAGGACCAGAGCGTAGGCAGCAGGCTTGGGCCAGAGTAGCTTTTCGACCAATAGATAATTGATCGGAATGGCTACCAAAAAGGCAGGAATGCCGATGGCGAGAAACTTGAAGAGCTTGAGAAATGACGGCGGCACGGGAGGGTGGGTAAAGCTGAAATTTGGAAAGCGGAAAGCTGAAATGAAGAGGGATTCACCGCGAAGCCGCAAAGGTCGCTGAGCGACGCGGAGAAAGATTGAGGTCGGGGTTTCAGAGGCCGGAGGGGCGGGAGGATGAAGCGAAACGCAAAGGCGGGGAGTACGCTGAGGAAGACGCCAAGGAAGAGAAGAATTTCGGAGGGCGGAGTTTCGGTGGGAATGGAAGAGATGGAGCGCTGATCTTTAGTCGGCGTCTTTGATTTCGTGAGCTTTCGTGTGTTTCGTGGTTCTCTGGATAGAAGAGTTTACCGCGGAGACGCAAAGAGCGCTAAGGGACGCAGAGGAAGACAGGGGGTGAAGCTGAAATGAAGAGGAGAATTTCGGTAGCCGGTAGGGCGGTGATGATGAAGCGCAACGCGGGGGCTGAGTTGGCGGAGAGTTTGAATTTTGAATGAAAAAACAGATGGTGTGGCCCCTGAGCTCTATCGCTTGGTTGCCGCTAAGCGGGCTTGATATAGAGTTTCCTCCGTGAGGCGGCGCTGAGTGCGCATGAGTTCCGCCAAGATCGAGACAATGACCATCAGGAAGCCGGAGAGCGCAAGCATGGCGAGCAGAATGACCGAGGGGAGATAGGTTCTGGTTGGGTCGCCGTGGCCTTTGATATAAACAAGATAGATGAAGCGCAGCCCCAAGGACGTGGCTCCCGCGAAAAGGAGTGCGGCGGCAGTCATGAACAGGCGGCTGGGGCGGTAGAGAATGAACATCGACACCATGGTGGAGCCGGTTTTCCAGATGTATTGCGGAATGGAGCTGAAGAGTCGGGAGTCTCGGGTCTTTGGGTTGACGCGGATATCGACCGAGGTGATGCGAAGTCCGTTGTTGCCTGCTTGGATGAGAGTTTCCATGCAGTAGGAGAACTTGGAGTAGAGGAAGATGCGCTGGCAGGTCTCGCGGGAAAAGGCGCGAAAGCCGGATGGCGCATCACGGACGGTGGTTCTGGAGATCACGCGCAAGACCGCACTGCCACAAAGCTGCAAGGATTTTTTGATGATTCCAAATTCGGGGTGATCAACGATCGGGCGGCAGCCGACCACCAGATCGGCGCGGCCCTGCAGAATCGGTTGCACGAGCTTGGCGATGTCGGCACCGCAGTACTGGTTGTCACCATCGGTATTAACGACGATGTCTGCGCCGTGGGCGAGGGCATAGTCAACGCCCAGGCGGAAGGCGGTGGCCAAGCCGCGGTTACCCCCTAGGGGCAGGATGTGGTGTGCTCCACATTCTTTGGCCACCTCAAGAGTTCGATCACTGCTGCCATCGTCGATCACGAGGTATTCGATGGAGGTGATGCCAGGGATCTCGCGCGGCAGATCCGCCAGCGTCTGCGGCAAGGTGTCTTCCTCGTTAAGGCAGGGGATTTGGATGAAGAGTTTCAAGTCGGTGATCAGTTTTTGAGTTGCGAGGGGAATTTAGGAGAGTTCCATGCTGTCCAGCGTGGTGTAACGAGTCTCGCATTCAAACGTGTGGTTCATTTGGTTGATGCGCTCTTGTCTGGTGACTCCCTTCAGCACGGCCAAGTCTTCCGGGTGGTAGCTGTCGGCACTGGCGACGTGGCGTTTGGAGGTACGCGGGGCACGGCTGATTTGATCTAGATCGGAGAGGCCGGTGATGCGGTCTCGCAGGACGACGGCGTCACCGTCGATGGTCACGCTGCGTGAAAAGTGGAGAGTTTGCTGGGGTTTTTTGAAGATAACGAGGCGTTTTAGAACCTTGATGAGTCTGCGTCCAAACACGTAACTGGTGAGGCGCAAGATCATGTGCTTCCATGGAGTGCTGAGGTGCTCCTTGTGAGAGACGAGGTAGCCCTCGCAGCCAGCCATGCGATCAGTCGCAGTGATTTTCCACGCGGGTGTCCACCAGTGGCTGACAAAAAGCTGTTTGGGGGTTTGGACGATCCACCCGAAATCGCAGGCGATTTCGCCTCCGGGCCAAATGCCAGTGGTGATGGCACCTTTACGGGTGGAGACAAGCGAGTAAGGGCCTTCGTTGCCGCCGAGCAGAGCGTGACCGGAGCCTGCTTGTTGGGAGGGGATGGCCATGCCAGGTTTTACTTGGGAGCAGGAGTCCAGCGAGTGTTTGTCGAGCAGAGCGAGTGCGCGGAATACCGAATGGCCGATGTAATGGCACCAGTAACGATCATCCACCGCGTCGAAAGGGTGGAAGTCATCGGCCGAGCGACGGATGAACAAACGGCGAACGACGTCAGCGGTTTGTTTGCAGCGATCTTCGATGGCAAGACGGACGAGTCCGTAGGGAACGAAATAGTCCGTGTTTCGAGAGTTGTGCATGCCCGCCTCGCCGATGGGATTGAGGGCGAACCAAGCGGTGTAGTCTGCGGCGAGGACGATCGCATTTTTCACGCGGGCCTCTTGCGTGTGATCGTAGATGTCCCAGAGGCAATCCATGGAAACGGCAAGGTAGCCGAGGTCGGGTCCGTCGTATTCCGGGAACCATCCTTCTGCGTGTTGGAGACCTAGGATGCGAGTGAGCTGTACTTGGAACGCGGATTCGTCGACGAGAGAGCGATCGAGCGTGCGGATGACGGAAAGTGCGGCGGTACCGGCGATTTGCTGGTTGGCGGCCTCGGCCTCAAAGCGGTTGAGCAATTGCTGGGCGGCAATGGCTAGGCCGGATCTCACGTCTGCAAGCTGGACGGTGCCTTGGTGGCAGAGTTTGGCGATGGCCAGAGAGGAGAAGGCAACAGGCGGATATCCTTGCTCAAAGGGGTAATATTCCTCAAAGGCGCCATGCATGACGGCTCTCTGATTCCAAAAGCGTGCCGTGGCTGCGGCGAGTTGGTTGAGCGGTTGGGCCGAGTGGGTGCATCCGTCATTTAAGCAAGGCAGCTCAGCCGCGATGGACATGGCATAGCCCGCCTGCTGGATGATGATGGAGGAAAAATCACGGATTTTATAGTGCCACCAGTTACGGTCACAGGATCCATAAAAGGGTGCACCGGGATCGCGGCAAATCTGCGTGAGCATCCGGGGAAAGGCCCGTTGCGCAGTCTCGGTGAGGAAGGCAGTGACGTCGTGCATGGGGGTTACCATTCGGGGGTGAAGCATTCCATTTTGAGGTCCTTGAGGCCCTTGCGTTTGGCGGGTTTGCTGGCATTTTTCCAAGCAAGCCGCAGGTTATTGAAGAGTGGGCCCAGAATGCTTTCCGGGATTTTTTCCATCGTCCAGCGGGCGAGCGGAGTCCGGCAAATAAGGAAAATGGTGGAGATAATAATTTCCACGACGATTCGGGAGGAATCGGTGCCCACCGGTCGGAGACCGTAATCGGGGGCGGCAAGGCCGATTTTGCGGCGCCATTGATTGCGCAGGAATCCGCCGCGTTTTTTGAAGTCGATCATGTGGCCGTGCATGGCAGAGGCTTCCAGCACGTCCGCTTCGGTGAGTTCCAACGCACCCTGAGCCTCCATTTCTTTCAGGATCTCCGTCATTTTTGGGGTGCGAGAGGCGACCACCGAAAAGCCTTGTCCCAAGCTTTCGAACTTGGGCGACCAAGCGTCGCCAACTGACAGGTCGGTGAATTCGTTGGCAAAATCCATGCTCTGCAGGCTGGTCTGAGTGACATAGAAGGGGATGAGGAAGTTGTAATAAACTTTCTTTGAGCGGACTTGCCTGCCCGAGGCGGTGAGGATCTCCAAGTAGCCTGGCCATTCACCCGCACGCCATTTGAGGGAAGTGATGGCGTCGTCGTCAGAGACTTTGTTGGCTCGCAGCAGGGAACGTACGGCGCGGCGATCCAAGGCAGTGCCGGTGTAGGGACCCAGCACAAACTCGATTTGGCGGGCTCGCGAGTCTCCGCCGTGTTGCAAGACACGGAGGGCTGCAGATTGCTCGGGCACACAAGTCATGGCGTAGCGTTCGCCCGGCACGAGGTGATGGAGCGAATCCAGCATGGAAAGTGGCACATAGACGGACTGGGCGCAGGCGAGGACCTCCTCGCGGGTTCGTGCGATGAACCAGGAAGCCTGATCGGGTGTGGGGATGCCTTGCTTCGCGAGAATGGCGCCATGGATGCGGCCCGTTTCAAGGAGGTGAATCAAAACTGCACTCGTGACCCCTCCAGAAGCACCGGTCCGGCGGATGTGTGGATCGGCGGCGTTGCCCGTCCATAATTGGTCGATGTGGCCCACGCGCCAGTCGGTGGGCAACGAGCCAAAGTGTGATTGATAGAGCTTGGGATAATCCACGCCTTTTCCTGGGCATGCCGTCCATGCGAGTTCGGGCAAGGAGCAGGAGGCGGAGAACTCGGGGATGACGCCCGCTTGGCAGGGAATCATTTTGACCTCGGATGGGTCGCCAAGCGCGGCACAGGCACCGCAACCGGTGCAGATACCATTATGAACGACCTGCTGAAGTTGTTGGCGGATCAGAGTTTGATTCATGGGAAAGGATTGGAATGGTGCGATGCCGTTTGGATCAGTGGGATTTTGTGCGGTAAAGTGTCCAAGTTTCAGGCCCTTGCTGAATGTTGGGCAGATAAGTCCGCTGCGTCACTTTTTCCCAATCGGGGGAGGAGGTGATCATCCTCACCATTTCTGGAAATTCTTCGATCGCCTTGTCGCCCACGACGAGCCATTGGAAGGGACCTTGATTGAGTTTTTGAAGGTCTTGGTTTTGGATGAATTCGATCCGGTGTTTGCGCCAATCGGGAGTCCAGAGGTTGATCAATGGAGTGACTCTCCGAAAAAGAGCGGCAACGGGCTCGCCTGATGGTACGGCGTCGAGGATGCCTTTGCCGGTGTCTGCGCGTTGACGATAGGAATTGTAATTTATCAAGTTGTCGCGCAGCCTATCCCAGCCATGGCGGGAGGCTTGTAATTCCAGAGGGCGGGAAGGCCACAGCGGGTGGGAAGGGTTTAAGATCAAGGCCGTAAGTCCCGTGAGAATCGCTAGGCTGGCAAGTGCCAAAGATTTGCGGTGACCGAGTCGAGCTAGGCCCACGGCAATTGCTGGCATCAGCAGTGCCCCAAATCCCATAAAGGAGCGGCCGATTGAGCCAACGGATACTTGGGAAGCGGCTAGAAGAAATCCAACTCCCGCAGCGAGGCAGAGCCAACGCGTGGGCCTATATCGACGCCACGCCAGAAGGATTCCGATGGCGAAGAGGATTCCATGAACCATGCCAAAACTGGAATTGTCGATCATCGCCACGGGTGAGACCCCCGGAGAGAACTTGGGGATGAGTTGATGAATATCGGCAAAGCCGGGAATCTGAGAAAGCGCGGCATTCAACGTGCCGACACAGGGCATGAAGGGCAGTTGAAGCTGTGAAACGGCAAAGAGAATGGCTCCGGCAAGGGCCTTGAGCGGCGCGGAGGCGTGGGTCGCGCTCAATGCGCTGGTCGCCTCGCCCGTTAGCGTGTGGGTGAGTTGCAAGTTTTCCCAGAGAAGCGGTAAAGGCGAAAGGAGGATCAGCAGGGGAATTGCCGGAATCATGACTTTCCATGGCGTATGCTTGTAGAGTTGCTGTGGGCTAAAGAGCCACCACAGCCCCCAGCCCATCCCTAGGACCAGGAATTGCGGCTTCACGTTGGACGCAAGGACCAAGGCGAGTAACGGAAACAGCATCCCATAGCGCTGGCGACGCTGCGAATCCATGAGTAGCTGGTGCGTCCCAATGAGCAATAGGCCGAATGCAAAGAAATCATTGGCGGTGGACGAGGCTTGAACCAGAAAACCGAGAGCACTGGCCATCCCCAACGCAAGCCACCTTGCCGTTGCTTGGCTGCCCCCCCCGACCCTTGCCCAGTGACAGAGGATTTGGTAAATCAACAACCACATTGCAACGTTGATCATTCTCGCTGCATTGAGAAAATTGAGACTTGCAAAAGGAACGGCGAGCGCTTCCCAGCCGAAGGGCAAACAGTTGATTCTCCAGTCGGCAGTATGCACCCGGTGGATCTGCCCATCTTGCAACCAAGTAAAAATTCGCGGCAACCGATACGAGAGTGAATCATTCATCGTCGGATCATAAAGGATGATCTGAGACATCAGCAGGCCAAGGATCAACCATGGCAGAAAACCCAGCCATGGAGCACGCAATTCCTGTCGCTCCGCCGGTGTAGCTCGTCGCCACGTCACCGTGCTGTAGCTTATAAAAGTCAGAGCAATGATCAAACTGCCGATCCATGAATCGGCCAGTCCCTGCCAGCTGCTCCAGAGCAGAACATTTAAAGTTTGAGCGGCAATCGCCAAGAGGATCGCTGCAAGCAGTCGCTCGAGCAGCGAGTTGTACTCCTTAAATGAAGTCGGGACGGCCTGCGGCGTTTGATGAGTGATTGGCATATAATTTGACGCTGATGGATTCTCTTTGAATCGGGGGGTCAGGGGTGGGAGAGGTGGGTAAAGTTGAAATTCAGAAAGCGGAAATGGGAAAGTAGAAAGCTGAAATGAAGAGAGAGTTTCGGTGGGAATTGGCGGGATGGAGCGCTGATCTTTAGTCGGCGTCTTTGATTTCGTGGGCTTTCGTGTCCTTCGTGGTTCTCTGGATCGAAGAGTTTACCGCGAAGGCGCGGAGGGCGCGGGGGGTAAAGCTGGAATTGGGAGAGCGGAAAGCTGAAATTTGAAAGATGAAGCGAAACGCGGAGGCGGGGAGGGCGCTTAGGGCGGGTAACGCTGAAATTGGGAAAGCGGAAAGCGAAAATGAAGAGGGAGTTTCGGAGGGCGGAGGTGGGAGAGAAGGGGGGAAATGTCGAGGTCCATTCTCAGCGGCGGCGCAGACCAAAGTTTGGGGATCTTCTGACATGTTTTAAAACCATGATACGGAGGTAGTCGTCCGTTTCGCGGTAGAGAATCAGATGGGGGAAGGTCGATAGCCTGCAGCGGCGGTAGCGGCGTTGCTTTTGATAGAATGGGAAGTGGCGTGGGTTATTTTGAATGGTTGCAAGAGCCGCACGAAATTCTGATTCAAATCGATCCGCGGTCTCTAGGCCTGCTTCTGATGCGTAATAGTCGAGAATTTCATTGAGATCGCGTTGGACGAGAGGATGGAAGCCAAGCCTGAGGCTCATGCGCGCTTTTGGCGGTGTGCGATGCCGCTCCAGAACTCGGATTCATTGAGGAGTTCTGCCTTGCCGGATTCGATCTCAGATTCGCGGCGGGTGGCCTCGTCAAGGATTTCATGAGGAGTACTGTCCGGGGCAAGACTGCGAAGAAGTTCTCCCGCCAGTCTGAGGCGTGAACGCTGGGAAAGCTTCAATGCCAGATTTTGAATTTCAGTTGCGGAACTCATGGTAAGTGTCTGACATATTGTTCCAAAGAATGCAAGGTCGGAGCTTCGGGGCTTCGGAGGGCGGAGATTCGGTGAGATGGAGCGCTGATCATCAGTCGGCGTCTTTGGTTTCGTGGTTCTCTGGATCGCAGAGTTTACCGCGGAGACGCTAAGGTCGCAAAGGGACGCGGAGGAAGACAGGGGGTAAAGCTGAAATTGGGAAAGCGGAAAGCTGAAATTTGAAAGATGAAGCGAAACGCGGAGGCGGGGAGGGCGCGGAGGAAGACGCTGAGGGGGATTAAGAAAAGAAGAAAGCTGAAAGCACTGTGAGCATTAGCGAACTTTGAAAATCAAGCGCAGCTCACTTGGCATGGACGGAACGAAGTGGAGTCAAACTCTGAAAATCTGAAAAGTGCGAGAAACCACCCCTTCATTCAAAATTTAAAATTCACAACTCAACATTACTCATCCTCCGCGCGAGTTCTTCCTTTTCCCTAATAACCAATCACGAATGACTTATAATACTTTTCCCTCTTCGCGTTCTTGAGCCTTGGGCATGATTTTCACGATCTTGCCATCCTTCATAACATGAATGGCAGTCTTCGTGCTTGCCGCAAGAGATCTAGCCCGCGCCGCAGCACGAACCATGGCGTCATCCGCTTTTTGAATCCATTCTTTCGATTTCATGACTCGTCGCTGCTGTTGATGAGGAAAGGTGCTTCGCTTGAATTATCGTACATTCTCCATGTATCCACAAGTGGTTTATAAAGTGAACTGAAGTTTTCTAAACCTGCATGAAACCTTCTCCTGATCACCGATTCAGGGATGTTGTGACCGCCCTGAGCTACTCGCTCGGCCACCCGACGAACGGCCAGCTCTTCGCTAGGCAATAGGAGGAAAAACAATACCACTTCGTAGCCCGCAAGCTTCCACTGCGGTATCATTTTCGCATAAGTGCGACCGCTCAGTGTGGTTTCTATCGAAAAGCTCTCCCCTCGTTTGAGGCATTCATCTATCATTTCCAGCATCAGTCTAGCTGCCCGTATCGATTGTTCTTCAGGTTTAAAAGGGGAGAGGCCTTGTGCGATGAGGTCGGCGTTGATAAATGTTAAGCAATCGGCCTCTTGAGGTAGGTATTCTTTGGCAAATGTCGTTTTGCCTGCCCCGTTCGGACCAGCTATGAGAATGATTGTCTTTTGACTCATTTTTTATGATAGCTTTACAGCTGGGCAGTGAATTATTTTAATGAGTCGACGCTGCGGGGCCGCATCGCCCTACCTGTGAAAGAGACAAGACTTCAAGAATGCAACGGGAGCTTCAGCGACCCGAAATAGAAGCGAAGCCAGATTGGCATGGCCGCAACGAAGTGGAGGCAATCAAGAATCCAGAGAAGAATGGGCTGCTTCGATCCGCGATCCATGATCTACGATCCCTCTTCTCTGCGTTCCTTTGCGACCTTGGCGCCTTGGCGGTGAATCTTTTCACACTTTCCTCGCGGCTATGATGCCGATGCCGGCTTGGCAGCCGAAGTGGTTTTTGGCTTCGGCGCTTTTCAAATCGAGAGATTCGCGGATGCAGTTTTGATCGTCGATGACGGTGAATTTTTCGATTTTCCATCCGTCCTCGAACCAATCGGTCAGGGTCTTTGCAGCGAAGATGCGATGGGCGTTGAATTCGACGCGTTCGGGTCCGATGGGTGTGGAGAGGTAGAGGAGTCCGCCGGCTTTTACCATGCGCTTTAATTGCTCAAGGCCCTTGAGGTGGCCAAGGGGATCAATCTCGTCGCTGTAGCGGCCAAGTCCGAAGTGCTCGATGCTGTGAAGGCATGAGAGGGAATCGGTGCATTCGATCCACTGCGGTGGCAGTTCCTTCATGAGGTCGAGCTGATGAAAGCACACATTTGCCACTGGGGCCGCTTGCGGGCGGATGTCGATGACCTCGACCTCACGGAATACCGAGAGGTGGCCGATGAAGCCATCGATGCGCGAACCGACATCGATGTGCCGCTGCGGCGTGGCGTCATGGATCCACCGCGCGACATGCTGGTCCTGATAGAAGTAGGCTCCCAAGGAACCGCTGCTTTCGTTCCACTCGGTGAGCATGGGTAGCTCGCTGCCCCAGGGCAGGGCATCGGCCCCCGGCATGTGCCGGAAGGCCTGCCGGTCGCGCAGATACCGCGGCCAGTCGCGTAGCACGGCGAGGATCCGGCGCGGGTCGATGCCGGCGTTGCGGAGGAGGGAGGGGAGCATGGGGTAAAAGCTGAAAAGCTGAAATGCTGAAATGCTGAAATGCTGAAAGGAAGAAGGAGAAGAGTTATTGGTTATTGGTGATTGGGGGATGAACATCGAACATCGAACATCCAACATTGAACATCGAAGAGGAGTTTCAAGGTTCAAGTATTCAGTTTCAAGAAGACGGAAGACGGAAGACTTGGAGACAGAAGAGGTTAGAAAAGAAGGGGCTTTTTTCTTCGAACCAGAATCTACGATCTGCGATCCCCGAGCTGCTATCTACGATCTGGCATCGAGTGATGATGAAGAGTTATTGGGAAATTTTTGACGCGAGCTCGATTGCTAATTGAAGATGGCCGAGGCCTGCTTCGATGTATCCGTTTTGTCGGTTGTGGTGCGGTTTTGCTGCGTCTGTGGTGATCATGAGCAAACGAGCATCGGGATAGAGGGTCTGGAACGACATGAAGTTACGCGGCTCGCCTGATTTGAGTTTCCATTTGCATTCCACGGCGATGGGAGGAAGTCCCTTGCGAGCGAGAACGAAGTCGAGTTCGTGTTTTTGTTTGTCCCTCCAATGATAGATTTCACCTGTTTGGAAATGGGCGCGCAGTTCATCAAGAACGAGGTGTTCCCAGAGTCCGCCAAGATCTTCCTGGCGAAGGTCGCGCCATCCGCGGGCGTGGCAGACGAACCCGGTGTCGAATCCATAGACTTTGGGCATGGCTACGATTTCACGTTGGCGGTTGCTTGAGAACGGACGAATGACATGCACCGCACCGGTGGCTTCGAGCACACCGAGATAGTTTGAAAGCGTTTGGCGACTCGCTCCGCAAGCGGGTGCAAGCTGGTTGAGTTCACAAAGCCCACCGCTTTGAGCCAGAAGCAGCTCCAGAAGTTTCAAAAATGCGGTCCTTTTTTCCAGACGGAACAATTCCTGAATGTCCCTTGCCCAGTAAGCGTCCAGCCATTCGACGAAGTCCTTCTCTGGGAAACTCCCAGCCAGCAGGTTTTCCGGAAGGCCGCCATGCAGTAGGCGAGTTTTGAGTTTTGCCGCGTTGAACTCGTCAAGTTCGCTGAAAAGTACAGGAGGCAGGTGCAGGTGGCGTTTGCGTCCGGCGAGGGTGTCACGAAACCTGGCGCTCGCCCCCAGAGTCGATGACCCAGTGGCCAGAATGCGGAGATGTGGAAAATGATCGGCGGAAATTTTCAGCAACTCTGATGGATTATCGATTCGGTGGATTTCATCAAAAATCAGGCGTCCGCATCTTTGCTCCTGGAGAAAACCTTCGGGATCCTCCTCCATGATCCGCCGGATTCTTGGCAGTTCGCAGTCATAGTATTCCGCATCGGGTAGTGAGCGTGCCAGCGTGGTTTTTCCTACACGCCGCACCCCGGTGAGCCACACGACTGGACGCTCTCGCCAAGCTGCTTCAATCGCATTTTGCCAAAAAAATCGATTTACCATATGCAAATAAAATTAACTTATGGCGGCGATTTTGGCAATTCTGATTTTTCCGAGATTCACGGGTTGGTGGAGAAATAAGAGGCGTGGGGAGGGGCTTGGGTAAAAGCTGAAACGCTGAAAGGAAGAGGTGAAATTCTAAATTTTAAATTCTAAATTTGAAACGGGAAGAGACTGAACCGCGAATGAACGCGAATGAACGCGAAAATTGAGATGGTAGAATATGAAGATGCCGCTTCTGCTCTGGCTTCTTCTGTCTTCTCCAGAAACTTATCCTCTGCGTCTCAGCGTCTTTGACTTCGTTGCACTACGTCCATGCCAATAGGCTTCGCTAATTTGGATATTCGCTAATGCTCACAGTGCATTGCGCGAGCTTTTCTTCTGCCCTAATAACCAATCACGAATGACTCTTGTCTCCCTGTCACGCACGCAGCCACTCGAAATTCAATCTCGGAAATGATCGGAATCCACCATCGAGTGAGGTTAGTCTGTAGCCAGCGGCTTCGGCCCAAGCCGCTAGCAAGGCATCCGTCCAAAGGTTTGGGGATGGCATTCGGTTGGCCACATTGTTATGGAAACAGGTCTCTGCGGTACTCGTGTGATTCGTGATGGTGAAAGTCCGCTCATCGGCTTACATCGCGTCCCAAGCGGCTAGGGCTTCGCTTGGGCTGACTGGCGCGTTCTCCATCGCCTTGGAATTGGTCAATAGACGCAACAAGCCCAGTCTGACCGGCAGACAAAGTCCCACGCTGCCCACCAGTTGCATTTCCCACCACTTCCAGGCGATCGAATGATGCGCATGGCGCTCCACCAAGATGGCGAACACCACATTCACATCGATCAAGGTCTTCATTGGGCCTTTTCCAGATCTTCCGCCTCAAGTAAAGCTGCTAGCTCCTCGTTGCTTCTTGCAGGTATTGGCTTGGCTATGCCGCCCATGATCGGCGGATGAACCATTCGTCGTGATTCAATCGGTGTCTCCGCCACGGCCCGCTCGACTGCCGCAGTGAAGAAATCTTTAAGCGTCAGCCCCTTCTGGACTGCCAATGTCTTGACCTGTCGAAACAAGTCGTCTGGCAAATCAATGGTTGTTCGCATGCATCAATGTGCGCACATTTATGTGGTGCGTCAAGAGGAGGGGGGAAGGTAAAAGCTGAAAAGCTGAAACTCTGAAAATCTGAAAATCTGAAAGGAAGAGGAAGAGGGGATTAAGAAAAGAAGAAAGCTGAAAGCACTGTGAGCATTAGCGAACTTTGAAAATCAAGCGCAGCTCACTTGGCATGGACGGAACGAAGTGGAGGCAATCAAGAATCCAGAGAAGAATGGGCTGCTTCGAACCGCAATCTACGATCTATGATCATCTCTTCTATATCTTCTCTTCTTCATTCGCGTTTCTTCGCGTCCATTCGCGGTTCAAAAAGTCTTAATGAGTCGGCGCTGCGGGGCCGCATCGCCCTACCGGGGGGGCCGTCTACGCCGTTCTTTTTAAGTGCATCTTCTGCGATCTACGATCCTTCGCCTCTGCTTTCCTGGTTCTTGGGCATGATTTTCACGATCTTGCCATCCTTCATAACATGAATGGCAGTCTTCGTGCTTGCCGCAAGAGATCTAGCCCGCGCCGCAGCACGAACCATGGCGTCATCCGCTTTTTGAATCCATTCTTTCGATTTCATGACTCGTCGCTGCTGTTGATGAGGAAAGGTGCTTCGCTTGAATTATCGTACATTCTCCATGTATCCACAAGTGGTTTATAAAGTGAACTGAAGTTTTCTAAACCTGCATGAAACCTTCTCCTGATCACCGATTCAGGGATGTTGTGACCGCCCTGAGCTACTCGCTCGGCCACCCGACGAACGGCCAGCTCTTCGCTAGGCAATAGGAGGAAAAACAATACCACTTCGTAGCCCGCAAGCTTCCACTGCGGTATCATTTTCGCATAAGTGCGACCGCTCAGTGTGGTTTCTATCGAAAAGCTCTCCCCTCGTTTGAGGCATTCATCTATCATTTCCAGCATCAGTCTAGCTGCCCGTATCGATTGTTCTTCAGGTTTAAAAGGGGAGAGGCCTTGTGCGATGAGGTCGGCGTTGATAAATGTTAAGCAATCGGCCTCTTGAGGTAGGTATTCTTTGGCAAATGTCGTTTTGCCTGCCCCGTTCGGACCAGCTATGAGAATGATTGTCTTTTGACTCATTTTTTATGATAGCTTTACTGCTGGGCTGTGAATTGTTTTGATGAGTCGGCGCTGCGGGGCCGCAGCGCCCTACCGGTGAAAGAGACAAGATTTCAAGAATGCAACGGGAGCTTCAGCGACCCGAAATAGAAGCGAAGCCAGATTGGCATGGCCGCAACGAAGTGGAGGCAATCAAGAATCCAGAGAAGAATGGGCTGCTTCGAACCGCAATCTACGATCTATGATCATCTCTTCTATATCTTCTCTTCTTCATTCGCGTTTCTTCGCGTCCATTCGCGGTTCAAAAAGTCTTAATGAGTCGGCGCTGCGGGGCCGCATCGCCCTACCGGGGGGGACTCCCGCGCTCCTTGAAGAGGTTCACGCTTTGGATCGCTTATTCATTTTCCAGCCATGGATCTGCTCCATAAATGGTCAAGCGCATGTTCGAAACTGACCAGTTCGCGAATGAGTGAATTGTAACGGCTGTAAGCTTGGTTGCCTTCATGCGCGAGCAAGGCATAGAGATCGAGTTCGGCACTCTCATCTTTTTGGTCATTTTTTTTGATGAGGCCTGTGCGGGCGAGCCTGTGGCGGGCGATTCTCACGAGGCATGAGGCAATGGTGTGCCTGTTTGCGGCGAGATCGCGCAAACCGTCAATGATGTGGTGAGCTCCCGGAAGGTTTTTGATTTGATCCGTATTCATCGTTTTTGATCAGGGTGACGGGTGGCGATGATTATGGCAAAAATCCATGACCGAGGTACGAAACGATTTTGGGTCGAGGGCAGGGTAGCGTATCAGTCTTGGTTCGATTTCTTCAAAGAATGCGAGAAGCGTTGTCGAACGGATGAGGCCGATATCGAGCATGGCTTTGACATCAGCGAGATCGCGCGTGTGACCACGTTCAAGTTTGGATAAAGCCTGACTGTATGGGTCGTAGTGATAAAAATCGATAAGACCATGTCTTGCGATGAAGATGCTGCGGGACTTCCAATCTGGAAGTTCTGGTATGAAGTCGGAAGGGCTTGCCAGTTCAATATTGATGGATAGTTCATCCTTAATTGTGGCAATGGCCTCGAAAAAACCTTGAGGTTCAGGGTCGGCTTTGAGGTCTACATCGATGGTCATTTGTCGCCAACCGTGGAGAAGGGCGGTAGCGCCGCCCGTGAGATAGATGCGCCCAGCCGTTTTGACACGCTTGCCGAAGGCCTCCATTAAAGCCTGAAGCTTGATGGCTTGTATTGGATCGCGCATGGCGGAGTGGAAATAATTGAGTTAGGGGTTATTGGTTATTGGGATGAAAGAGGGAAGAGGGATTCACCGCCAAGGCGGAGAAAGAGTTAGAGGGGGGTATGGGGTAAAAGCTGAAATGCTGAAATTCTGAAAAGCTGAAAGGAAGAAGGAGAAGAGTTATTGGTTATTGGTGATTGGGGGGAGAAGGGAACATCGAACATCCAACATTGAACATCGAACATCGAAGTGAAGAGGTCAGAGGTCAGAGGTCAGAGGTCAGAGGTCAGAGGTCAGAGGTCAGAGGTCAGAGGTCAGAGGCCAGAAGCCAGAAGCCAGAAGCCAGAAGCCAGAAGCCAGAAGCCAGAAGCCAGAAGCCAGAAGCCAGAAGCCAGAAGCCAGAAGCCAGAAGCCATCCTTTCGAGTTCATGGCTTCATGGAAAGGGATCATCGGGTGGTGTGGGAAGACCGACTTCGGCCGTCTCGGGAAAAAGCACCGCATGGAGCCGCATCCGAACAAGGTAATCGCCAAGAATGCTGGAATTCACGCCGTGGTACAGGCGCTTGATCCATCGCCCCGCTTCCTGATCGTGGTAAACCTGATGTTCGGCTCCACCCCGTTTTCCTTGCGCTTCCCACTGGTGCCGAAACTGATCTTCGTCGAAGACGTGGCTGTGCTCTTCGGCCCAATTTCTCAGAGCTTTGCGTCCGGCTCGGTCGACGGGGCTGAGACGGGACAGCTCCCGGAGGTGCTGCGGGAGCTGCGGGATTTCAGATAATCGTAACCCTTGAGCGCCTGTTCGGTAGTGAGCTTCGGCCTACTCAAAACCAAAGCCGCCGTGGCCTTCTTCGCCGCGGATTTCGGCTTCGGCACGGTGATATTGAAGAGCGGCTTCGACTGGGTGAAGTGCATAGTGATGTTGTGAACGTAATTGAAAAGCTTGCAATGTCAATTCAGCAAGTTTCTCGCCTATCCCTGAATTGCCAATTCCTATCGGTGTGCTATCGGGCGCAGAATCGGGCCGCGGAAATGCCGGAGGATGCATGAGAGGTGACTTGGTGGTATCTATTGAAAAAATGGTAGGTAAGGGGGTTGTTTTTTTGCCGCCTCACGGCAAAGAACCCTACGGGCACATCGCGTTGCTCCTGACTAAACCACCTACAAGCCTTCCTCAGTTCTATTTTCGACAAATTCCGGGCGAGCCTCAATGATGTCGAGGAGGATGTTGGTATCGAGAAAGAGGTGCATGGCAGCTCTTATTGAGGATGAGGAAGAATCGAAGGTCTTAAAGTCGAAGGTCGGAGAGAATGAAGCGGTTTCTTCAAAGGGGAGCGCCAGCGTCTCGCTGGCAGTGTCACGCATCTTGCGGGACGCATTTTTAATGAACGGTTGGGCGATGCGGACTCGCAGCGCCTAATCTTTTGGAAGATTTACCGCAATGCTTTGTGAGCTTTAGCGAACATCAAAATTAGCGAAGCCTGTTGGCATGGACGTAGTGCAACGGAGTCAAAGGCGCTAAGGTCGCAGAGGGCTCTGAAGAGCACGACAAGAGTGTCGTGCCTCCTTATGAGCCAAACCTAATAACCAATTTTTAATATCCAATCACTCTTACTCCGCGGGGCCGCATCGCCCTACCGGGGAATTGAAGAGGTGATGCCAGCGGTTCTTTAAGACGCTTGGGCGATGAGCGCGGCGGGTTGGATGCGGGAGGTCAGTTTCTTTTTATCTCCGGCAAGGGCGCGGAAATCGCATTCAACTTGGATTCCGTGCCAAAATTCTTCGGATTGCCCGAAAAAGGCCCCGAAACGCACCGACATGGTAGGGGTAATGGAGCGTCTGCCGTGAATGATTTCATTAATTGCACGCGGTGAAACGCCAATGGCCCTTGCCATGGCATTCTGGGAAATGCCCATCGGAGTGAGGTATTCTTCCAGAAGAATTTCGCCTAGAGTGATCTGAGGCTTCATGTAGGATTTAGAATTTTCACGTGGCCGCGCGTAGGCTTTGCTTCATTATAAAATTGAGCATTTAACATTTCGATAATGTCGCAATTCACTCTCCGGCGAGTTCGGCAAGGCGTAGAACGAGCGGTTCGTGATAATGGAACCCTTTGGCTTGGAGTTTACGAACGATAGGCAGGAAATGGGGAATCAACTTGAGTTGATGTGCTTTCAAGAGCGTACCCAGGCTACCGACGACAGTGAGTCCATGGTACTCCGCAAGATTTCTGCCAAGTCGCTCATCGATCAAGACGCGGCAGTTGTGGTGAGATAGCGCGGCGGAGATGGTGTCACGTTCTCCGGCATCGAGCATGAAGAAGCGTGGGTCTGGATGAGCGGGTGCGGGCTCAATGGTAATCCATCCGAGAGTGCGCAGGTCGGGGACGGTGATGGGGCCGCCAACTTTACATTCTTTTACAACGGTTTCGACAATGTGAAGATGGCCATGAACCGCTTGAAGGAGATCAAAACTACCTATTGCCGAAAAGGCAAAGAGCGGAGTTGTGTTGGAAAACGTCACGAGAGTTTTTATAGGAGAGAGATTTCACGACGGAAATCAGCCTCGCCCTGATCCAAGAGACGGGCACCTTGTTCCATCGCCTTCATGAGGAAAGGGATTCGGTCTTGTCCCGCCCATTTTGCAGCAAGACCTGATGAAAGCTTGCCTGTGCGGAATAGCGCGATCGCCGTGGTTTCTTTGACGAGGCCGGCCAGTTCTTCCTCGCTGACGTGGAGCTCTAGCAAGACTTCGCTGGGGCAGTCGATCGTGATGGCTGTTGAGTGATTCATATGACAATGGTATGGAGATTTCTGGTGAACGCAAGTACGCGCATCTCGATGGTGTCCGTGTCCGGTAGGGCGTTGCGGCCTCGCAGCGCCGACTCATCAAAAATGATTCACCGCCAAGGAGCGCGGAGGAAGAGTTATGGGTTATTTGTTAAGAGTTATTGGGGAAGAGGAAGAAGGTATTGAACCGCGAATAGACGCGAATGAGCACGAAATGAGAAGAGGGAGGTGAACATTGAACATCGAAGAGGAGTTTCAAGGTTCAAGTATTCAGTTTCAAGAAGACAGAAGACTTGGAGACAGAAGAAGTTAGAAAAGAAGGGGCATTTTTTCTTCGAACCGGAATCTACGATCCTTCAGCTCAGCGTCTCTGCGCCTCTGCGCGAGTTGTTCATTTTCGCTAATAACCAATCACGAATAACGAATAACTATTTCTCTGCGTGGCGTTGAATTATTTTAATGAGTCGGCGCTGCGGGGCCGCATCGCCCTACCGGTGAAAGAGACAGGATTTCAAGAGGTAAGAATCCAGAGAAGAATGGGCTGCTTCGATCCGCAATCTACGATCTATGATCATCTCTTCTATATCTTCTCTTCTTCATTCGCGTTTCTTCGCGTCCATTCGCGGTTCAAAAAGTCTTAATGAGTCGGCGCTGCGGGGCCGCATCGCCCTACCGGGGATAGAGACAAGATTTCAAGCGGAAAGAATCCAGAGAAGAATGGGCTGCTTCGATCCGCAATCCATGATCTACGATCTGCTAATTTATTTGCGTCTTATATGATTGAGTTGTTCGCGTAACGGTTCCCAGTAGGCGCGATCGGCTAGAACTTCGGCATGACGCTCCTGTTCGAGGCCTTCTTCAATAGCGGCAAGGTCGTTTTGCAGTGCGGCACCGAGTAGCGGTCGCGTCGATTGAATGTTCGCTGTTTGAGCGGGGAAAAGTTTAGCTAGCTCCATCAGGATATCAGGCGTTCGGCATTCTTGCAGCCAGAAGTCGATGCGTTCGGGGGTAGGGGCGAATCGGTGTTGGAACCAATGGGCTTCGATCAGACGCTGCAGCATCGGCCAGTCCTTGCTGCGCTGCGTTTTTTTTGCCTTAACGAGATCAGGAAGCGAGAGCAGGTCGACTTCCGTTTCATCAATCGCGAAGGTGGTTCTGCGCTCCCATAGCATGGGGAATGGATCGACGCCTCGCATCACTGTCATGATATCGATTCGAAGGCCTTCAACACCTGAAGCATTGCAACGAAAGTGGACTGCGAGACCGCTATTGAGAAACGACTCGTCGAATGGAGGGATGGCAATAATTTCAGCCTCCAGTTCATCGAGTGCGGACTGGAGCCGCTTGAGGTTGTCGGGTTCGGCAAGGAGCACGAAATCGACATCGCGACTAAATTCCGCTGCTCCGTAAAACACGCAGGCCTGGCCGCCCATGAGCAGGCAGCGGACGCCATGACGCTTCATCGAAGAAAGGACTTTCAGTGTCGGGTTCTGGTTCAAGTGAGCCTCCTAGTGAGAGAAATGTTTCCCATAGACGGGCGGATTCCTTCCAGCGTTCCTCTGGGCTTAAGGAATACCAATCGAGCCATTCATTTGAGATTTCCTCAGTCTGGTTCACGGATGTACCATGACACCAATCTGTGGAGTTTCAAGGTTCAATTGGCAGTTTGAAGAGGAGCTCGCGCAGATGCGCGAAGAAAGAAGAGTTTACCGCAAAGGGCGCAAAGGGCGCGAAGGAACGCGGAGGTGGAAGAGTGGGGAGACGGGGGAGAAATGTTGAATTTTGAATTTTGAATGATGAATGAAGAAGAGGGAGAGAGGGAGAAGTACTAAATCTTAAATTCGAAATTCGAAAGGAAGAGGCTGAATTAGTGGCGGTTTCATTCGCAGTTCAGAACTTGGAGCAGGATGCTCCAAGGACGGCCTGGATCAGGATGATCCAGCTACGGTGAAGAGGTGGGCGGGACGCCCACTCTCCTTGAAACACGGGCGGGCCGCCCGTGCCCCTCGTATTGCGCCAATGATAAATGACACCGGAGGGGTGAAGTCGTTGCGCCAGGATTCATGACACCCGACGCTTGGGTTGGTTTTGGTTATTTGGGGTGGTTTTGACAAGGTTTTCCGCAGAGTCGGACGGAGTGGAGGCGCAGGGAGCGATAGCGACCGAAGCCGTAACGCAGTCCGACCCTGCGGCGGCCCGCAGGGGGTGGGACTCACCCGCTCGCTCCATTTCTTCCTGACGATCTTCTTCGATGCGCTCAACGATGGTGAAAATCTTTCCCAACCGCGCCTCAATGTCGGCGGCGAGATCCATTGGGTCGAGGGCCGCACGAGTGGCGCGAAGTTGAGCTTTAGTCTCCTCGCTGACTTTGGCGCAGTTGAGGAGGCGGTCGCAGGGAGTAGCGGGAGTGTCGTATTTCTTGCGAACTTTGCTGCCTATCCTTTGTTTTTCAATGAGTTTCATCACGGGGGTGAAGTGATTGCGAAGGGGTAGCCAAGCCTTTTCGTAGAGCTCGTTGACTTGTTCCCGTAACTCAAGATCACCGAATCGCCCGTAACCTAACAATTGCCGGACATGGGTGAAATTCTTCTGCTCGACGTGAGCTTGGTCGTTCTTTTTGTAGGCTCGCGAGCGAGTCCACTCGATACTTCGGTTGCGCCG
>JBIKIR010000049.1:0-15683 GCA_044361475.1 Luteolibacter sp. | reverse complement strand
GCAGTTGAGCTTGAGCATGGGAAAAGCCCCTCCGTGGCTGCTGTTTGACCCGACGCAAGCTGCCTCATCAGCGGTCACATGACTCACCTGCGCCCCCCATCCGCTTCCCAACTGCGGATTCTAGGTTTATCCAAGGCTACGTTCTTGCTCAGTCGTGGATTCAGCGAGCTACCTTGAGTCGAATGAAGCGTTTTTTGGCTCTGGTGGGTGCGGTGTCGGTGACGGTTGCCGTTTCACCGGCGGTGCCGACGGTTGATGGCGGATTCATTGGAAAGTTCCTCGAAAAGGACATGCGCGTGATGCGTCCTCACATCTTCAGCAACCACTCGCGGAAGGCTGCCTTGTCGGTGCCCATCGGGATGGCGACTTTTTCGCGGTTGGCGAGGATGGCGAGGCGTTCGGGCACCTCGACGGCGTTGGGGCCGAGCTCGGCTTCCATCACATCGGGGAACTTTGCCGGGTGGGCAGTTTCGAGCGTGATGGTGGCGCTGCAGGGGTGTTCGGCGCGCCATGCGCGGGCAGCGAGCCAGCCGATCGCGCCGTGGGGGTCGATTTCGTAATCGTAAAGCGACTTCACTTCGCGGATTGCGGCGCGGGTGCGATCGTCATCGAGCCACATGCCGCTGATGCGTGATTTCATTTGCTCCCATGATCCGCCAAAGAGCGCCTGCATGCGGACGAAGTTCGAGGGTGCGCCGACATCCATCGCATTGGAGATGGTCGCCACGCTCGGGCGCGGGGAGTAGATGCCGCTGCGCAGGAACTCGGGTACGACATCGTTGCGGTTGGTGGCGGCGACGAAGTGCTCGACCTCGAGGCCGAGTTGCATCGCCAGCAGGCCAGCGGTGAGGTTGCCGAAATTTCCGGAAGGCACGACGAAGACCGGCTTCACGCCCTCGGGCAGTTGTCGGCTACTATGGATGTAGTAGAAACTTTGCGGCACGAGGCGCGCGAGGTTGATCGAGTTGGCCGAGGTGAGGTTGAGGTTCTCGGCGAGTTCGCGGTCGAGGAAGGCGGATTTCACCAAGGCCTGGCAATCGTCGAAGGTGCCATCGACTTCGAGGGCGGTGATGTTGCCACCGAGTGCGGTGAGTTGTTTTTCCTGGAGGCCGGAGACTTTGCCCTTCGGGTAGAGGATCACCACGCGAGTACCGGGAACATTGTGGAAGGCCGAAGCAACGGCGCCGCCGGTGTCGCCGGAAGTCGCGACCAGAACAGTGAGCATGCGTGCGTCGTCGCGGGTGAGCCATGCCATGAGGCGGGCCATGAAGCGTGCGCCGAAGTCCTTGAAGGCGAGGGTGGGGCCGTGGAAAAGTTCGAGGATGTGATCGCCGGGGCCGAGAGTGACGACGGGTGCGTCGAAGCTGATCGTGCCATCGACGATTTCGCGCAGCGCGTCATCCGGCACATCTTCGCCGAAGAAGGCCTGGGCGACGGCAAAGCCGATTTCCTGAAAGCTCATTGAGCGCCAGCGCGACCAGAAATCGGCGCCTAGCACCGGCAGTTGGTCGGGCATGTAGAGGCCGTTGTCGGCAGGCAGCGAGCGGAGGATCGCCTCCTTGAGGTCGACCTTGAGGTCCGGGTTGTTGGTCGAGTGGTAGCGCACGGTGAGCGGGCGGAGCTTAGGCGGAGGGATGGCGCTGAGGCAAGCGCTCAAAGGTCCTGGGCGAGGGCTTTGAAGCCGAGGAAAAGTTCCTGCCAGCGGCGGGTGAGCGGGGTGAGCGCGTCTTTTTCGCGGTTGATGTAGGCGCGGATCGGCTTGAGGCTTGCGGCGTATTCGGCGAGCAGGGTGCCGATGGCGGTTTCGTACTCCGACTGGAGGTTTGCGACGAATGCGCTGCTGGCTTCGCTGAGTCGTTGGCTGAAGTCGTTGAGGATGGCCTGGCGGGTGGCCCACGCGACCCAGAGTCCGCCTGCGAGGAAGAGTGTGGCGAGCAAGCAGAGAAGGATGGCGGCCCACTGGATGCCGATCGCGCCGACGCATGCGCCGATGGTGGTGAGTGTCAACACGACGGCGGCAAACGCCTTGAGCGAAGTGTTGCGGCGGCGCAGCATTTTTTCGAGCGGGTTGCGGAAGCTGAGGTTCACGATGCCGCGTTTGGCCGAGTGTTCGATGCGTTCGAGGAAATGTTCCTGCGCGCGTGCGAGGGTCTCGCCGACATCATCGGGCAGGTTCGGAATGGAGCCGATTTCCTCGATGGTTTTTTGTCGCAGCAGCGAGTGGTGTTCCTTGCAGCTTGCGGCGATCACTTCGCCATCGGTGGCGGCGATTTGCATCACCGCTTGCTGGATGCGCTCGGTGAAAACCGAATGCATTTGGATGCCGACGCGACCGCCGGTGAAGAGGCGTGCGATCGAGGAAAAGGGATTGAGGCGTTTCTTCAAGTGCGCCGCGGCGATCGCGGCTTCGTGATTGAAAACACCGGCGACCTTCTCGATGTGGCCGGGAAGCTTTGCGGCGAAACTTGCACGCATCGATTCGAAGCCGCGTTCGACATCGTCCATGAAGCGATCCTGTTGGCGGACCTTGAAATTGAGTCCTTCGATTTGGTCCTCGATGCGGCGTAGGGATTTTTCCCCGCGTGCGAGTGCCTCTTCCAGTGTGCGGCGTCCGGCGCCGGGCGTGAGCAAGTTGGCGGTGAGGCAATCGCGCAGTGTGGCGATGCCATCCTTGATGCCGAATGCCGGCAATGCGCGGCCGAGTTTTTGGCGCGAGGTCTCGGCGAGCATGTTGATGCAATCCGCCTCGTTGTCGCTCGCGCTTTCACTTGCGGGCATCGCGACGAGCACGACTTTTTCCAGTTCGCTCTCCTGCCATGCGGCGAGGTGGTTCCATGATGCCGTGTGCGATGGATCGCTGGCGGAAATGGCGAAAAAAACCAGCTCAGCTTGGCGTGCGCAATCAGCGAGCCGGCTGTCGTTGCGTGCGGGAAACGCGCTGATGTCGCGCGCTTCGATGAAGTTCACATGACGCAGCAGGTCGTGCGCGTGATGCGTGGCTTGCGGATCGGACGCGGGCGAAATTTTTGCGGCCTGTTTGCCGTAGCAATGATGCACGAGCGGCCGCGATGCGTGTGGGTCCTTGCCAGCATTGCTGATCGCGTGGCCGGCGAGCAGGTCGAGCAAGCGCGATGTGTCGCTGGGCTTGGCGCCGACGAGCAGCAGGCAGTGGGGAGCGACCGATTCGTAATCGCGGCTGTGCGGAAAGAGCTCGCCGTTGGTGGTGGGAAGTTTTTCGGCGAGTTGCAGCGTGCCGCGGATGAGCTCATCGAGACGGCCACGGAGGGCGGTCACGCGCGGGCTCAGGATGCCGTGGTTCACGCGGGTGGAGCGATCAGGAGTTGGCTGGCGCGGGCGTGACATGGGCCGCCGAGGCCTCGGTTTTCATGGCGATCAGTTGCGACACGGTCACAAATTTGAAACCGCGGCGCAGAAGGGTATCGATGGTCGCGGGCATCGCGTCGATCGTCGGCGCGTGGATGTCGTGGGCGAGCAGGATGCCACCGTCGCTGGTGCCATTGATGAGGCGCGAGCTGACCACTTTGGCGCCGGGGCGTTTCCAATCGAGCGGATCGACCGACCAGAGGATCGTGGGGTAGCCAAACTCCGAGTGAACCATTTCGCGCTGGCGCAGGAGGAGCCCGCCGTAGGGGGGGCGCATCGTGCGCATCGTGGCGCCGGATGCCTGTGCGACCGATTCGCGGCAGCGGCGGAGTTCGTTGAGAACTGCCGAGTCGCTCAACTTGCTGAGCAAGGGGTGGGTCTGGGTGTGGTTGCCGATTTCGTGGCCATCGTCGACCGTTTGGCGAAGGATCTGCGGGTAAAGATTCACGCTGCGGCCGATGACATAGAAGGTCGCCTTCACATTGCGTTCGCGCAGGATGTTGAGAAGCCGCGGTGTGTTGGACGGGTGGGGGCCATCATCGAAAGTGAGCGCGATGTATTTGCCGTTCACCGGCACGCGGGTGAAGGTGACGCCGGCGCTGCGGCTGAAGTTGGAATTGAGCGGTAGGTCGGGATTGCGCGGAGAGGGGCCGAAGTTTTCGGGCGCGGTGCTCGGCGAGTCGCTGCGGAGTGATGCAGGCTCCGGGACGCGGCGCGCGACCGGTTGACTTGAAAGTGGTGGTGCGGCGGTGCAACTTGCGGCCGATGCGGCGAGGGCGATGAAACCGCGGCGTGTGAGTTGGGATGGGGATGAAAGGGAGTTGGCTTCGGAATGCGGTTCCATGAATCGAAGGTATTTGAGTTGCGAAAAGATGATCTGCGCCCGCTGGGGTGTCACGCCCTGTTTTTCCGCGAACGCGTGGTACCGTGCTTGATGCCGGACGCGGGCATGCATTTCCGCGAGTCGGGCGAAATTAGGTCAATTCCTTCTCCGGGCATTGACGCCGGGGCCTTGGCTGGGTCAGATTCCGCGACCGCGCACCGCGCCAAACCATGGACTATCAAGCGAAAATCGCCCGCAACATCGCCTCGATCCCGCGCTCCGGGATCCGCGATTTCTTCGAACTCGTGCAAGGGCGCGACGATGTCATTTCCCTCGGCGTCGGTGAGCCGGACTTTGCCACGCCGTGGCACATCCGCGAGGCGGCGATCTATTCGCTAGAAAAAGGTCAAACAACCTACACCTCCAATCTCGGCCTGCTCTCGCTGCGCAAATCGATCGCGAAATATGTCGGCGGCTTTTTTGATGTCGAGTACGACGCCGCCAGCGAGATCCTCGTCACGGTCGGCGTTTCCGAAGCGATCGACATCGCGCTGCGTGCTTTGCTCAACCCAGGCGACGAGGTGATTTATCACGAGCCGTGTTATGTTTCGTACAGCCCGAGCATTGTCATGGCCCACGCGGTGCCGGTGCCGGTGGTGACGACCAAGGAGCATGGATTCTCACTCAAGCCCGAGGCCGTTGCGGCGGCGATCACGCCAAAGACGCGCGTGATCATGCTCAATTTCCCGACCAACCCGACTGGTGCCTGCGCCGCGCGCGAGGACCTTGAGGGCATTGCCAAACTTGCCATCGAGCACGACCTGATCGTGATGACCGATGAGATCTACAGCGAGCTGCGCTACGATGATGAGAAGCACCTCTCGATCGCTGCGCTGCCGGGGATGCGCGAGCGCACGATTTTGCTGCACGGATTTTCCAAGGCCTTTGCCATGACCGGCTTCCGCCTTGGGTATGCCTGCGCGCCGCAACCGATCATCGAGGCGATGATGAAGATCCACCAATACGCGATGCTCTGTGCGCCGATCATGAGCCAGAACGCCGCGATCGAGGCTTTGGAAAACGGCACGCCCGCGATGCTCGAAATGCGGCAGAGTTATCATCAACGCCGCGATTTCCTCGTGCGCCGGCTCAACGAGATCGGCCTCGAATGCCATCTTCCCGGCGGGGCGTTTTATGTTTTCCCTGATATCCGCAGCACCGGTCTGACGAGCAAGGAGTTTGCTTTCAAATTGCTTGAAGAGGAAAGTGTCGCCTGCGTGCCGGGTGGTGCCTTTGGTCCATCGGGCGAAGGCTTCCTGCGTTGCTGTTACGCGACGGCCTTCGAAGACATCCGCACTGCCACCGATCGCATCGAGCGCTTCGTGGGCCGACTGTGACATCCGATGAAAGCCAAGAACCATGAGGCGGACACCGATCTGCTGACCCGGGCGCATGTGGTGCCCTTTGCGGTCTTCATGGGCTTTCTCATTCTGTTGCAACTTGCCTCTTCGCTGATCGGTTGGGATCACCCTGAGGCGCCATGGTGGCGTGAGGATCCGGCGCAGTGGGTCTACCCCGTGCAGGTCATCGTCACGCTCGGTTTCCTGCTGCGCTATTGGAAATGTTATCGCTTCGATTGGTCGCTGAAGTGGTCGCTCGTCGCGGTGGTCTTTGGTGCGGTCGGCATCGGGTTTTGGCTTTTGCCGACGACGCTTTACGACGCCTGGGGTATGCAGGGCGAGGCGACCGGATGGCTCAAACGCTTGGGTTTCGAGGCCCGGCGCGAGGGCTTTGATCCGGGGATTTTCGAGCACCCGGTGGCGTACTGGAGTTCGCTGATCATGCGCTTTGTGCGCGCGGTGATCGTCGTCGCGCTCGTGGAGGAAATTTTCTGGCGGGCTTATGTGTCGCGGCTCGTGTGCGATTGGGAGGGGGACTGTTGGCGTCAGCCCTTTGGTCGTGCTCATTGGAAATCTTACCTTCTCGTCACCGGGCTTTTCGTGATTGCTCACTCGCCGGTCGATTACGCCGGGGCCTTTGCTTATGGTTCACTCACCTATTTGCTTTGCATCTGGAGCAAAAACCTCGGCGCCTGCGTCGTGATGCACGCCGTCGCGAATTTTCTCATGGGCATTTACATCATGGTCTACGGGAAATTTGGGCTCTGGTAGGCGCGCCGATGCAAATTTCGCCGGCACGGCATGTTTTGCCTTGTCAAACCGCAAGAACCCGGATGAATATCCGCGCCCGCGCCGCAAGCGCGGTGGTGAAAGGGTAGATGCCCGAGTGGCTAAAGGGGGCAGACTGTAAATCTGCTGGCTAACGCCTACGCTGGTTCGAATCCAGCTCTGCCCACCATCTTCATAATCAACGGGTTATGAAAACAAAAGGTGCCAAAGTTGACGCCTTTTCCTCGGTCATGAATGACTGCGGTGACAAATTGGTGACAAATCAAGAACCCGCGGTTTGCGGGAAATCCAAAAAGCGCAAGCATGGTAAACCTGTGGCTTCGGTGAAGTTCGGATCAGCCGTGGTGCCGATCTATCAACTCACCTCGGCCGGCCGCAAGCGCTTCATCCTCTCGTTTTATATGGAGGGTAAACGCGAACGCCGCTCGTTCACTAATCTGGAGACTGCCAAAAAGGAGGCTCAACTCGTGGCGCAGCGAATTCAGGGCGGACGGCAGGAAATGAACGATCTGCGGCCCCACGACCGGGAAGCCTACCGCACCGTGGTCGATCTCCTCATGCCCTCCGGAGTCCCGCTTGTCACGGCGGTCCAGGAATACGTCAGGGCGAACGAGTTGCTCAACGGACTTCCATTGTTGACCGCGGTGGACGAGTTCAGCCGGAAAGCTCGCGGCATGAAGTTGGGAGTGAAGGTCAAGGATGTGGTCGAGGAACTCCTCGTTGCGAAGAAGCAGGACGGATTGAGTCATCGCTATCAGCTCCAGCTTCAAAGCAACCTGAGGCGGTTTGCAGCGGATTTCGATGTGCCTATCTCGCACATCCGGCGCGACCAGATCGACGACTGGCTTCGGAAGCGTGGTGTCGCCATCCGATCGCGCAACGGCCTGCTCGCCACGATCCGGGTTCTGTTCTCGTTTGCCAAGAAACGGGCCTATCTGCCCGTCGGCGATGTGACCGAGGCGGAGGCTCTCGACAAGATTCGCGCAGCGGATGTGGAGACGCAAATCTTCACCCCCGAGCAGTTCGCCAAGATCCTCCATGCGGCACCGCCCAGCCTGATTCCCATTCTCGCCATTGGCGGATTCGCCGGAATGCGCAAGGCGGAAATGGACCGACTGGACTGGAACGCGGTGGACCTTGAGCGGAAAATGATCGAGGTCCGTGCCGGCCAGGCGAAAACCGCATCACGGCGGATCATTCCGATTTCCGACAATCTCCTTGCCTGGCTCAAGCCCCTGATGCGGGAAGGTAAGATCGTGAAGGACAACGACTTTCATCGCCAGATCACCGCGTTGGCGGGAACACTCAAGATCAAGTGGCCGAACAACGTGCTGAGGCATTCATTCATCAGTTACCGAATTGCCGATGTGAAGAGTGCCGACCAAGTGGCGCTTGAAGGTAAGCGCTCAACAGAACCCCTCTATCCTGCGTCGCTCGTTTCGATGTAGGGTGGTGGCCTATGTCAACCAACACCGATCAGACAGCAGGCGTCATCATCAAGTCCGACCATTGCGGCCGTGCCCGCTACACCTCACAGTACAAGCAGGAAGTCGTTGCAGCCTTCGAATCTAGTAGCCTCAGTGCTCCCGATTTTGCCCGGCAGTGCGGCATCAAGTATTCCACGCTCGCTGCATGGGTTGCCGCGCGCGGATGCGGCAAGGCCAAACCCTCACGGAAGAACACGCCAGCCTTCCTCCTTGCCGAGGTATCGGAGCAAACCGGCGCGCGCGCCTTGGAAGTTCAGTTGCCAGGCGGGGCACTTGCCCGTGCTGCGGACGCCGAACAAATCCGCCTGCTCGCCGCCCTTCTGCGTCAACTTGCCTGAAGCCACTGCCATGCTCACCTTCAACGGCAACCTCAAGGTCTATGTCGCACTCGAACCCTGCGACATGCGCAAGAGCTTCAACACCCTCGCTGCGCTCGCCCGCAATCATCTGGGACTCGATCCGCTCAGCGGCGCGGCCTTCCTCTTCACCAACAAGTCGCGCAGGCTCATCAAGATCCTCTACTTCGACGGCACCGGCTACTGGCTGGTAGCCAAGCGCCTTGAAAAGGGCACCTTCAGTTGGCCCAAGGACATTGAAGGCGACCGCCGCAAGCTTGTTCTCAAGCCCACCGCACTGGCCATGCTCACCGATGGCATCGACCTGCGCGACGGCCTACAAAGACCATGGTACGAACTACGATAAATATCGTAATTCCACTGGAAAATGGCATGCCTTTTGCTATTAATCGATCCATCAAGACGCCCGAACAACTCATCGAAGAACTCACCGCGAAAGTCGCTTTGCTCGAAGCCGAACTCGCCATTCAAAAAGGCATCGTCGCCGAGTTGCTCAAGAAGCTTTACGGCGCCAAGAGCGAGAAACTCGATCACAACCAGCTGCTCATGCTGTTCTTGAACGAAGAGGCAAAAAAGCCCGTCGCCGCCGCTCCCGAAGACCAAGGACCGGCGGCTGAACCCAAGCCCCGCGCGCGGCGCACCAACAAGCTCAGCGACTCGCTCAAGAGCCTGCCCACCATCGTGCGCGAGATCGTTCATCCCGAGGTGCTCGCCGCTCCCGAAGAGTTCCGTCTCATCGGTGAGGAAACCAGCGAGCGCCTTCACGTCAAACCCGCCGCTTTCACCCTCGAAATCATCAAGCGCCTCACCCATGTGCGCAGAAACGAAGTGGATGCGGTGCCCGTCACAGCACCGCTTGAGCCCTGCCTGCTTCCCGGATCCGTCCTGACCCCGTCGCTTGGAGCTTACCTGTTCACACAGAAGTTTTGCTATCACAGCCCGTTTTACCGCGAGCAATGGAAACTCAAGGCCACCCACGGCATCGAGATGTCCCGCAACCTCATGTGCTACTGGCACGACTACCTTGCCGACATGCTGCTGCCGCTTCATCAAATCCTCGCCGCACGCTTTCGAAATTCGGATTACCTCAAGGTCGACGAAACTCCGATCCGATGTCTTGAGCCCGGCACGGGCAAAACCGCGCTGGGCTACTTCTGGGTTTATCATCATGACGAACACGGAGTGCTATTCGATTGGCACAAAAGCCGGGCCAATATTTGCTTGGATCACATTTTGATCGGCAAAAATGGAGAGCCATCGTTTGCCGGACACCTTCAGAGCGATGGCCTTCGCGCCTACCGCACGTTCATCGAACGCCACGCGGATTTGGCCATCACGCCCGTGTCTTGCCTTGCTCACATCAGCCGCAAGTTCAAGGAATCGCGCGACGAACACCCGCGCATTGCCGCGCGCATCCTGTTGCTCATTGGCGGCATCTATCAGATCGAGAAACGCTTGCGTGAGATGAACGCATGCCCGCTCGACCGACTCAAAGCGCGCTGGCTCGAAACGCGACAAATTTACAAACGGCTAGGCGTGCTGTTTCGCAGGCTCAATCGCTTTGGCGGGATCACGCCGCGCAGCAAGATGGGACAAGCGCTCGCGTATGCCATAAGCCAATGGCCACACCTCGAGCCGTGTTTTCTCAACGGACAAATCGAGTTCGACAACAACCTCACCGAAAATGCCATCCGCCCCACCAAACTTGGGCACAAAAACTGGATGTTCATCGGCGGCGAACACACCGGCTGGCGCAGCGCGGTCCTCTACACCTTCGTCGAGCAAGTCCGCCGCCACGGGGCCGATCCCTTCGCCTACTTCGAATGGGTGTTTGAAAAACTGATGCACAACCCGCCCCTACGGCAACTCGAAGAACTCCTTCCAGCCCACTGGATCAAAACCCGCCCCGCCGCCTCTCAGACCATCGAGAGCCGCGTAGCATAGGAGCCAGAGCCGCCAGAGCTCTGACAAAACTGCAAGAGGTGCTCTGTTGAGCGCTTACGCTTGAAGCGGGCAACTCGCCCTCGATCATCTTCAAGCACTACCGCGAGCTGACGACTGAGGAGCAGGCGGAGAAGTGGTTCGGCATTCTGCCCAAGGAGGGACAGTGGGAAAACACCTTCAGATATGACCGGCGCACTCGCACCGTGACTCTGCCGGATTCGGAGTCATCCTGACCATCCGTACAATCCGCATGCCAACGGAGTTTTCACGCGCGGAATGGTTTTGTGAGGGTAGGGGATATTGCCATCCCCAGTGCGGCCGGCACGAGCTCCTACGCATGATTACGCGGCAAATCTGCGTGGGGTAAATGATGGTAGGAAATGCGAGATGAAGAATTTGGCTGGATAGTCGAAATTTGGCGCATCGAACTCGCCTCAGGCTTCAAACTCTAAGACTCTGAGGCAGTCATCGCGGCGTGTAGAAAAACCTATCAGATCGAGGTGATTGAATTAGTTGGCGTTGGGGGCCCCTGTGCTTAGACGAGTTAGGAAGCCTGAAGTACATCCGATCTGTTAGAGATCGCCTTATTCTAGTAGCAATCTCATGCAATACCTAATGTCCAAATCCATGAAATCTTCTAGTTTTTTCTAATAATTGATCATATTGTAAAGATTCAATCTCTCTCTTACTGCGTTCTATGTTCGATCTGTTAATCATATTTTGCATGAAATTAACTTCTTCTAACTCGAGACGCTTTTTTTCCATTGCGAGTGCGATCTGCCTTTGCTCATTTTCTATTCTCTTCTGCTCGGCCAGCGCTTTCTGCTGCTCCTCCTGTCGCGAATAATCTGCGGACATCTCGACTATTTTTGATTGCAAACTCGAGCTTAAAGCCTCCGTTTTTTTTAACTGCGCAATATAATCGCCAATAACGGAATTGGACTTTATTTTATATTCCTCAAACTGTTTATTTATGTCATTTGCAGCCTGTTCCGATTTATAAATATCCTCTTTTAATTTTTTCGTTATTGATTTCTCTTCAATAAGATCATCATTGATTTTTTTTATCGTGTCATCTTTTGTGGAAATGTCTTCTTCATGTTTTTCCAATGTAGTCTTAAGAAGAGAATTTTGTTTTGCTAAATTTTGGTTATAAAGAAGTGCTAAAGAAAATAGAATGACAAGCAAACCGCAGCCGATCGATAGTCGAGTTGCCAACTTATTGTCTGAGCTTGATTTATTATTCGCTTTCACATTTAACTCCGCAGATGACTTAGGCTTGATGACCCGAATTGGCGCGCTCGTGGCCAGAATGACTTTGAAGCTGTATCCACACGATACGCACTTTGCTTCCTGTCCGACATAGTGAGATGGAACCTTCATGTAAGATCCGCACTTTAAGCAAGCAGTCGTTTTCATATTCATTTTATTTTCCTTAGCACACTGTAAGTGGCGGGTACATAAATTAAAATTTTGATTTTGCAGCAGTAATTTTCAAGTGACGTTTACACCTGTAATAAAATGCCATCTTTTACGCTTAAACGGCTTTTAACTATTTTTGGAATAGCCGTGCATCATGTACAATGCATTCATAACCCACGCAAGCCCTTTCGCCTACATGCAAAATTCCACCACATTATCGACAGACTAGATCGTCAATTCCCAGAAGCTAGCACCTCACCGCGTCGGCTGAAAGTGCATGGAATCGCGGCCGATTTGCCAGCCGAGGCCGATCCAGCCTTCGCGGGCAAATTCCTCCATCACCTCGATCGGCATGGTGGCAGCGACTGGCCATGATGTCTTGAGGCCGTTGTGGTCTGGGTCCATGTCGATGGCAGCTCCCCACGAATGCTTTGATGGGCGGTTGCCGCCACGCATGGGGCGTGGGTTGTAGCAACCGGCGTATTTCGTCAAAACTCCCCGATGGGGGCCGTCTGAGATCCGGCGCAGGATCCGGCCTAGCGAGTCCGCCACCAGCTCGTGGCATCGGATAGATCGCACGGCCTTTCCGACATACTTCACGCCGAGTCCGGTGACATCGAGGCTGACCAGATTGCTCTCATCCCCTGGGCGACCAAAGAAACGAACCATGGCGCCGTCTTCGGGCGATGGCCATACGCCTCCCATCGGCATCAGGGCCTTGAGATGACGCTGGCAGGCAGCGATCGACTTCGGGCCCCAGTAGCCGTCTGGGCTGGTGCCTATACGCCGCTGTAGCTCAATGATCTGAGATTGGTTCATGGGGGCTGATTTATAGGGAGTTTTGCTTGCGCGTGAGGCGCGGAGGTTCAAGTTTGGGGTATGAGCGACGACAGAATGACACCGACGCCCGTGAGATTTCCTGCGGACTTAACTGCCCGCATTGATGCCATTTCCAAATCCATGGCCCTATCGCATGCGGCAGTGATGCGTTTGGCGATTAACCAGTGGTTTGAGGCTGGCGGAGATAAGACCGGACCCTTCGCCCTCGCTAAAAAGAGCGCCAAGAAAGAGGCTCCAAAAGGTCGTGGCAAACAAGGCAAGTAGGCCTCACCCGTTGAAGCTTTGATTGGATTTGCCGTCATCAACGATGTCCCCAATCCTGTTGGTGGTATCCTTGATGATTGAAGCGGCGGCAAAGATGATGATGCCGAGCTTGGGATCAACAAACGGGATGGAACCAAGTGCGGTAACGAAGCCGCTGACCTTGCCGATGTAGCTGAGGATTCTGAGTGTCTTCACGCCGATGGTGGCCGTGTCAACTCACTGCGGGTCGATCTTATCGAGTGCCGAGATCAGCCTGTCGTTTTGCTTCTTCCAGTCCTCGCGCATGTTCCCGAGTTAGGCAAAGTCGGCGATAAAACCCTCGCCTGCTTGGTCGGTGTTGCTCCCCATCCCAAGCAAAGCGGCAATTTCAAAGGCAAATCCTCCATTCGCGGCGGCCGCGCCAATGTTCGTCACGTTCTCTACATGGCCGCAGTTGCCGCAGTACGAAGCAATACGATTTTGGCGGCATTTTATCAAAGACTACGCACGCAGTCTGGCAAAACCGCAAAAGTCGCCCTAGTCGCAGTGATGAGAAAAATGCTCAGCGTTCTCAATAAAATGATCGCTCAACCAAACTTTTCACTTGCTCACTGACACCACTGCTCGGCGTTTCGATTTGGTCCTACCATTTCACGGGCAGTGAGAATCGGCATGGCGCTTGAAAAGCGCCGCTACGATAGGGCGTGCCCCGACCCTTGCATCGAGACACGCTCATTGCGAACCAACGGATTTTTATGATCTCACGACTCACCAGCCGATGAGTCTTGAGACGGCGGTGCGAAGGGTGGCTTCGAGGACGGCGGCCTCGCCGTGGGTGACGGGGATGGCGACCTTGCGCACGGATTTGTCGGAGGGGAACTCCGTGCCGCGCGGGTCGGCATCCTCCGTGGCAGGAGCCTCCGGGTTGGCGGTGGAGCGGCGGTTTCCGGTGCTGCGGCCGTTGCTGGCAACGCTCCATTACGAGTCTTCCGCTACGAAACCAAACAAAACGAACCAGCTCCCAAGGACCCGCAAAAAACATCAACAAACCTGACAAAAGACTGGCAACGAAAAGGAGTCCACTTTAGATAGGGCAATGAATCGACCACTTCTTTTTCGGAAATGAGCGGACCTTCTCCCACCTTGGATTCGGGTCCGAAGACATTTTCCGTCGGCACGTTGACCTATACGCTGCCGGGTCTGGCGTTTTTGATTGGATGGCTGTTGTGGGGCGACTTCTGCTTCACGCTCATGGAGTCGGTGTTTCCCGCAGTGTTGCCCTTGAAGCTCAAGCATCTGGAAGCACCGAGTTGGGTGATTGCGCTCATCGTGACGGGAATTCCGGGGTTGTTGAATGCGACGGTGTGTCCGGCAGTGAGTTTTTTGAGTGACCGACATCGCAGTCCGATGGGGCGGCGAATTCCGTTCATTGTCTTCACCATTCCGTTCTTGTGCGCGTTTTTGATTTTGCTTGGCTTCGCGGGTCCGATTGCGGCGTTTCTGGCCAAACATGGGATTGTGTCTGACGCGCGGTTTGCGGCGCTGATCATGTGCGGGGTTTTCACCGTTGGCTTCCAGTTTTTCAACATGTTCGTGGCCTCGGTCTATTACTACCTATTCAACGATGTGGTGCCGCATGAGTTTCTCGGACGGTTTTTGGCCGCATTCCGGGTGGTGGGAACGCTTTCGAGCAGCCTGTTTTCGTTTTTTATCTTTCCCCATGCCGAGACGCACTTCACGGCGATCTTCACCGGCGCAGCGCTGCTCTATGGAGTGGTCTTCTATCTTATGTGTCGATACGTCAAGGAGGGTGAGTATCCGCCTCCCCCGGCGATAGTCTCGCAGTCTCGCTCGCATGTCATTGACGGCATCAAGACGTTCTTTATCGAATCGTTCTCGCGGCGTTTTTATTGGCTCTTTTATGCATGGGTCGCGCTCTCAGCCGCGGGCGGAACGATCATGGTTTTCCAGGTGTTCTTCGCCCAATCGGTCGGGCTGAACCTGGCCCAGTTGGGACAGTTTTTGGGAACAGCGGGAATCGTCACGGCGGTTTTGTTGTTCCCCTGCGGAGTGTTTTCCGACCGGTATCATCCCGTGCGCACGATGCGGATCGCTGCCACGATGCTCCCGTTTTTCAGTATTCTACCCATTGTTTTTGTGCTGACTCGGGTTCCCTCGGAGTGGACCTTTTTCATCTGGTGCGTGACCTGCGGAGCCACAGCTCCAGTGATGGCACTCTACCTTGCGTCCGAGTTACCGACCTACATGCAGATTCTGCCGCAGGAGCGCTACGGGCAGTTTTGCTCGGCCAATGCCATGGTTCGTTCGCTTTCCGTGATGGCTGGAGGTGTTCTCGGCGGCGGGTTCTTGGATCTGCTGAAAAACCTAACCCCGAATCCCGACGACGCCTTTCGCCTCATCCCGCTCTGGGTAGCCGGCTTCCAGGCTCTGAGCGCCGTGGCCTTCTGGCTGCTCTACCGCGAATGGAAGCAACGCGGAGGGCGGGACGGATACACCCCACCGGCCGTGGGTTGAGTTCGCACATAAGAATATGGTTTACCCAACGAATTTCAACGAGGCGGCTATGGGCACCTCCCCCCAAAAAATAATCAGACCGATGAAACGAAAACCAAGTCACCTCACCGCGTTGTTTGAAAGTGCATGGAATCGCGGCCGATTTGCCATTCCGCTTGCCATGTGCTAACGTATGCATAGAGAGACATATTCCGTCTGTTTTTATTTTTTAGCACACCTTTAAGAGGTCTCCTTCGATTTCAAAGGCCGCATTCACACCGTGAAAGTGAAACTCAAGTGAAAAACCTTCAGGCTCAGTTTCATTCATTTCGCCTCCGTCGTTGCAGAAGCCGGATGCTCAACCCAGTCGACATGGGGGAGGGCTCTACGATCCGGCTAAAACGGAGATCAATGGGCTAAGATCGTTCCAAGGCAAGACGCATGCCTTTTCTCGTTGCTGGAATGCGGTTCCTCCATGAAC
>JBIKIR010000080.1:0-4718 GCA_044361475.1 Luteolibacter sp. | reverse complement strand
GGCGAGTAGCAGTCCCATTTCCGAAAACCGGAGTCGCGGATTTTCTCCGCTGCCTTGTAGAGGGCGGAGGCGCTCTTGAACTCGGCGAGGTAGCCGTAGACGCGTTTGCGGGTGGTGCTCACGGGTGAAAAGGTTGGGTGATGGTTGGGTGAAACTTATTTCGAGGAGACCAATTCCTTCTGATAGGCGGCTTCGCTGGCGATGCCGTGGTCCGGGTGGTGTTCCTTGTCGTCGTGGTGAGGGTCAGACTGCGGGAGTGTCCATTTCACCTCGGCGATGTTGATGCAGGGGAGGAATTTGAGGAACAGCATGAAGAGTGCGAGGAAGAGGCCAATCGTGCCGACAAAGGTCATCATTTCCACGCCGCTGGGGCTGTAGGTTTTCCAGTCGCCGGGCAGCCACATGCGGGCGAGGGTGGTGACGATGATGACGAAGCGTTCGAACCACATGCCAACATTGACGCACATGGCGACGGCCATGATGACCCAGAGGTTTTCGCGGCAGGCTTTGAACCAGAAGAGCTGTGGCGAGAGCACATTGAGCGACATCATCGCGGCGTAGGCCCACCAGTAAGGGCCGGCGATGCGGAACTTGAAGGCGTCCATTTCATAGATCGCACCCGAGTAGAATGCGACGAAGAGCTCCATCAGGTAGGCGTAGCCAACGATCGTGCCGGTGAGCAGGATGATCTTGGCCATGTTGTCGATGTGCTTCATCGTGATCAGGTCCTGCAGGCCATAGATGAAGCGTGCGGGGACCATGATCGTGAGCACCATCGCGAAGCCGCCGAAGATCGCGCCGGCGACGAAGTAGGGTGGGAAGATCGTCGTGTGCCAGCCGGGGACTACCGAGGTGGCGAAGTCGAAGGACACCACCGAGTGCACCGAGAGCACGAGTGGGGTCGAGAGGGCGGCGAGCAGGAGGTAGGCCATTTCGTAGTGGCTCCACTGGCGGTTGCCGCCGCGCCAGCCCATGGCGAAGATGCCGTAGAGGAATTTGCGCAGGCCGGGTTTGCAGCGGTCGCGGATCGTGGCGAGGTCGGGGACCATGCCGAGGTACCAGAAAATCAGGGAGATCGTGAAATAGGTCGAGACCGCGAAGACGTCCCAGAGCAGGGGGGACTTGAAGTTTTGCCAGACTGCGTTGGCATTCGGGATCGGGGCGAGGAACCAGGCGAACCACACGCGGCCGACGTGGAAGGCCGGGAAAATGCCGGCACAGATCACCGCGAAGATCGTCATCGCCTCGGCGGCGCGGTTGATCGAGGTGCGCCAGTTTTGGCGGGTGAGGAAGAGCACGGCGGAGATCAGTGTGCCGGCGTGGCCGATACCGATCCAGAACACGAAGTTGGTGATGTCCCAGCCCCAGAAGACGCGGTTGGTCATGCCCCAGACGCCGACGCCGCTGGCGACGAGGTAGGTGAGGCCGCCGCCAACGCCGATCAGGGCGATGAGGGCGGATGGGATGAAGAGCAGCCACCAGAGGAGCGGTTGCCGGTTTTCAAGAACGCCGCAGATCCGCTCGGTGATCCAGTTGTAGGAGCGGTTGTTGAGGATGAGCTGTTCGCGTTCGAGTACCGGGAGTTTGATCTCCGGGTGGCTTTCGTTCGCGGTTGGGGTTGAGGATGCCATGGTGGGTAAATGCTGAAATGGTGAAAAGCTGAGATGCTGAAATCAAACCATGTGGATAGTGGCCTTGCCGACGAACTTGGCATCGGGCATTTCCGGGTTCGGGTTTTTGACCCTTGCCAGATAGCTGGTGCGTGGGCGGGTGCCGATGTAGTTGAGGAGGTCGTAGTTGCGCTCGATGTTCTTGCTGCGGCCGAGGGCGGATTTTTCCGCATCCAGCAGGTTGCCGAAGGTGATCGCATTGGCGGGGCAGGCGTCTTGGCAGGCGGTTTTTACCGAATCGACCGGGATGCGCAGGGTTGAGGTCGAGACCTGCATTTCGGTGGACGGTTTGCCGGCGACGAGTGCTTCCTGTTTTTGGCCGCGCTTTTGGCGGATGACCGAATCCTTGAGGCGTTGCACGCAGTAGGTGCATTTTTCCATCACGCCGCGCATGCGGACGGTGACGTTTGGATTCTTCTGGAGGTGGTCCGGATCGCCGACCGCTTTCTTGCCGAGTGGGCCGTGGTAGAGGTTGTTGGTGATGAGCGGGTTGCGCTTGTTGTAATCGAAGAAATTGAAGCGGCGTGCCTTGTACGGGCAGTTGTTTGCGCAGTAGCGGGTGCCGATGCAGCGGTTGTAGGCCATCGCGTTGAGTCCGTCCTCGGTGTGGATCGTGGCGTTGACCGGGCAGACCACTTCGCAGGGGGCGGATTCGCAATGGACGCAGGCGACCGGTTGCGGAACGAGTGCCGGATTGTCGGCATCGAAATCGTTGTCCTTTTGCGTGGCGAAATAGCGATCCATGCGGATCCAGTGCATTTCGCGGCCCTTTGCGACCTGTTCTTTGCCGACGATCGGGATGTTGTTTTCCGATTGGCAGGCGACGAGGCAGGCGTTGCAACCCATGCAGGACGAGAGGTCGATCGACATGCCCCACTGGTGAAGCGGGTCGTTGATCAGTGCCTCGCCTTTGCGGTCTTCGGGTTTGTAGAGGTAGACATTCGGCGGGGCGTGTGAGTCGTTGCCCTGCTTTTTGACGTTGGAGAGCTGTTGCTTGAAGCCGCCTTTGTCGTCGTGCGAATCGATCGTCGAAACCTCGCGGGCGAGGGCGCGTCCGTACATCGCGCTATGCTCTTGGGTGACGGCGATCGGGTAGCGTTTGCCGGTGATGGAGATGCTGGCGCCGGTGGCGAAGTAGCTCGTGGCGGCGTCGCGCAGCGGGTAGGCGTTCACGCCGCGGTTGACGCCAACGAGACCGACATGCGAAGCGTTGCTGGGGCTGCGGCCGAGTTGGTCGTCCTTGTCGGTGCCTTGGCCGTAACCGAGCGGTATGATGATCGTGTTTTCCGCCTGACCGAAGGAGACCATGACGGGGATCTCGATGCTGCGGCCGTTGAGGGTGATCGAAATGACCGGGTGCTTGCGGTGGTTCGCCTCGCCGTCGGGTCCGACATCGGCGTATTTGCTTTCGACGCCGAGGACTTTGGTGACTGGCTCGGGGCTGACGATGATGTCGTAGATGCCGAGTTCCTTGGCGGTTTTGGGAGCGATGAGGGCGGCGTTGTCCCAGGTGATTTTTGAAATTGGATCGGGTGCTTCCTGGAGCCACGCGTTGTCGATCCAGCGGCCGTCGTAGATTGAGGCATCGGTCGCGAAGACCACTTCGAGGGCCTTCGGGGTTGGGTCGCTTGCTTTGCCGGTAAGGATGTTGGCGGCGGCGATGTCGGCCTCGGCTGAGGCGCTGATACTTGGATTGGCCAGTGGGTAGGTTGACTCCGCGTGGAAACCGTCGCGCAGGAGTTTTTTCCATGCCACGTCGCTGGCATCACCGAGGGCGGTGAAGGTCTCGCGCACGGCGTTGAAGGCAGGTGAGGGGGCCGCGTTCGTGCCTTCACCATTGAGCAATTTGCCATCGGCGGAGAGCAGGGCGAGGAGGAGTTCGATTTCCGAGATGCAGTCCGGATAAAGCGGTAAAATCATCGGCTGGACCACCGTGTAGGTGCCGCGGGCGCTGCGGGTGTCGGTCCATGACTCGAGGTAATGGGCACTGGGAACATGCCAAGTGGCCGCGTGGGCGGTCGCGTCGGTGCGTTCGCCGAGGTGGATGCTGGTTTTGAGTTTTGCCAGCGTGGCGGGGAAATCGAGGTCGGCGGGGGCGTCGTAGATTGGGTTGGCCGGAGTGGTGATGACCAGCGTGTCGACTGCGCCGGAGTCGATGTCCTTCTTGAGATCGGCGAGGGTGCCTTTTTCCGCGGCTTCCGTTTGCAGGGCGACGAGCGGCTTGCCTTCGCCGATGTTGCCGAGGGCGAGGTTGATCGCGAGAACGAGGTGGTGAACGGCGGCCGATTGGCGTGATCCGGCGAGGACCATCGAGCTGCCCTTGTGGGCCTTGAGGTCGGCGACGAGTGGCTTGATCCAGGAGAGCGTTTTTGCGTCGTTCACTTTATCGACGCCGCCGGCTTGCGGGATGCCGAGTTCGCGGGCGATTTGGCCGGCGATGTGAAGGATGCGGCTCGGTGCCGAGCGCAGGCGGTGATCGGCCATGCCGCCGGTGAGCGAGTAGGCTGCCTCGACCACATAGAGGCGGTTCATCGAGGACGCGTCGGGTGCCTTATCATAGGCTTTTCCTTCGGGTTTCCTGCGATCGAAGAACGGTGTGACCGGGCCTTGCGGGTCGGTGCCGGCGAAGTCGCAGTCGAGAGAAACAATGCGGTCGGCCTTGGTGAAATCGGCGGCGATTTTCACGCCATCGCCAAGGGCTTTGGCTGCCTCGCCGGTGAGGGCCTCGTATTGATAAAACTTCGCGTCGGGAAACTTTGCGGCGAGGGCGCGCTGGAGGCGGTTGCGGGTCGGTGAGTCGTCAGCGCCGCTGAGAAAGGCGATTTTGGCCTCGGGATTGGCTGCAAGAGCGGCGAGGGTGGCCTCAAAATCCGCGCGTTTGGCGGCCTTGCCGGACTTCAGAAATTGGCGCGAGCGGTTCGGCGCGTAAAGGTCGAGGATCGAGGCTTGGGCGAAGGCATCGGTGCCGCTGGCGTCCGGGTGGAGCGAGTTCGGCGCGAGGTGGGTGGGGCGGCCTTCGAAGGTCGTGATCACCAGCGGTGTGGCACC